>NZ_JAMQPR010000001.1:1750230-2028578 GCF_026151345.1 Leptospira paudalimensis
ATTGCCATAAACTAAATAAGCATTGTATTCACTACGAAACTCTTCTGACGTTTTACCATTCCATGGTGAATCTAAAACCATTCGAAACCCTGGTGTTTCTCTGGCTGTAAAATAGAGAAAATTGCCAAAATCTTCATACGTTGGATTTTCTTTTTTGAATTTAGTTTGATCCAAAAAAACGATATCGTTTTCTGTTTTTGGTTCTATACATTTCAATTCATCATTAAAATTATCGCAAAACTGAAATCCCTTGTCTTCTGACAAAATGCATTGGGATAAAAACAAAATAGATAGAATCAGAACAGAGAAAAAATGTGATTTGTTCCAAATCGAATTTGTTTGGTTAAGATTTAAATTTATTAAACTCATACGATTCCCTAAGAGTATTAAAAAAATAAACTACCTCTTTTTCTTTGAAATAATTCTGAGTAGAAGGTAGGGGTTGTAATATCCCTCTAGAAAAATGATACACTGTTTCCGCATAAACTCCTTGGAATAAATACATACGGTGGAAATCATCTTTAGACTTCGCAATCACAATGTTATGTGAAGTAACATATCCAGGAACCAATAAAGTACTTAAATCTTTTTTTTGTAGGAGGGTTTGGAATTCCAAACAGTCTTTTTTTTTCTCAACAATTTCTTCTCTATGGATCCGTTGTTTGAAAGACAAAACTTTTGTAAAACGACCAGGGTAAGCGAACTCTCGTTCCGATTCATCGGGAATCCATCTTGGCAATACTAATGACTCATAGAGAATTTTAGAAAAACGTTTTTCGCTTAAATTTTTTAATTCAAACAGGGTATCTTCATTCTCGTAAGATACGATGAGAAAAAATGATGCACCAGCAGGTCTTTCTAAAATCTCTTGAGGCATGTTTAGTTTTCCATCACACCTGTAATTGTAAATCCATCGAGTAACATATAAGGAACAAATGAGGATTCGCCAATGAGTTCTCCTTCTTTTGCAATCGCTTCAATTTGATTTAAAGCATCAAATGCATTTCCTACAATTTGAACTTCGCGTACGGGAATTTTTTCACCTCCCTCTAAGAGGTAACCACCTTTGACAACACCAGAAAAATCTCCCGATGCTCCATCTTTTGTGCCTGAGATTCGATTCACAAAAAGTGTTTTGCCTGGCAGTTTAAAAAACTCATCTTTGTTTGCATTTCCTGGAGCGATTTGTAATTGTTTTGGTCCACACCCAGGGAGGCTTTGGGCACCACCGGTCGCACATCCATTGGAAATCGAAAGATTGGCTTTTTTAGCTTCATATGTATTATAAAAATAAGACTCGAGAACTCCTTCTGTTAAAACTTTTTTGAAAGTGGTTGGCATTCCTTCTCTGTCAAAACCAGTCGATCCCATAAAACCTTTGTTTGTTGGGTCATCCCAAATGGAAAGTAACGAAGAAGCAACTTTTTCGCCCATTTTTCCAGCCATTTTTGATTTCCCTTTTCGTAAACTAGTCCCATTCAAGGAACCAATAAATAGCCCTAGGAAAAAAGAATACACGGCATCTGGAGGGAGTAAAACTTTACCTTGGAACCCAGTTGTAGGTTTTGCATACAAGGCTCCCATACATTTATCTCCGAAATTATGGAATGCTTTTTTCCAAAGTGACTGGAATTGGTCTTTAGTAAAACCACTTGCAGAATCATAGTCAAAACTTCCAACGAGATCTCCATCCACACCCATCCCCATAACAGATGCAGAAAGTTCTGCCCCAAGTTCATGGGCCATCACACCCTTAGAAGATACAATTAACTTATAACCTTTGCTAAGCGAAAAATCACCAGAATCAATATTGATTTTATCATACAAATCACTTCGCCAACCAAGTGCTTCTTTTGCATAGGAAACGAGGTCTTCTATTCCCATTGTATCAAGGGAACTATCATAGGAATCAAATTGGTTTGTGAGTGGTCGTGGTTCTGGTAAAACTAAATCAGGATCAGGAGTGGACTGGCTTTTTGCCAATTGATAGGCTTCTTCGATCGATGTATACAAACTAGGGATGTGATTGGAAATGAGAAACCCTTGGTTTCCTTCGTGGATCACACGGATCCCAAACATATTTTCTTCCGTTGCTGTACAGTTATTAAGATCGTTTTTTTCTAAACTCACATCCTCTGAATACCCATAACTGGAATAAATCTCTACTTGTTCGATTCCATTGGATTTAGCTTTCGAAATTAAATTGGTAAGTAAATCTTTTTGGTCGTTTAAACGTTTTTCTATCGCACCACGATCCATTATTTACCACCTAATAAAACTTTTGTGCGAACATAAGGTCCACCGGCATCCACTTTTGCTGGTTGTCCTTTCCCGCAGTGGCCCGATCCCAAATCCCATTTAAATTCTTTGGAAACCATGTCCACATTTTGCAAAACATCAAAGGCAAGACCCGAAACAGTTACCCCTTTTAATAAACTCGTGATTTTTCCGTTTTGGATTCGATATGCTTTTTGTACGGCAAACATAAACTCACCAGTCGCATCTGCTTGGCCGTTTTTAGCTCCATCTAGGTAATACCCATCTTTGGTGTTTGCAATCATCTCTTCTAAACTAGAATCTCCAGGGAGTAAAAATGTATTCCGCATACGAATGAGAGGAACATCTCCATATTCCCAAGCTCTTGCCGAACCAGTTGGTGACACACCAAAACGTTCTGCAGTTTCACGGTTATGAAGATAGGAGGAAAGAATTCCATTTTTGATTATGACAGTATTGGTTGGAATCACACCTTCATCATCCACAGGGATGGTTCCACCAGCTCCTTCATAAAATTCTGAGGAACCAGAATCACATAACGTCACTAAGTCGGATCCAACTCGGTGCCCAATTTTCCCTTGGGCAACAGAACCTGAGAGAACAAAATCAGCCTCTACGGTGTGTCCAATTGCTTCATGGACAAGTAGTCCCACAATGGAAGGACTCAGGATAACAGTGGATAAACCGCCAAGTGGGAGTTCACTGGAAAGTAAATCCACAGCGGTTTTACAGGCTTCTTCCGAAATTTGAGAAGGGGATTGGCTTCGAAACAAACAATCCCAACCACCAGTGACACCGATCGAATGAGAACCTGATTCCAATTTTCCATCTTCTTTGGCAACAGCAGACACACGAAACTCTGGTCTTACCAAACTAAAAAAACTATCTGCTCCATCTGTAGTGACAATGGATTTTTCTTCATAAATTTCAGAATACCCACAACCAACTGACTGCAGTTTGGTGGAATTTCGCGTCGCTTCGTTTTGGATATCCAGGACCATTTTTAATTTTTCTTCCACAGAACGAGAACGAAAGTCTTCAATCCCTTTTCCAATAAAGTCGCCAACTGCAAAATTAGCCTTTGGTAAATTTGGGATTTTATCTTTGCGAAGGGCAGAGGACAGCCTAGCTGCTTTTTTTGCGATTTGGATCGCGTTTTGGATAGCGGCTTTTGTGACTTCACTTGTAGAAGCAAATCCCCAAGTTCCTGATTCTAATACTCGAACTCCAACGCCAGTGCGTTTCCGTAAAGCAGTGGATTCCACACGCCCTCGTTCTGCAAAAAAGGAACGACTTTCTTTGTGGTGGTAACGTAACTCAACAAACCCAGATTCTTCCGATAAACATTCTTTTAAAAGGTCACGCATCACAAACCATCCTACGTTCTATTGTATTTCATTAATGAGATTAGATTTTGGAATCAAAAAAATCGAGAAGTATCTTGGGTAACCAGCGACCTTCTGGATTATCAGGAGATGGATCGCTGATAAAACCCACATGCCCACCTTTTTCCGTTAGTACTGTCTGTAACATCGGAAAGGACTTCCAACGAATTTCATGCCATACTTCGGAAGGTACAACGGGATCATCATCCGCATGGACAATGAGTCCAGGGAGTTTGATCCCCGGTAAATATTTTAAACTGGAACAAATATTGTAATATTCCAAAACATTCGTATAACCAGAGATTGGTGCCGTAAAAAAATCATCAAAATCAAAAAACGACTTACTACGAAGGACCTGTTCCTTCTGTTTTTCAGTCAAATCATAGATCCCTGCGGAGACCTTTTCCTTCATTGTCTCCAAAAAATGGTCTCTGTAAAAATTCCCAGCACGAGAATCAATAAAATCACAACTCCGTTTTAAATCCAAGGGAGGGGAAGTTGCCGTAAAGGCTTTCGCATAATGTTCCCTCTTTTCTCCAAAAAACTTTAAGACCATATTGGCGGATAAGGAAAACCCTGAAACCAAAATGGATCTCGAAAAATGTTTATATATGTATTTCAATACTGCTTCGATATCTTCCGACTGACCAGCATTATATGGCTTTCTTGCAAGGCCTAAACCTCTACCACAATTCCGAAGGTTCATACGAATCACCCCATAACCTCGGTTAAGAGCTTCCTTTCCCACACTTACCATATAATGGGATTCGGAACTTCCTTCCATACCATGTACGAGCATGATGTAGGATCCATTCCAAGCAGAAGCGTGTTTTCGGATTTGGGAAAGAGGGGGGTTGTGTTCAAGCCAAAGTATATCCCCAGACCCATCGTTTGTGGGAATGAGGATACTTTCTGAATAATACTCATCCTCCAGTGCATTGTCTGGAGGAAACAGTACATTGTAGACAGTTTGAAGGTGACGACCTTCTAAAAATCTTCTAGGTTTAAACTCTTTGTTAGACGACGTCAATTGTGTTTACGATCTTATCAACGATGCCATAAGCAAGTGCTTGTTCTGCATCCATATAATAATCGCGATCAGTGTCTTCCACCAATTGTTCGTAGGATTTTCCACAAGCTTCCGCTAACATCTGATTGAGTTTTTCTTTGGTTTTGACTATGTCCTGTGCATGGATGAGTAAATCCGTTGCAGGAGCTTGGATTTGCCCACCAATCGATGGTTGGTGGATCATCACACGACCATTAGGCCATATGTAACGATTTCCTTTTTTGCCACCAATGAGGAGAATGGATCCCATTGAAGCTGCCATACCCATACAAACTGTGTGTACGGGAGAGGAAATCATTTGCATCGTGTCATACACGACAAGTCCTGAGGTGACAACACCACCAGGGCTATTGATATAAAATGTAATTGGTTTTCCAGGATCAACCATCTCTAAATACATGAGTTTGGCTGTTAGTTCCTTGGAGGATTCGTCAGTGACAGGACCCCAGAGAAAGATTTTCCGTTTTTCCAGGAACTTCTTTCCCATGTTTTTGTCGCTAATGAGGTCTTGGATGGTTTCGGTGATTTCTTTTTCTGGTGTTTCTTCTTCTGGCATATTAGTTCAGTCTTTTCTGGTTAGACGTATGAGGCAAGCGTTTCAGCTTGTAGTACACACCTAGAATCAGGAAAACACTAAAAGAAATAAAAAAGAATCGTAACAAAAAGAGAGGTGGTTCTTTCCATTCGCCACCTAAACCCGCTTCACGGATGGAAGTAGGAAGAGCCTTTGGTTTCGCACCAGTTTTCTCTGGAAATTCTTCAAATTTTAGCACATGTGCTGTTTCTGAAAGTAAGTAGTACTTTCGGGCTTCTTGTTCCAAGGCATAGGCATCATTTTTGAGTAACCTTTCCTTTTCTTCAAGCCCTTGGTTTTCAACCACAAGCCTCTCCACCTCTGCATTGAGATTCGTGAGTTCTTTTTCTAAACGCATACGTTCCGCAACCCCCGACTCGGACAAAAGTCCGAGGTAGAGACAAGCACAAACATAGGTTAAGAGAAGAGAGGCTTTGGTTGCTGTCATTTTATCTTAGGTTGTAAAACGTACCTACTCCGCTGTATGTTGCATTTTTCCCGAGTTCTTCTTCGATACGAAGGAGTTCGTTGTACTTTGCAATTCTGTCCGTTCTGCTTAAGGAACCCGTTTTGATCTGACCTGAGTTGGTCGCCACGGCAATATGGGATATCGTTGCATCTTCGGTTTCTCCCGATCTATGAGACACAACAGCAGTGTATTGGGCTTTTTTTGCCATTTCGATCGCACTGAGAGTTTCTGTGAGAGTTCCAATTTGGTTCACTTTGATGAGAATGGAGTTACCAATCCCTTTTTCGATCCCTTTTGAGAGTTTTGTGATATTGGTTACGAACAAATCATCCCCCACAAGTTGGATCTTTTTCCCCAGTTTTTCGGAAAGTTTTTTCCAGCCTGTCCAATCGTTTTCATCCAGACCGTCTTCCATGGTAATGATCGGATACTTGGACACTAAATTTGAGTAGTATTCTACGAGTTCTTCGGCAGTCTTCTCTGGTTTTTTTTCGGCTTTGAGAACATACTTTTTCTTTTTCTCATCATAAAACTCAGAAGCAGCACAATCGAGACCAATTTTGATATCGAGGTCTGGTTTGTACCCGGCTTTTTCAATCGCAGTGAGGATCACTTCGATGGCTTCGCTGTTGCTAGTCAGGTTCGGAGCAAATCCACCTTCATCACCAACTGCAGTGTTGAGTCCTTTGCCTTTTAACACTGTTTTTAGGCTATGGAACACTTCCGCACCCATACGAAGTGCCTCACGAAAGTTAGGAGCGGATACGGGAAGGATCATAAATTCTTGGAAGTCGATGTTGTTGTCTGCATGGGCTCCACCATTGATGATGTTCATCATAGGTACGGGAAGTTCACGAGCGAATGTTCCGCCGATATAACGGTAAAGAGGAAGACCAGAATGTGCTGCCGCCGCTTTTGCGACTGCCATTGACACACCTAAGATTGCATTGGCACCTAACTTCGATTTATTGGAAGTTCCATCGAGAGAGATCATCGTTCCATCAACGAGGAGTTGGTTTGTCGCAGAGAGACCAAGAATGGATTTTGAAATTTTAGAATTAACGTTATCGACTGCTTTTAATACTCCTTTTCCAGAGTATCTTTTTTTGTCACCGTCACGAAGTTCTACAGCTTCGTGTTCACCAGTGGATGCCCCAGAGGGAACCGCCGCACGACCAAACGAACCGTCTTCCAAAGTGACATCCACTTCAACGGTTGGATTTCCTCTGGAATCCATAATTTCACGGGCTTTGACGGAACGTATGCTATCTTTTTGGGACATCGGGAATTGTTTCTCCTAAGGGATAATTTCCTTCCAGTCTTAGGAATTTTAAGCCTCTGACAATAAACTTTTTCGACAAAGAGCCTCGTTCCAGGAAAATGACTTAAAAAGAAGAGGGAACCGTGAACGAACGCCAAAAATTCACCCGCAATTTTTCCATCATCGCCCATGTCGACCATGGAAAGTCCACTCTGGCGGATCGTTTGCTTGAGATTGGTCTTGTCACGGACCAACGTACGAAAAAAGACCAAATCCTCGATTCCATGGACATCGAAAGGGAACGTGGGATCACGATCAAAGCAAACAATGCTTCTTTCGACTACCATGCTAAAGACGGAAACGTCTACCATCTGAATTTAATTGATACTCCGGGCCACGTCGACTTTACGTACGAAGTGTCACGTTCTCTTGCTGCTTGCGAAGGGGTTCTCCTCATTGTAGATGCAAGCCAAGGAGTCGAAGCCCAAACACTTGCGAACCTATACCTTGCGATGGACCTAGACCTTCGCATCATCCCTGTCATCAATAAAATTGATCTTCCTTCTGCAGACATTGATAAATGCAAACTCATGATCGAAGAGTCACTTGGCTTGAACCCAGAAGAGGCAATTCCGATTTCAGCAAAAACGGGCCTAAATGTCCAGGAAGTACTCGAAGCCATTTGTTACCTACTTCCACCACCGGTTGGGGATGTGGATGCTCCACTGAAAGCACTCATTTACGATTCTTTTTTTGATACCTATATGGGTGTTGTCGCCAAAGTTCGGTTATATGATGGAAAACTTCGTAAAGGAGAGATGATCCACATGATGAACATTGGTCGCCAGTTTACAGTGACGGAAGTGGGGATCAATAGGCTTTCCATGGTGGCTTGCGAAGAACTCCAAGCAGGGGATGTAGGGTATGTCGTCGCCGGTATGAAAAAAATGGGAGATGCGAAAACGGGAGATACCATCACTCATGCTAATCGCCAAACCGCAGAAGACGTAAAAGGGTTTAAGGACGCAAAACCAATGGTTTTTGCGGGACTATTTCCCATCAATGGGGAAGACTTTGATGCACTTGTAGATGCGATCGAAAAACTAAAGTTAAATGACTCTGCTCTTACCTTTGAAAGGGAAAATTCTGCAGCCCTAGGATTTGGTTTCCGTGTAGGGTATCTTGGACTCCTTCATATGGAGATCGTACAAGAACGTTTGGAAAGGGAATTTAACCTTGCCCTCATCACAACGGCACCATCGGTAAAATTTCGCATCACAACAACCAAAGACGATGTGATTGAAGTGGACAACCCAAGTAAATGGCCAGACCCCATTCTCATTGGAAAATCAGAAGAACCTTTTGTCAAAGCGACAATCATTGCCCCAGAATCCTATGTAGGAAATATCATGTCCCTCGTGATCGAAAAACGTGGGATCCACATGGATACTGTGTATTTATCCAAAGACAAATTGCAGTTAACCTACGAACTTCCCTTAGCGGAATTGATCTTCGAATTTTATGACAAGTTAAAATCCTACACTAAAGGTTATGCCTCACTTGATTATGAAGAAGTGGGTTACCGTGATTCAAAACTTGTACGAATGGACATCCTTGTGAATGGGGAACCAGTGGATGCACTATCTTCCATTGTGCATAAATCCAAGGCAGAAGAAAGAGGCAGGGTCATCATTGAAAAACTAAAAGACCTCATCCCTCGCCACCAATTTATGATTCCACTCCAAGCGGCGATTGGGTCAAAAGTAGTAGCTCGTGAAAGTATCTCTGCTCTTCGTAAAAACGTAACCGCAAAATGTTACGGTGGTGATATTTCTCGTAAGAAAAAACTCCTCGAAAAACAAAAAGAAGGGAAGAAGAGAATGAAACAAATTGGAAATGTGGAAATCCCACAAGAAGCCTTTTTATCCATTCTCAAAACAGGAGACTAAACGTTCCATTGTGCCTATATCGTTTTAAGGCACAGTCTGAGTTTTTGATTCCTTCCAAAGAAAGAACTTGTAAAACTTTTTTTTATCGCCTAACGAACCTTTTTTGATTTTTATATGGAAGTAGAGTACCATTCAAAATTGATGTTTCCCCATGGTTATCCAGATCTTCCGATTCGAATGACCAAACTCGCCGATTTTACAATGATCCGCGATGACCTACTTCCTTTTGGGTTTGGGACTAAATGGCGAAAGGTTTTTGGCATTATCAGTGATGCCAAAAAAAAGGGAACTAAACGGATTCTCCTTTGGGGTACGATTCATGGAAATTACCTTGCAAGTTTTACTTCTATCTTGAGATTCTCTGGTTTTTTTGTCGAAACCATCACTTACACAAAAAATCCAAATCTAAAAACTTACAACGAACGTTTGGTGAGAAATCATTCTCACAGGTTCCAATGTTATGCGAATCGCTCCCTTGCCTTGGAGGCATTTAATGTAAGGAGTCAAACCTTCGATGGAATTTCTTTACCCGAATTTGGAGTCCATCCAGGCCAAATTCTTGGTCTCTCCCGATTTTGGCAGGATCTGGAGGAAGATATCCTGTTGGACCTTGGTGAAAGAAATAAAACAAACTCATCACAAACAACAAAAGCCATCCTGCAGATGGAAATCGGATCTGGAGTGAGTTTTTTATCTGCTTATGATCATTTTCACGAATCTTCCATTTATGTCCAAGCTGTGTTGGTTGGTGAATCCAAAACAACATGGTTAGACAAAACAAGTGAATTACAAACAAAACTTGGATTAAAACAAATCCCCATCTGTGATGGGAATCTGATTGAAATCGCAGGTAATGATCCTTCGATACCTGAAACCACCTATGGATTAAACGAAAACTCGAAACGACAAAGGAAACAAACAATTCGGTTTGGGAAACAAAATCCTTTTTTAGAAAATTGGATCGTGGAGTATTACCAAAAAAACCAAGTCCTATTGGAACCCATTTATAGTGCGAAATCCGTTCACCACATCCTAACAAAGGAAAAACGATCAAACGAAGTTGATCCGAAACTTCCTTTGTATTACCTCCACCAAGGAGGACAAATCCAACACTTAGATTTAGTACATTCGCGGCAGAAACCATCATGAGCACAAAAACTCCACTCATATCAATCGTATTACCGACGCATAACAGACAACATCTGGTAGAACGTGCCATCCAATCTGTTTTAGCTCAAACATACCCCCATTGGGAACTCCATATCATCGATGATGGTTCAACGGACAATACTTGGTCCTTTCTTTTGGCGAATCTTCCCAGTTGGAAACGAAACATCCAATCCTTTGGTCGCTACAGTAAGTCGATCCAAATCCACCAAACAGAACATAGGGGAGTGAGCCATGCACGTAATTTTGGGATTGGGAAATCGGTGGGAGAGTGGATCTCGTTGTTAGATTCTGATGACGAGTGGTATCCAGAAAAACTAACCAAACAAATCCAATTCCATAATGAGCATCCAGAAATTCTGTTTTCCCAAACCAAGGAAGTGTGGAATAAAAAGGGAAATCTCCTCGAACCAAAGGGAAAATACCAAAAACTTTCGGGTCATTTTTTAAAAGAATCCTTAGAAATTTGTATGGTCACTTGTTCCAGTTTTATGGCTCATCAAAAAACTTGGGAGATGGTGGGAACCTTTCGAGAGGAGATGAAAATCTGTGAGGACTATGATTTATGGAATCGAATCCTCCTAAAACAATTCAAAATTGGCCTATTAGAAGAAAACCTTCTCGTTCGGTATGGTGGCCACGAAGACCAACTTTCCAATCAGTTCCAAGCCATCGAACGATTTCGGCTGTATTCTTTGTTATCCATAAGAAACGAACAAATCTCAAATGGGGAATCCATCCAAGACGAAAAACATCTTTCGGAGGAGGATCAAAGTTTTCAGAGAAATTCACGAAGTTTACTCAGAGACGCAATCTTGGAACGAATGGAAACCTTGGTCCAAGGAAGGAAAAAACGAGGGAAAGAGGTGCAATTTTTAACCCATTTCCAATCACTCTTTTCGAAGGACGAACCCATTCCAAAAAAGGATTTGTTGACTTTGTTAGATGACTCCTTATTCTAATCGATACGAATTGAGGCCTCTATGAAACAACGTCTGGTATTATTAGTTATTTTTTTCACCTTCACGCTGATTGTTCCGATCCATTCCGAATCAAATCCTCCTTATGACATTCGGTTTCGGGTATCAGTCAATAATGTTCCTTTTCCTACTGAAACGAATCCATATTACCTAAGTCATATATTGGAAATGCGAATTTTCCGACATTTGAAGTTGGATTTTTCACCAAGTGAAATTGAATCCATGGTGGATTTTATGATCACTCATGCTTCCAAAGAACACCCGAATCAAATTTATTTACCTGGGTTTGAGAAAGATGCAGATCTCATCATTGGATTTCGTTATATCGAAAAAGAGGGAGATTTACTCTTCCTTGTTGTTACCAATTTTAATGTAGAGACGAATAAGATTGATACGAGTGATTTCCAAAAACAATTGGCGACCATTTGTCAGGTTAAATCCAATCGCTTTGTATATTTTGAGGATTTATATTCGGTTAAAAAGGAAACTGAATACAAGGAAGAGGGAAAACTACTTAGTTTAGCAAATTTGTATTTAATGGACGAAGATCCAAATAACGACCAACTGGTTGAACCTTTACTCGATAAAATCCTGAAAGATGAAACAATACATCCGTTAGAAAAATTTTATGCATTTTTAACAAAAGGACAACAGGCATTGATCCAACGAAATTTTGTGGTAGCTGAAGACATCAAAACAAAGTCATCAACATATCTCACTTCTCTCAAAGGAGAAGACAAAGAACGTGCAGAATATATCCTTAAATTGTTTTCGAAAGAATTGGAAACGATGAAAGTATTCCAAAAAACAAATAACAAACTCTTCAAGGTGTAAATTTTGGCATAAAAAAACCCGGAGATTGATTTCCGGGTTTTTTCTTTCAAGAGAACAATTCCAGTGGTTTAGCTGGAAATGTATTCTCTGTTCAGACGTGTGATAAAATTAACCGAAATTTCTTTCGGGCATGCAGCCTCACACTCGTATTGGTTTGTACAATTTCCAAATCCTTCTTTGTCCATTGCACTTACCATTTTACGAACTCTTTCTTTTTTCTCCACAACACCTTGTGGTAAAAGAGCTAGGTGAGAAACCTTTGCCGAAACAAATAACATTGCCGATGCATTTTTACAAGCAGCAACACAAGCACCGCATCCGATACAAGTAGCCGCGTCCATCGCAAGGTCCGCATCCACTTTTGGAATCGGAAGTGCGTTTCCGTCTGGAGCTCCACCTGTGTTTACATTCACATAACCACCCGCTTGGATGATACGATCAAAAGCAGATCTGTCCACAACTAAGTCTTTTGTCACAGGGAAAGCTTTTGCACGCCAAGGTTCTATCACAACAGTATCACCATCTTTGAACTTACGCATGTGCAATTGGCAAGTGGTGGTTCCTTTTTCTGGACCATGAGGAACACCGTTGATCACCATAGAACAAGACCCACAAATTCCTTCGCGACAGTCATGGTCGAAAGCAATAGGGTCTTCTCCTTTTTTGATGAGGCCGTCGTTCACAACATCAAGCATTTCCAAAAAAGACATATGTTCATTTACGTTGTTTGCCTCGTAACTGACCATACGACCTTTGTCGTTTTTGTCTTTTTGTCTCCAAACTTTAAGGTGTAACTTCATTGAATCCATTATTTGTAGCTCCTTACGGCTAAGTGGATGTTTTCGTATTCGAGTTTTTCTCGGTGTTCTACTGGAGTTTTTCCTTCTCCTTGGTATTCCCAAGCCGATACGTGGCAGAATTTATCATCGTTACGTTTTGCTTCGCCATCTTCCGTTTGGTGTTCTTCGCGGAAGTGACCACCACAAGATTCTTCTCTAGTGAGTGCATCAAGACACATCAATTCACCAAATTCTAAGAAGTCAGCAACACGACCTGCTTTTTCTAACTCTTGGTTGAGTTCCGAACCAGAACCTGCAACTTTTACATTTTTCCAGAATTCCTCACGGAGTTCAGGGATTTTTTTCAAAGCATCTTTTAGGCCTTTTTCGTTTCTTGCCATACCACATTGGTCCCACATGATCTTTCCAAGTGCTCTATGGAAATCATCTGGTGTTTTATTACCATTGATAGAGAGGAATTTGTTTGTCATTTCACGAACACGAGCTTCCGCTTCTTTGAATTCAGGGCGGTCTGTGGAAATGTTTTTGGCTCCTTCTTTGGCAAAATAATCACCAATTGTATAAGGAATCACAAAGTATCCATCGGCAAGACCTTGCATCAGAGCGGATGCTCCTAAACGGTTCGCACCATGGTCAGAGAAGTTTGCTTCTCCAAGAACATGAAGGCCAGGGATATTGGACATGAGGTTATAATCCACCCAAAGGCCACCCATCGTGTAGTGAACCGCAGGGTAAATTCGCATTGGCACTTTGTATGGGTTCTCTCCCGTGATGCGCTCATACATTTGGAAGAGGTTGTCGTAACGGTCAGCAACGACATTTTCTCCCAATCGTTTGATGGAATCAGAAAAATCCAAATACACACCAAGGCGTTTGTCCCCAACTTTTGGGCCTACACCAAGACCATTGTCACACGCTTCTTTTGCAGAACGCGATGAAATATCACGAGGAGCAAGGTTACCGTAAGAAGGGTATTTTCTTTCTAGGTAATAATCTCTTTCTTCCTCTGGGATTTCGTGAGGAGGGCGAAGGTCATCCTTTTTCTTTGGAACCCAAACACGTCCGTCATTTCGAAGGGATTCCGACATCAGAGTGAGCTTCGATTGGTAGTCTCCCGATTGTGGGATACAAGTTGGGTGGATTTGAGTGTAACAAGGGTTTGCAAACGCTGCCCCTTTTTTATATGCACGGTAAGTTGCTGTTACGTTGGAACCTTTTGCATTGGTAGAAAGGTAAAAAACGTTTCCGTAACCACCGGAAGCCAAAATCACCGCATCCCCAGCATGAGAAGAAATTTCACCCGTTACTAAATCACGAACGACAATCCCTTTGGCATGGCCATCAACAAGCACTAACTCTAACATCTCTGTTCTTGCGTACATTTTCACCGCACCACGAGAGATTTGTTTTTCTAGAGCAGAGTAAGCACCAAGGAGTAACTGTTGGCCAGTTTGGCCTTTTGCATAAAACGTACGAGAAACTTGGGCTCCACCAAACGAACGGTTGGAGAGAGTTCCACCATATTCACGGGCAAACGGAACACCTTGTGCCACACATTGGTCAATGATGTTTGTAGATACTTGTGCCAAACGATATACGTTAGCTTCTCTAGCACGGAAGTCCCCACCTTTTACAGTGTCATAAAACAATCTGTAAACAGAGTCACCGTCGTTTTGGTAGTTCTTTGCAGCATTGATTCCACCTTGTGCCGCAATGGAGTGAGCTCGTCTTGGGCTATCTTGGAAACAAAATACGGATACTTGGTAACCAAGTTCGGAAAGAGTTGCTGCAGCGGATGCACCAGCAAGACCTGTTCCTACAATAATTACTTTGTATTTACGTTTGTTAGCTGGATTGACTAATTTAATATCTTGTTTGTGTTTGTCCCATTTTTGTTCTAATGGGCCTGATGGTATTTTTGAATCTAATTTCATATTCTCTCCTAAAACCCCTTAGCGAACATACCCGAGTAAAATCGAGAGTGGCATGGAACAATTTCCAACAAAAACGAGGAGCCCAAGTCCTGTGGATATTTTTTGAATTGTGGGATTGTGTTTTGGGGCAAGAATCCCAAGTGTTTGTAACATGGAACCCAATGCATGGGAAAAATGTAACGCAAGGAAAACCATAAAAACAATATAACTAATTGCAATTGTTGGGTCTTGGAAACCAAGGATTACCATTGCATACACATCATGCACTACATCACCATTCTTTAGAATGTATTCGTGAGTGTAGTGCTCAGGGTTGGTATAACCCAATGTAAAGTGAGCTAAATGGTAAACAAGAAAGGTTAAAAGTAATAATCCACTGTAAGCCATCGTACGAGATGCGAACGATGCCTGGATGGTTGTATTCTTTGCGTAAGAGACGGGTCTCGCAGAACTGTTTTCAAACTTCAGGAGAATGGCAGTGCATACGTGTCCAAAAAAAGCCACGATGAGTCCAATCCGTGCTACCCAAAGAAGGGGTCCTAAATCTTTGAGAAACTTTGCGTAGGTGTTTAATTTTTCTGGTCCTTGGAAAACTTGAAGGTTTCCGACCATGTGAAGGATCACGAATCCAAACCAGATAAATCCGGTAATGGCCATTATGATCTTCTTTCCAATTGAGGATCGAAAGAAGTCTAGACTCAACGTCATTGAAGAGCTCCTGTTAGAGTATAGGTGTAAATTTTTCTATTACGTCCAGATTTAGACAGATTCCACTTTCCGTAAATTCATAAATCTTGGCAGGGTCAAAATGAGATATTGAGTTTGTTTCTCAATACAGAAGAGAAACGGAATGGAGTACGAAAAGGGATTGAGTTCCTTCTTCGGCAAAATAGGATAAACAAAGTTTGTTTACTCGCCAAGGGAAAAAACCCATTCCCACAATTTTCATCCAAAACCGCTTGTATTTGCCCTTATTTGTAACATGCCTTGTCTTCATTAGTTGTGGTCCCACTCGTGTTAAAACCAACTTAGATACAAGAAAAGAGTATCTAAGGGAGGTAGGTTTGCCCATCCTTGTTTCCATCCAACCCAGGCATAATAAGGAAAAAAAAGAACTTCAGCTTTTTATCAAAACCGAAAACCTAACAAAGATTAAGATTAACAAATTTCAGATTCTATTTTTTGCCAGTGACCAAAACCGTCAATTTTTGATTCCAGATGAGCAGAAAACTCCTGAACTCATTTGTTTGATTCCCAAAACAATCATGCCTGATACAATCTATAAATGCCATGTTGGACCCTTTGTTTATAGCCAGTTATGGGATTCAATTGCAATCCATTCGATCTCATTCACTACAGAAGACAAAGTTCGCCATGTGATCAGTGAAGATGACATCGATGATGTTGTAATATGGCTTTGATCATAAAATAATTACAGTACAGGCGAACAAATTGTTACACAAGAATTGAATGGTTTCATCCATTCGCCTTGACAACGGATACGAGTGAAAATACCGTTTCTAGACCGTTATGTTTTCCCATTTAAAACAAGACATTCCCTCTGGACTCGTTGTATTTTTAGTAGCTCTTCCTCTTTGTTTAGGTGTCGCACTTGCATGTGGTGCACCATTATTATCAGGAGTGATCTCTGGTATCATTGGAGGAATTGTTGTTGGTTTCCTTAGTCATTCTAGAACAAGTGTGAGTGGTCCTGCTGCTGGCCTTGTTACGTTGGTTCTTGCCGCAACGACTGCATTAGGCGATTACCAAACATTTTTATTGTCTGTATTTTTGGCAGGTTTTATTCAGATAGGACTTGGAATTTTAAGACTTGGTTTTATCGCAAATTACGTACCTTCCAATGTTATCCAAGGATTACTTGCATCCATCGGGATCATCCTGATACTCAAACAAATTCCTCACTCTGTCGGATTTGATATCAATCCAGAAGAAGATTTTATTTTTTTCCAAAGGGATGGAGAAAATACATTTTCAGAATTATTGAACATACACAAATATTTTTCCTGGGGAGCAGTGACCATCTCTACGATCTCTTTGTCACTGATGTTTGTGTATGATAAATTAAAATGGGAACAACTTAGATACATTCCTTCTCCGATTTTAGTGATTCTCATCGGAATTATCTGGAACCAGATTTTTAAAAAGTTTTTACCAGAATTTTATCTGACAGAAAAACATTTAGTTACAATTCCCAATGTGAGTAACTGGGAGAGTATTTTTGTTTTTCCCAATTTTTCGATGATTGGCCAATCCGAAGTTTGGTATTTTGCCTTTACCATTGCGACATTCACTACCTTGGAAACATTACTGAACCTAGATGCTGTCGAACGAATTGACCCACACAAAAGACTCTCATCACCTAACCGTGAACTAATGGCACAAGGAGTAGGGAATAGTTTATCTGGGCTCATTGGCGGACTTCCCATCACTTCCGTCATTGTCAGAAGTTCTGTGAATATTTATGCAGGAGCAGAAACAAAATTATCCACAATGGTTCATGGGGTTTTACTCGCCATGAGTATTCTATTTCTAAGTTCCTCATTGAATCTGATTCCACTTTGTTCTTTAGCAGTGGTACTTGTTGTCACTGGCTTCAAACTCACAAACTTTTCAGTGTATAAATCATTATATAAAAAGGGCCTTTACCAATTTTTACCTTTTATCACAACCATTCTTGCCATTATTTTTACAGACTTATTAACGGGTGTGCTAATTGGACTTTGTATTAGTTTCATTTTTATCTTAAAAAATAATTATAAAAATCCATTTTCTGTTGAAACCGAAAACTTAAATATCGGCGAAACAATCCGGATTGAATTACCAAATCAAGTTTCCTTTTTAAACAAGGCCTCCATCAAAGACACACTTTGGTCATTGCCTGATCATGCAAAACTCATAGTAGATGCCTCCAATTGTAATTTTATTGATCACGATATTTTAGAGGTATTAGAGGAATTTAAATCAGTAGTGGCTTTAGAAAAAAACATCCAATTGAATTTAGTTGGTGTGAAAGACCACTATGAACTGAGTGACCAAGTGCAATTTGTAAACATCTTAGATAAAGAAGCACAACAAAAGTTAACACCTGATGAAATTCTTGAATTCTTACAACGGGGAAACGAACGTTTCGTAAAAGGTAAATGGTCCGAAAAGTATTTTAAACACCAAGTAAACGCGACTGCCTTTGGTCAAAATCCAATTGCAGTTGTCCTTTCTTGCATTGATTCAAGAACAAGTCCAGAAATTATCTTTGATGCAGGGCTTGGTGATATCATTTCTATTCGGATTGCAGGAAATATCGTAAACCAAGAAATCCTTGGAAGTTTAGAATTGTCATGTGCCAAAATTGGAACCAAACTCATTGTCGTACTTGGACATTCCAATTGTGGTGCTGTATCCAGTGCAATTTATGCGTTAAAAGATGGTAACATAGCAAGTATCACTAACAAAATTGACAAAGCCATTGGGACATCCGATCCAAGCTCAAAACGATCAAATCTAGGAAACGAACATATATTTAATCATGTCGTAAAAACCAATGTGTTAAATTCGATTGATGAAATCTTAGGTTCGAGTGAATTTCTAAAACGAAAGGTAGATGAAGGTGAATATAAGATTGTACCAGCATTTTATGATACATCTTCTGGCGAAGTTCAGTTTTTTCATTCTGTCCAAACTTCACCAAAAAGTGAATCAATCTTTTAAAGATTAAACTTTATGAACTGGTACAAACAACGGTTTGTAAGCAGAACGATTGTAATACGCTAAAAATGCATTTGCAATAACGACAAAAATTCCAACCGGTAATCCATCATGAGCAATCATCAAGTGAACAAAAAAGATATTGATCACCACTGGTGCAATTACAACAGAAGCTAAAGGTACAAATCTTCCCGATAAAAAAGCTAGGGCACAAACAAGTTCCGTTACTTTAATCAATGTTAATAAATAACCAGTGGCCTTCATGCCATCATTGAATATCTTGATGTTTCCAGTCACTTCAGGTTGTTGAACTAAATCGAATAATACAACAACTGAAGAAAATAAAAACAAGGCACCTAACAATAGGCGAACGACTAGATACAAAACCTTCATAAATTACTCCTTTAATACTTTCACAATGGGAAATGTGATTCACTTTCAGAAAAAGACTGCCCATTAGAAAATATCTACCAAATCTAATGGAATAGGGTTCTCATTTCCAGTCACAATTTTTGGATTTATTCTAATTTTACTCATTTTTTTGGAAGAGTTGGCAATATAATTCCTCCTTTTCGGCATTGATACTTTAGGAATTCTCAATGAAAATCCGAAGTTTCCCACTTTATCTACTGGTTTTCTCCTTAAATGTTTGCCAAACGATCCAAACAAACGATCCAGAGCGCTTTCAGTCCAAAGAATCAAAATCTTCTTTCACACTCCAATACGAAATGGACTTACCAACAACGGTTTTGAAGGTAGGACCAAATCTAGAAATTTCAATCGGTAAATTTGCGTTACATTCCTTCAATCGCTTGGCTTCTCAGATATTCAATGTTAGCTCCTATAAGGCAAGAAAAGAGAATGATCCAATCGAGCCAGGTACCATCATTCTCCGAAAAGTCCAAGTCAATCGATCCATGGTATTTGAAGAAGGAACGACAAAATTCCAACATGCAACCTTTGCCTCCATTGTTGAATTTTTGTTTGTAAAAGAATCAGGTGAAACATACAGAATCCTCGGACAATCAGATCCAATCCAAACCGATACCATTCCATTCTCAGCAAATGATAAAGATTCAGAAGAAAAAATTGCGAGTACCATCCAGTCAGCCATTGAAATTGGCCTGAAAAAAATCATCCAACCCAGGGAAGATTGGAAATGGGATGGTCGCCAAATGATGTTCCAACAAGGAAATGGAAATTAAGAAAAACCCAATGCCATCCTCATTACCGTCTGAACCAGGTTTTTTGTAATCCTTTTTGTAAAGTATGTACCAAGACAAAAGTGTTTTACCGATGTGCCTTTCTATACATCAATCGCCCGTATCTAATGCGACATAATACTAATTATGGGAAGCAACTCACTGCATCACGTAATAATCTACTCGAAACACTAGTCGTTGCATCATCTTAAAATCGACTCCAAATTAGATAAGGAAACGATTCTCACATATACCTAGGATCATTCCATCCAATCAGAAAGGTTTCCATGTTTCATGTTTCCTATCTGATCTAATTTTCTTGGAAACAGGTGTGAATTCAAACTACCTTTGAGAGGGTTTCCAAATACTTTGTCAGATTTCCAACATGTTGTTTTCCACCTTCAATCGCTCCATATTTTTGGTTCACACGCTCTAATTCTTGTTTTGTGGAAAACACTTGCACCATAGTAAGATTTGTGCACTTTCCATGATTCGTAGGCTCAAATACAATTTCAGACTGAAAATTGACATCTTCGTCTCCCTCTCCATCACCAATGTGTTGGTAAGAGATCAAACGAGGTTTTTCAATTTTTAAGAATTGGATTTTGTTTTTATAATCGCGACCATCTGGTCCATGCATCACAAATTCAAAAAATCCTCCATTCCTAAAATCAAATGATATGACTGTCAGAGTAAAACCATCTGGTCCCCACCATTCTTTTAAGTGGATTGGATCTGACCAAACATCAAATAATAATTCGTTTGAAACTTCAAAATACTTTCGATAGATCACTTGGTTCTCTGTAATTTCTGTTTTTAATTCTGTTGAGGTCATATTGTTTTTCCTTTTTTTAGTTTTAATGCATAACGTTCTAACCGGTTTAAACGTTTACTCCAATCGGCTCTCACTTTCATAATCAATTCTTCCATTTCAGAGAAACCATCCAAATTGACAGAATAGATTCTTTTTTGAGCTTCTTTTTTTACATTCAATAATTTTAATTCTCTTAACAACTGTAAGTGTTGTGAGATCGCCGGAGCACTGATGGAGAAATGATGCGAAATGGCAGTGGAAGTCATCTCACCATTTTTTGCGACAAGGAGTATGATTTCACGTCTCGTATCATCACCCAGAGCTAAAAAACTATTCATACTAAATAGTTATGTAAATTGAACTTAATTAAGTCAATCTTTAATTAAGTAATTACTTCATAAAATAAATGCAAAATAATAAATCGAATTCTCTATGTTTCTCTTCCATCAAATTTTCCAAAATCAGATCTTCTTTGAACATATACCACCTATGTTCCCTAATGGAACTCTGGTTTTAGAATGAATCTGATTATGAATCTTGAAACCAAATTACCTTTTTCATCTTCTTTATGTTTTTTTGATTGCAAATGTAAGTAGAATTGATTGAATTTTCTTCCAAAGATTAAAAACGGAACATTGTTCAACCCAATGAATTCGGTGTTTTAGGAATGAGGAAAGCAAATGGCCAATCAAACAATCAGGGATCCAAAAGTTGTCATCATAGGCGCTGGAATGACAGGTATCCTACTCGCAATTGAATTCAATCGGATCGGTGTGAAAGACATTACAATTTTAGAAAAAAAACATGATTTGGGAGGAACTTGGAGGGAAAACACTTACCCAGGCGTGGCTTGTGATATCCCTGCGCATATGTATACTTATAGTTTTGCACCCAATCCTGAATGGAGCCATCGGTTTGCACATGGAGATGAAATCCATGCCTATTTCAAACGTGTGAGTGATGAATATAAAATCACACCCAAAATTCACTTTAACGAAGCGGTCACAGAAGCATCTTACCAAAATGGAAAGTGGACTACAAAAACTTCCAAAGGAAATACATATGTTTCTGATTTCCTCATCTCAGCCACTGGTATCTTACACCACCCAGCAAAACCAAACATCCCGGGACTCGAAAGTTTTAACGGAAAATGTTTTCACACTGCAGAATGGGATCATTCGGTCAATTTAGAAGGAAAACGAATTGGGATCATTGGAACTGGATCCACTGCAGCACAAGTCATTCCTGAGATGATCAAAGTTGGAAAAAAAGTTTCGGTTTTCCAAAGGACACCACAGTGGATTGTCAAAGTTCCTGATACAACCTATACGGAAGCTGACAAAATAAAATGGAGAAAGGAACCTAATATTCTCAAACGATTCCATAAATGGTATACGTTTGCAGTGGAACAAACATTTTCAAAAGCAGTGATTGGTAAAAAAATCCCCCATTTACTCATGAGTTTTTTGTGCAAAAGGAATTTACGAACTTCCATCAAAGACCCAGTTCTAAGAAAAAAACTAACTCCAAATTACCGAGTTGGTTGCAAACGTGTGATTGTAAATTCCACATTCTATGATGCCATCCAAAAACCAAATGCAGATTTGGTGACAGAGGGAATTGAAAAAATTACAGAAAAGGGTGTCGTCACAAAGGATGGGACATTACACGAATTGGATGTATTGATATTGGCAACGGGATTCCATCCATTTAATTTTATGCGCCCGATGAACTTAACGGGAGAAAATGGAGTCTCAATCGAGTCTGTTTGGAAAAAGAAAGTACAAGCATACCGCTCCCTCTTTATCCCTCACTTCCCTAATTTTGTTTTGATGTTAGGACCAAACACGCCGATTGGAAACTTTTCCGTGATCGCCATGAGTGAAGTCCAAACAAAGTACATCATCAAAATCATCGAAGATTGGAGAAAAGGAAAATTTAATGCCATTGATGCAAAGGAAGAAGCCTTACAACGATTTGCCGCTTATCTCAAAAAAGGAATGGTTGGCACAGTATGGCTCGGTGGTTGCCAAAGTTGGTATTTGGATCCAGATGGAGATCCTGCGATGTGGCCTTATACTTGGAGTCGTTGGGAAAAAGAAATGAAATCTCCCGATTACCAAGATTTTAACTTAACCACAACTTAAACTTTTTATAAAATCCTAAACAACATTTTTGCCGGTAATTTTTATGAATTACCGGCTTTTTTGAACAAAAGAGTAATCAGAGATTCGTAAAATATTGGTGCCAGGAAGTTCCTTCAAAGATTTCCCTTAACGTTGGTTTAAAAGAGTCTATTTCTTCTTGTGAGTTTTTTACTTTTGTAATTTTCTCAATTCGTACTTGTCTCGTGTGACCACCAACAAGCGTAGTTAACACCACTTCAGCAGTATTATTTTCAATGCCAGGAGCAATCTTTTTAGATAGTAAAAGTTGATTTCCTTGTAAGTTTAAAGAATCCTCAGCTATCATACAATAAACAATTCCAGGTATCGTAACTTCTTTTTCTTTCACACGGAACTTTGATTTTTCTATCGAAGTGTCATCTAAAACGATATACAAGTCTGCAGTTTGATTCGAAGTTTCATTTCGTCTATAGAATCCTGCGATTGCATATTCACCTGGTTCCAAATTGAGAAATGTTACTTGATCTCTATTTTCAAATGTTGATTCAATCAATTCCATATCTGCAAAAGATTTTTTGTCCTTTGATACTTTGAGAATATAAACCTTAGTAGCAAATCGGTCCGGTACGAGTGGTAAATAAATTGGAAATCCAATTTTTAAACTCATTGCACCTGATTTGTTTTGGATTACGTTATTACTTGGCTTTTTAACAGCAGTTACACACCCAAAAGTAACCACAATAAAACTAACGTAGATTAAATTTTTAATTTTTTGTTTCATTTCGTCTAGAGAGTAGACAACCAGATCCGATCGTCAAACACATTACACGACATTTTCTTGTTATGTGAAAAAAACTGATTTTATTTTTTTTATCTAATTGTTTTCATCAGAGGCAATGATGAGAAGATAAGGATTTTTATTCCCATCTAACTGTTGCAAAATTGTCTGCAAATCAACTAATTTAATTCCGACACAACCTGACGTGGGTTTGGTTTCTTCCCAAGGGTGGATAAAAATCATACTTCCATGGCCTGGGATACTTGGATTCGTATTATGCTCTATGACGATAAACAGTTGGTAAATGGAAGAATTCCATAAAGGTGTGGCACCTTTCTCTTTTTTGCGAATCAATTGGTTGTAATGTTTTGAGCTAGGAACATCACTCCAATAGTCATTTTTTTGTATTTGAGTGTATTCTAAATTTGGAATAGAATTTTTTTCTTTACCTAGGACTCTCCGAATCGGATAACTTCCGTAAGGTGTAAATCCATCACCTTCTCGTTTTTCATCCGCTGGGATGAGTCCACTCCTGCCGAACCATACGGTTACAACTGGAGTCAATAGTTTCCATTCTCCCTCTTCTACTCCATACAAATGAAGTTCACCTTGGGTTTCTCCAGGTTCTCCTAGGATGAGAAGTATTTGTTCGGATTGGTAAAGACCGGAATGGAAAGATGTTTGGGGTTCAGAACCAACTTCGTTTGCGAGAAATACGAAAATGAGAACGGAAAAGAGAGCGCAAAATGACCTAATTTGAGGGAAGGAACGGTGAAATTTGAGAAAATCGGTGGAAATTTTTAGGGATACGCCGGAAAATTGAGGAATTCGATTGGAAACCAATGTGCGAAGTGGAAAAGACCGCTCCCCCTGCTGGGCTCGAACCAGCGACCCAATGATTAACAGTCATTTGCTCTACCGACTGAGCTAAAGGGGAATCTCGAATCTGTGACCATGCTACGGAGAAAGCCCGCTAGGTCAACGAAAAAATTATGTCATAGCGACGAGAAAATTTGCAAAAATTCTAAAAAATCCGATCCCAAGTCTTGAAAAAATAGATGTTTCCAACTTAAGATTCCTTCATTGTGACATAATCCTCTCCGCTCCTGGTTTGAGGAAAAAATAGAAATTTTATATGTTGTTTGAGATGGGGTTCTTGCATGAAGATTGAGAGGCATTTTACCAAAGGGAACAAGGGTTTATACCCGAATTTGACATGGGTTCGTAAGGACTCAAAAATTACAAATACGGACGGGTCGGTTGTGTTTGAAGCAAACGGCGTCGAAGTTCCCGATTTTTGGTCGCAAGTGGCTACCGATATCCTCGCGCAGAAGTACTTCCGCCGCAAAGGTGTTCCGAAGTACCTGAAAAAAGTCGCAGAAAAAGGAATCCCTGAATGGTTACAACGTTCGGTTCCTGATGATGAAAAACTCATCGCTCTGAACCCTGAAGACCGTTACGTAGGAGAATCAGATTCCAAACAAGTATTCCACCGATTGGCGGGATGTTGGACGTATTGGGGTTATAAATATGGGTATTTTTCAGATGAAGATAGTGCCCGTGTTTTCTATGAAGAAGTGATCTTTATGCTCGCAAGCCAAATGTCGGCTCCGAACTCTCCACAATGGTTCAACACTGGTCTCCACTGGGCGTATGGAATCGATGGAAAGTCACAAGGTCATTATTACGTAGATCCAAAATCGGGAAAATTAGTAAGATCAGCCTCTTCTTACGAACACCCACAACCACATGCATGTTTCATCCAATCTGTGGATGATGATTTAGTGAATGAAGGCGGAATCATGGACCTTTGGGTTCGCGAAGCTCGCCTCTTTAAATACGGTTCTGGAACAGGAACCAATTTTTCCAACTTACGTGCAGCCAATGAATCCCTTTCTGGTGGTGGCAAAAGTTCTGGTCTTATGTCTTTCCTAAAAATTGGGGACCGTGCTGCTGGTGCCATTAAGTCTGGTGGAACCACTCGTCGTGCAGCGAAGATGGTTTGTCTTGATATGGACCACCCTGATATCGAAGAATTTATCGATTGGAAAGTCCAAGAAGAGAAAAAAGTGGCATCCCTTGTCACAGGTTCCATTTTAAACAACCGACTCTTAAATGAAATTATGACGGCATGTGCTTCCGCCAAACAAACACTTGGTGAAGAAAAAGCATATGACCCAACTGCAAACGTAGAACTTAAGAAAGCCATCCAAAAAGCAAGAAAAGCCTTTGTTCCTGACAACTACATCAAACGAGTGATTGATTTGTCGAGACAAGGATACAAAGACCTACTCTTTGAAGAACTCACAACTGATTGGCAATCAGAAGCATACAATACAGTTTCTGGACAAAACTCCAATAACTCCGTACGAATCACAAATGAGTTTATGGAAGCGGTAGAAAAAGATCTCCCGTTCCACCTCATCAATCGCACAGAAAAGGAAAAAGCTCGCAAAGAAGGTCGTGAACCTAAAGCAGCAAAAACCTTACGTGCTCGTGACCTTTGGGAAAGAATTGCAAATGCAGCTTGGAACTCAGCTGACCCAGGAACTCAGTATCATAGTACAATCAACGAATGGCATACTTGTCCAGAAGATGGAGCGATCAACGCATCCAATCCATGTTCTGAATACATGTTCCTCGACAACACAGCATGTAACTTAGCTTCTGCGAACCTTGTCAAATTCCTAAAAGAAGATGGATCCTTTGATGTAGAAGGATACCGTTACTTGAACAAAATCTGGACCATCATCCTAGAAATTTCGGTTCTCATGGCACAGTTCCCATCGAAAGAAATTGCGGAATTGTCTTACAAATTTAGAACATTGGGGCTCGGGTATGCAAACCTTGGTTCCCTACTTATGATCATGGGAATCCCTTATGATTCGCAAGAAGCAATGGCTGTGACAGGTGCAATATCGTCCATCATGCATATGACAGCTTATGCAACATCAGCAGAGATGGCAAAGGAACTTGGACCATTTGCTGGTTATGAAAAAAACAAAGACCATATGTTACGTGTGATCCGTAACCATAGACGTGCTGCATACAATGCACCAAAAGAAGAATACGAAGGATTAACCATCACACCAGTGGGAATTAACCCTTCTTTCTTACCTTCTTATTTACTCGAAGCAGCAAAAGAAGATTCTGACAGAGCATTGGCACTCGGAGAACAATTCGGATACCGCAATGCACAAGTTACAGTGATTGCTCCAACAGGAACCATCGGTCTTGTCATGGATTGTGATACAACTGGAATCGAACCTGACTTTGCACTTGTGAAATACAAAAAATTGGCAGGTGGTGGTTACTTCAAAATCATCAACCAATCAGTGCCTGCAGCACTGAAAAAATTGGGTTATAGCCAAGCAGAACAAGATGCGATTGTGAACTACTGTAAAGGCCATGCTACATTCAATGGTGCACCGGGTGTTAACACCGCTCGTTTGAAAGAAAAAGGATTCACTGAAGATGTGTTAGAGAAATTGGAAAAACAACTTCCGTTTGTATTTGATATCCAATTTGCTTTCAACAAATTCACGCTAGGTGAAGATTTTCTTGCAAAAACATTGGGCATTGACCCTTCCCTTTACAATTCCATGGGTTTCAATTTACTTGAAACATTGGGATTTACTGCAGATGAAATCGCACAAGCAAATGATTATGTTTGCGGAACGATGACCATCGAAAACGCACCTTTTATCAAAGAGAAGGATCTTCCTGTTTTTGATTGTGCAAACAAATGTGGTAAATACGGAAAACGCTTTTTGTCTTATCAATCACACATCCGAATCATGGCAGCGGCTCAGCCATTCATTTCGGGTGCGATTTCCAAAACGATCAACCTTCCAGAAGAGGCAACCATCGAGGATGTAAAAAATGCATACCTCATGTCCTGGAAAGTGATGATCAAAGCAAACGCTCTCTACCGAGACGGATCAAAACTTTCACAACCACTTAACTCCGTATTTCAGTTGTTAAGTGCAGTGGGAGAAGAGGAAGAAGAACTAAACACTACTTCCGCTCCAAAAACGGTAACTGAAGTGGCAGAAAAATTGGTGTATAAATACATCTCGGAAAGAAGGAAACTTCCACACCGACGTGCAGGATACACGCAAAAAGCGATGGTGGGTGGTCACAAAGTATACCTCCGAACAGGAGAATACGAAGATGGCCAACTCGGTGAGATCTTTATCGATATGCATAAAGAAGGAGCGGCATTCCGTTCCCTTATGAATGCGTTTGCGATTGCGGTTTCCCTTGGATTACAACATGGCGTTCCTTTGGAAGAATTTGTGGAAGCATTTACCTTCTTTAAATTTGAACCAAACGGTATGGTGTCTGGTAACCCTCATATCAAAATGTCTACTTCAGTAATCGATTACATCTTTAGAGAACTTGCGATCACTTATCTTGGTCGATACGACTTGGCACAAGTATCACCGGAAGACTTAAGAACTGACGAAGTGGGAAGAAAGGCAGAACCGACTCGAGATACTGTGGGAAAGCAGGAAAGTAGCGGTCCTCGTACTCCGCTACAAGTAAATGCAATTTCTATGAAATCGGTTCTCGAAGACAAAGCTGAAGTTGTAGCTGTGGCAGGCCAAACTCCACAACAACCAACCCAAGCACAATCCGCTGCGGCAACACTGAAGATCATTGCGGAAGCGAGAACCAAAGGTTATACAGGAGATTCCTGTACCGAATGTGGTTCCTTCCAAATGGTACGAAACGGAGCTTGTCTCAAGTGTATCTCTTGTGGATCCACAACAGGTTGTTCATAAAAAACAAAACCAATCACCATCTAAGTTTGCAAAAAACTAGATGGTGAATCCAAATAAGACCTGAGAAGGTCACATAACGGATGAGGAAATATTAAAAAAGGGACCGAACATTCGGTCTTTTTTTTTGCTAGCAGGTGTTTCCATTTGAAAGCAAAATTTGATACGTGTGTAAATGAACGATTTCAAGTATTCAAACAGACTTTAGGTGAAGAAGTTTAAGGAGTGGGAGCCGGTTCAATCGAACCTTCTTCTGGTTTTGGAGCCCCGCCACCTAATTGGTTTAAGTTGGGAAGGTCTACTTTAGGAGACGATAAAGTTCCACGAACTGGGATACAGGTTTTCCCACCTTCTTGTGGTAATAAGGCCACCATGCCTACCAAATCTTGCCTTTCTTGGGCAAATTTCTCAGTTAAGGAAAAACAAACCTTTAAATCCAATTGAGAAAACGAAATGGTATCTGACAATCGAACAACACCTTGGAATTGGAATTTTGCTAGATTGGAATCAAGACTTCCTCTTTCGATGAGAAGTTTCCCCGAACGAATTTTAAAGAGTAAATTTGCTCTTTTGATATCAGTTCCTTTTAAAGTTCCTAAGAAAGGAATGTCCATCGATTCCTTGATTTTCCCACCAGAAAGAGTAATTTCCCCTTCTCCATTCCATTTGGTAATTTTATCGTCTAAGGGTGACAAACGAATCGGTAAATCTAAGGTTTGAATCCCTATCGAAAGATCACTTCCTTCATAACTAAAATAACCTATATTGATATCCCCTTCCAAACGGGATTGTAAAATTCCAAATACAGAAACACCAAGGCTTACTTCTTCTGCTTTTAATGATGTTCCAGTGGGAAAACTAACAACAAAACTATCAAAAGATTTCCTTCCAATCATGGGGAAATGGATTTCTTTTGCATCCATTAAGATCCCTGTTTCTTTGCCTGTTTTAATGAGGACAGACCTAACAATTTCATTGAGAGGGAAAATAAAAATCGTAAACAATAGAAAAGAAACAAATGAAATCGCAATGAGAGTTAGAATTTGTTTCTGATTTACTTTCGAGTGCTCTTCATCGGAATCTTCATCAAAAAGTTCACTATCTTCTTCCAAGACTGACTCTTGAACGGCAACATCATCATCATCTAAATCAAAGTCTTCTTCAAATTCGTTTTCTTTTGCCATTTTATTTCCCTTTCGACAAACGACTATAAGATGATACTTTCAAATTGACATCGTATATCTCTTTTTCTGCAAATGGTTTACGAAAACTAAGTAGGTCTACTTTTGCTTGGATTTGTTTGTTTTTTTCGATGTCGTAAACTAATTTGATGATATCTTGCAATAAAACAGAACGAAAGGATACATCGATTGTAATTTTGTTATAGTCCTTTTGGATGACATTACTAGTATCCTTCATGGTTTGGACTTTGTCTTTCAAATTATAACGAACCAAAATTTGATCCAATTTGGAATACATAACACTTACGTCTTCTTCACTGCCACCAGATTGTAATCCACGTAAATAATTGTATTCTCGGATCACTCGGTCGAGTTCACCAGCTTGTGATCTAGTTTCGAAAATCTCATCTGATAATCGATTTCTTAAATCAGATAATAAAGTCACAATCGTATAAACACCAAGTAGCGAAACAAAACTAATGAGTCCAATCACAAGGACTCGTTCTCTATCATTCAAACGATCAAACATTAGGGTTCATCCTTTGGTGTCACAACATCCATTTTGATTTTAAAACTAACTTTGAATTTATTCACACCCGTGATGAGACGTTTGTTTTGGATTTGGATATTCGTGAACTTTTCTGATTTTTCTAAAGCAGATTGGATGGTTCCAATTTCACCAAATTCGTTTACCCTTCCGTAAATTTGGATCTCCTTTTCTTCAAAGTTAAACTGATCCAAAATAAAAGGTAGAACCTCGGGCGAAGGAAATTGTTCGGTTGCTTCATTCAATACATCAAGAACACTTTCTTGGGACAAAAACAATCTGTAAATTTCAGTTTTTTTACGTTCTGCCTTTAGTTTCTTATTGGCGGTATCAAGAGGGTCTTCCTCTTCACCTAACTCTCCGCCAATTCCATTTTTATATTTTTCGATTAATATTTGTTTGTTGGCAGCGATTTTCCGTTTATCCAAAATGATCCCAATCAAAAATACACCGAAGAGTAAAATAAGAGATATACTCACCAAAATAATATGTGGTTTGAATGCAGCGAGTTTGAACCGATTGGTATGAATTTTTTTAGCAAAACCCGTTTCTAAAAAATTCACACGATTTCGGGATTCAAAGTGAACGCCAGTTGCAACAGACGTTACAAAACTTGGATCATTGATCCCTAAGAATTCATACCTACCTGTTTTGATTCCTAATTTTTCTTCCAAATAACCAGTAAGATTCGGATAGAGACTTGCCCCACCAGATAATAAAATGAGGGTTGGTCTCTCTTGTTCTGGAAGGGAAAAAATACTGTTCTCAACTTCATGAACTACTTGGTCAAGTTTTGCTAAAATGAATTTACGTAATGACTTAAATTGGATGGCAGTGATGTGAAACTGATTTAAAAATTTTGTTTCTTCAACCTTATCCATAGAATCAAATAAAAATCCAATTGGAAGTGATTCTTTGATAAGTCTTGCTTCTTCTAAGTCAATTTTGAGAATACTCGCAAACTCTGCGGTAATTTCTTCCCCACCGATATAAATTTGCCGAGTGTGCCTTAATTTTCCTTCATGGAGAACATTTAAAATACAATAACGTCCACCTAAATCTAATTGTAAGATTGATTTTTCGGCAACTAACAAAGGATAATTTTTAGTAATAAGAGCCGAAAGTACAAAGGAATCTAACGATAAACAACTTAATGTCAAATCACCTTTTGCAAAAGGTTTTAGAGCTCGAAATAATTCGGAATGATGAACATTGAAAGTGATTACATCAGAATTTTCTTTTCCTGTTCTCCAAGTTTTCCCAATAACTTCCAGTTCTTCCATAGGATAAGGAACTAAATTTTCCACTTCAAATGGTAAAACTTCTTGGATGGCTTTTTCTGAAACCAAAGGAACTGTGAGGTCCCTTACAAATAAATTATGAATCCCTAAATTGAGTAAAAAACGATTTTCCTCTGGAAAAAAACTTTGGATAAATCGGATGATATTGTATTCGAATGGATCCCCTTCATTTTCATCTAGTTCCACAACAGGTAAACTTTCCGTTCTGAGGATAACCACCTTTCCTAAAACTTTTTTGAATAAAACACCCTTCAGGAAGGTAGATCCGTAATCGATAGCAAGGTATTGGTCAAATGATAACATAATTAATCTTCAGTATAGTATAACATCTGGTTGTTGGTAAGATCAAATAATCCAGTTACCTTACGAACCACTTTATCCTTTATAATCCCGACCCCTGTAATTTTGTAAACTTCACCTTTTGTTTTAATCCGGCCACCCGATACATCGGTTCCTTCCCCTGCTAGTTCCTTATACAAAGTAAGATCACCAGTGGTTTTAACTTGGAACTCAGGTTCTGTCTCCAGATCTTTCAATTCTTTAATATAGCCTCCTTTCTGCAACTTGAGTTTCAAAATTTTCATGGCGGCTTGTTTGGTCATAAAATCGGAAAGGGAAATGAGCACAAAATAGGGTGCCGTATTGATATTGATCCTGTCATCATACGAATCTCCCGCAGGCAAATAGGCAGTGATATTATTCGAGAGCACATAGTCTTTATCGGAACGAAGTGCCCTTTCCTCTTCTGTCATAAAGTCTTTGGAATTATTTTTGTCGTAATCCTTAGGTTTTAAACTTTCATACACCACGGAGCGGTCATAGCCCTTCACATTTAAAAGTTCAGAAAGGGAATAAAAAGGAGCATTTTTGATCTTTCTTGGAGGGCTCAAACGACTGTAATAATACTGTTCCGCTCCACCCCCTGTTTCTTGGTGGTTTTCATCAATCCAATCCAAAATAGGAAAAATCATCTCGCGTTTGAGGCCAAACTGGTAGAACAACCGAGTGACCATTTCAATTGTCCTTTGGTTGGGTTGGTCATCATAAATTTTAACAAGGGAGTTGATGTTGATTTTGCCATCTTCGGGGCTCATTGTGTAATAGATCACACCTCCCCCGAGTGGAATGGGAGGAGGATCCATGGCAAGTCCTGACTGGTACAAAACCTCTTCTGGGATTTTTTTTAATGCCCCAACAGCTCCCATAAACCCAGCCTTTGCCAACATATGTGCACGAAACCCGTCTGCCTGTGCCCTAGCCACTCGGTATTCTGTGGCAGCATCTTCAAAAAATTTGGAAGCCGTAAACAAAGACGCGGTTCCGATGGCCATCACAAGGAGATAGACCATAAATCCTTTTTTAGCGTTTTTATTTGTAGAGAATAACCGGATGCGCAAGTGATTCATATTTAACAAAGGCACTCCCCACTAATGATATAATTTCAAATCGAATGAGCCTTGGAATTTTTTTAGTTGTACGAGAATTCCAATCATCTACCCATTTGTCACCACGTTCCGAAAATTTCATTTGGAAACTTTTGACATTTTCAAGTAACACATGTTCAACTCCACCTTGTGTGGGAAAGGTATCTACCATTTCGTCTTCTCTCCGAATGAGATAGGACAAACCTTCCATTTTTGGATTGGGCATCTTTCGTAAATAAAAGGATACTTCCCTGACAGATGCTTGGCCCTCTTCTTCCGAATTAGGATTGGAAGTCGCAAAAACTATCCGATCGTTCCTTGCTCCAGTCACTCCTTCTTGTTTTCCCACAAATAAAATTCGTTTTTGGTTATCGATAAAATAGGTACGAGCTAAAGTTCCTCGGATATTTTCCATAGCATACAAAATATCCTTTCGATTGGCTCCTTTATTTGAAGCTCCTTTTTTGGAGATTTTATTGGCAGTATAAAAAACGGAAAAGATCCCAGTAAAAATAACAGCCATGATCATCACAACAATGGAAATTTCAACGAGTGTGAACCCTTTACGTTTTTGTTTGCATTGATTCAAAGAAAGCTTTTTCCATAAAACATTCATTAGTATTTTGCACTCCTGAACGTTTCAACGCTATAGGTTTCTTTTTTGTTTCCATCCATATAAAATATGGAAACCTTCACTCGGAAAACTTTTAAAACTCCCCCAGTTTCAAAACTTTTTTTCTGTCCTCTTTTTTTCATTAGGTCACTAAGACCTACGTCTTTATCACCTAACATATCTTTTGGTGCTTTTTTCCGAAGTTCCTCTGCATTGGGACCACCAGCAAGTTTGAGTAAGTCCATTTCTTCTTCTTTGATTTCTGTTTCAAAGGTATAACCAGGGAATGCATCGATGGAACCTCGGGAAGTGTCCGTTTGCATGGTGGTGGAGGAATCCACTTGCGCCATTTTAATTTTTGCCAAATGAACTGCGTTGGCAAGTAAGACAGCTTTTTTTTGGTACGAAATTCCTTCCGCTATCATAGAATAGGTATAGGTCATCACCATGGCTGCCATCGCCATGGCGATTGTGACTTCAAATAGGGTAAATGCATTACGGGATTGTTTAACGAGGTTGTGTTTTTGCATTGGAATCTACTTGTTCGTCACGTTCATCCAAACCATAAGATACTTTTTGGATGGAATTTGTATCAGATTCTGGGAAAAATTCCATTTTATGGATTTTGATTTTTCCACCATATCGATAAATTTGAATCGTACGTTTGATTTCTGTATCAGAACCAATATATAAGAATAAATCTGTTGTGGTTCCTTGTGGAGTGAAGACTATTCGAATTTTGCCTTCGTTTCTAGGTTTACCACCTAAGTCGCGTACGCTGACAATTTTGGAATAAAAAGGGAGAGTTGTTTTTTTTAAAATGGGTTCTTCTTCTAAGCCACTTTCTTCTCGTTTGAGTAAAAAGAACTGGTATTCCCTTTTTTCAAAATCATATTCAAAGAGCACAGCTTGGTTTGTGAGTTGCGCTTTGTTATAACCAAATTTAAAAGATTCTTGTAATTTGACTGAAATGTCCTCAGTAGACGGGATGATGAGGTTTCGTAAGGAACCACCCACAATCACCATGAGAAGCCCTAATATAGAAATGACAACGACGATCTCAATGAGTGTGAGACCGTCGCGGATTTGTCTTTTCCATTTCGGAAAATGTTTTTTATCGGAATGCGGCTGGATAATCATCAGGAGATAGGATATTAAAATCTTTATTTTTTCCATCTCCACCTTCTTTTTTATCTTCACCTAATGTATAAATTTGTGGAACTGCTCCTTCAAATTTTAATACATACGGAGTTTTCCAAGGGTCTTTTAAGACTGCCTTTTCCCGAATGATTGGTTCATAATCATCACCAATTTTGTCATCATCTGGTTTTTCGATTAACGCTTGTAAACCTTGTTCTTCCGAAGGGTATTTATCATAAACTTCCAAATAACGTTCTAATGCAGTTTTTAAAACAGCACTGTCATTTTTCAGTTTTAGTTTTTTTTCCCCTTCACCTCGGTTACCGATACTTGAGTAAAGAATCGCCATCAGGGAACCTAAAATCAGCATCACCACTGTGATTTCGATTAGAGTGAGTCCCTCACGGATCTTTCTGTTTTTTCCTTTCATTTTCATAAACTCTACATCCCCTGGATTTCTTGAGTTAGTTTATACATTGGCGTCATAATCGCCGCCATAATGGTAAAAATAATTCCACCCATTACAATGATCATCATGGGTTCTAAGGATTGGGTCAAAGATTTTATTGCTGTATCAACCTCAGATTCGTAGATTTCTGAGAGTTTGTTCATCATTTCCGGAACCTTATCAGAAGCCTCCCCAGCACTGAGCATCCCGAGAACCATTTGCGGAAGCACTTGTGAACCTTGTAAGGAATCAGATAATTTTCCACCTTCTTTGATTTTGATGATCGCTGCATCAATCTCTTCTTTAAAAACCGTATGCCCAACCACATCCGATACAATATTCAGTGAAACAATTAAGGGAACTCGATTTAGGAGTAAAATAGACAGATTTCGAGCAAAATTGGATACTAAGATTTTCCGGAGTAAGGTTCCAATTACAGGTAGTCCCAGTAAAAACTTATCCCAAACTTTTTTTCCCTCTGGAGAACTTTTCCACTTCAAAAATCCAAGAAAACTAAACGAAATCAGACCCAAAATAAAATACCAATAATTGGTTAAGACATAGGATAAAAAGATCACAGCTCGTGTGAGAAGTGGAAGTTTTGCATCAAAGGATGCAAATAATTGTTCGATTTGGGGAATCACAACAACAAGTAAAAAGATCGATACACCAAGTGATAGTAGACCCATAATCATCGGATAAATCATTGCCACTTGCACTTTCGATTTTAATTCAGAAGATTTTTCTTCCAATTCCGCTAACCGGTGCAAGGTGTTTTCGTAATTTCCAGTGGACTCACCAACAGAAATCAAACTGGGATATTGGTCGGGAAACACAGTTTTGTGTTTTTTCATCGACTCTGAAAGGCTTGACCCTTCCGTGATATCCGCCCGCATCTCAATCAAAACTTTTTTGAAATAGATATTTTCAACTTGGTCAATGATGGATAACAAACACTTATCGAGTGGAATTCCTGCTCCAATCAGAGTTCCCAATTGTTTACAAAAAAGTCCCACCTCTTTTCTTGGAATTCGATAAAGTAGTTTGGATAAAAAAGGAAATAATTCTCGTTCTTCCTTTTCGCGGTCTTCTTGGATGGAACGAACATACAGGCCTTTTGCTTTTAGTTTATTACGTGCTGCTTGTAAATTGACAGCATCAATGATGTTCTTTTCTTCTTTTCCCTTTTTATTAAAGGCAACGTATGTATAAAGTGGCATAAAACTTACGATACCCGAAGGACTTCTTCCGGAGTGGTAACTCCTTCTATGACCTTATACTTTCCATACTCTTGTAAGGTGGAAAGACCATTTTTCACAGCAAGTTCTTTGATCCGATTGGCATCTGCACCCTGTAAAATCGCACGTTTGATTTCATCATTCATGGTGAGAAGTTCATACAAACCAGTTCGTCCTTTGTATCCAGAATTGAGACAAGAACTACAACCCTTTCCACGATACAAAACACCATTTTTCAGTTCTTTTCTTTGGATCCCAAGGCCCGCCAAATCCTTGTCAGTTGGTTTGTATGAAGTTTTACAATCTTTGCAGATGACACGTACAAGTCGTTGCGCCATAAATCCAAGTACAGAACTTGTGATGAGATAAGGTTCAATCCCCATATCCACAAGCCTTGTGACAGCAGAAGAAGCATCATTCGTGTGTAAGGTGGAAAACACCAAGTGACCTGTAAGCGATGCTTGGATGGCGATCCTAGCTGTTTCTTCATCACGGATCTCCCCTACCATCACAACATCAGGGTCTTGACGTAATATCGAACGAAGTCCTGCAGCAAATGTGAGACCAATTTTATCATTCATTTGCATTTGGGAAATTCCATCCATTTGGTATTCCACTGGGTCTTCACAAGTAATGATGTTTCGTTCTTCCGTATTGATTTCCGAAAGTGCGGAATAAAGGGTAGTTGATTTTCCCGATCCAGTTGGACCAGTTACTAAAATAATTCCATACGGTTTATATATGAGTTCTTTAAATTCTTTTAGGATTTGAGGATTAAATCCCATGGTTTCTATCGAATATTTTTGGTCTGTTTTATTCAATATCCTCATTACAATTCGTTCTCCGAATTGGCAAGGAATGATCGATACCCGCACATCCACATCTTTGCCGGCTAATCTAAGTTTGATCCTACCATCTTGAGGAAGCCTGTTTTCCGCAATGTTTAGGTTCGACATAATTTTGATACGAGTGGAAATCCCCGCCAAATATGACTTTGGTGGATTTAAGACTTTTTGCAAAACACCATCTACACGGTATCTAACCACAACAGACTTTTCAAAAGGTTCAACGTGAATGTCCGAGGCCCTTTCAGAAACAGCTTGTGATAAAATCACGTTCACCATTTTTATGATAGGTGCTTCATTGGATAAATCTAGGGCATCGGATTCAAAGGCATCGGAAAGATCTCCGAAACTTCCGTCCATCTCATCCATCATCTCTTTTGCTTCTGCAGTTGTTTTGTCAAACTGAGAATGGACGATGCGCATGATTTCGTTTTCTGTGGCGAGAACGAATTGGATTTCGTATCCTTTTAAGAAAGAACGCATATCATCCATTGGGTGGAGATCTGTTGGATCACTTGTCGCAACAAAAACTTTCTTTCCTTTCACAAGGAAGGGAACAATTTTGGAACGTTGCACAAGTTTGAGAGGAATTTTGCTAAAAATTTCGTCACTGGCAACAAACTCAAGTTTGTCGTAGAACTCCATTTTATGGAGTTTTGCGAGTGCCTTTAGAATATCGGTTTCAGAAGCGAGACCTTTTTTTTGGATGATGTGAGTGATGGGAAGATTTGTTTTTTCCTGTTGTTTGGAAATGTCTTCTAAATCCTTAATCGTAAGGATTCCATCTTCTAAAAGAATCTGACCTAAACTTTTTCTCATCTCAGTTTCTTTTCTCGTTCATCCACCATCCTTTCTTGTTCATTTTTCTTTTGGATGGTCATACGATCCGATTTATCTCGATCATCTAGAATATGCGGAGTTAAAAATACCATCAAATTGGTTTTTCGATTTTGATTGGTAGTGCGGCGAAACAAAGTTCCAAGGAGTGGGATCTCACCTAAAATTGGGATTTTTTGTACTTTTTTCTGTTTGTCATTGGAAAGAAGTCCTCCAATCACAATGGTTTGGATATTGTCCACAACAATGGTAGTTTTGATATCACGTTTATTGAAGGTTGGGTTTCCTCCAGTTGCTTCTGAAGAAATCCCTGCTACGTTTTTGATTTCTTGGTACAAATCAAGAGTGATTCGGTTGTTTTTATTGATGTGAGGAGTGAATTTGAGTTTAATCCCTGTTGGGCGGTATTCAAAGTTTGCCACTGTAACCGCGTTGTCACCCCCAAGTCCCGCATTTCTATTTTGGGTTCGTACTGGAACGTCCTGACCCACATTAATTTCTGCTTCTTGGTTGTCCAAGGTCAAAATTTGCGGAGCAGACAATACATTGAAGTTTTCATTCGTTGAGTTTGCGTTTAAGATACCAATGATTTGTTGTCCACCCCGTCTGATAAACCCAAGTGAAAATCCAGAAAGAGTGTTTACGTTTGTTGGTCTACCGTTTTTATCGATCACACCACCTTGTGCCGCAAGACCAGTGTTAAACTGTCCATAGGCAAGTTCTTGGTAACGCCAATCGATACCAAAATCATTTAGATCTGTGGAACTGAGTTCCACAATGAGTACCTCGAGTAACACCTGTTTTCTTGGGGTATCTAATATTTTTATGATCTTTTTGATTTCTTCCCATTCTTGTGGGGTTGCCGTTACTATGAGAGAGTTTGATTCTTTATGGGCAACCGCTTTGATTTTATCTTGTTTACCAGGCACTCTTTGTGCTTGGGGATTTTGTTGTGGAGGAGGAGTTTGTTTTGCTTCTTGACCCGCTTCTCCAGGTGGCCCTTGTGTTGGAGCCACAGGTGCATCTGGCATATCCAATTTGACAAGAATGGCTGCAAGTTTTTCTGCTTCATTGTATTCCAATGTATAAATATGGATGTCACCCGCAGAAGAAATGGACCCTGGTCCATCAGCTCTTACATCTAAATTATCAACTAACTTTAGTAACTTGTTAATGTCAGCAGTTGATCCAGAAAAGATAAGAGTGTTTTGGTTTTTAGGAATGATAATATCAGTATCAGGGCTTGTCACTCGTTTGAGAATGGGCTCAAGTTCGATCGCATTTGAAAATTCTAATGGAACAATTTGAGTAATAGTTTTGTTTAATGCAACTTCTGATTCAGAAACAGGTTCTTTTCCAATCCTAACAATTTGAGATTTCGCAAGTGCATCTTTAATTTTAACAACTTTGATCAAATCGTTTTCTTCTATGAGACCAAAACCCTGTGTTTCTAAAACGGACTTCATAAATCCAAACGCATCTTCAATTCGCACACGTTTCTGAGAGATGATTGTGATTTTTTTACCTTTCACTGCATCATCAATTAAGATGTTCTTTTTGATGATGGCACTCATTCCCATAAGGAAGTCTTTGAGTTCCGTGTCTCGCCAATCTGCTGTAAAACTTGCTGGTTCTTGGGAAGTTTTTGCTTTTGGTTTCCCTTTCTCCTGTGAGAAATTGGGTGTCACGATTAAATAAAGGCAAATGCATAGTATAACGATTGGGAGACGATTTCTCATTTTAATTCCGAATGATAAATTCATATGTGATAATTTTGCCTTGTCGTTCTAAATCCACTGTAATTTTCGGAGCCTGTTTGATTGAACCCCAAATTTCCAACATTTTCTCTGTTTCATTGAGTGGCATTCCATTAACTCGTTTGATGATATCACCACCACGCGCGCCAAGTGAATAAAAGACATGGTCTTTTGCCACCTGATAGATTTTGTAACCCTCGATCTTTCCGTCTACCAAATGAGGACCAAACCTTGCATTTTTGTAAATAGTGTTCGGGTCTTTTAGCTTACGATTGACATCTTCTCTGGATAGAACTTTTTGAATGGTTTGGCTCGAAGGACCCAAATTGGAGACAGCCGCCGCATCTTTTGGCCGGATTCTCTCTTTAGCTTGCGCTGGAGTTTCCCCGATATTGACTCGAAGACTAAGGCCTCCTTTTTTAAGCACCACGTAGTGTTGTTCAATGGTTTGGACTTTGTAACCACCTACCATTTCACCTACACCATATTCTTCCGAATCGTTGTTTTGTTTTTCCCGAATGGTGACCCGTGCAAAGGACCAGTGGCCAGACAAAGTACCTGTGACAAGCATCTGGTCATCATCTCCATTGTCTTGGGCGATTTCAGGGTCAAGGGGACTTCCGTCCGCACCCCGTTTTGTGGCATCGTTTGGATCAAACACCTGACCTCGTATGAGGTTCCCAGTCACCATATCTTCATAGGTACTAACAGCAAGGATCACTTCTTGTCTTGTTTGTTTGGGACGGACTTGGCTTCCTACATTCATCCCAGTTTCAGTAGAAAATAAAAGGAGAAGGACAAGTTTTAATAAGTACGCAAGGGAAAACGAAAATAACAAAACCACCGGAATCAATGTTAAAAACTGACTCGATTGGATTCTTTGAAGGATTAAATTCATGCTCCCCACAAATCGGAGGAATACTCCGATTACATTCCAGCTACTTCAGATTTGGGAAGTTTTGTGACATGTTTTTCTGTCATGCCAAGAGCTGATTCAGGATTCATAATTTTCCCGTTTCGGAACACTTCAAAATGCAAATGTGCCCCAGTAGCTGTTCCTGTCCTACCGACAAGTGCTACTACCCTGCCCATCTTCACCGTTTCCCCAACCTCAACTAAAATCTGAGAACAATGGGCGTAAACTGTTTTATACCCATTTTTGTGTTGGATGGTCACGGAATTTCCATACCCACCATTTCGGCCCGTAAATACAACTTCACCATCGGCAGCTGAAAGGACGGGTGCCCCCACTTTCGCAGCAAGATCAAGTCCAGAGTGGTACACCCGGTTGTATTTGTTAAACGGGTCCACACGGCGTCCAAAACGAGATGTAACTCGGCTTTGTGGCACAGGTAAAATGAAAATCTTTTTTAAAACAACTCTGGAAGAAGAAGCATTTTTGACTTGGACAGGCACTTCTAGTACTTGCCCTACTTTTAGTTGGTCATTCGTAAGGGAATTTGCTTTCTTCAATTTCGCAACATCGATGGAAAAGGAACGGGCAATTTTCGAAAGATTGTCCTTTTTTTGGACGGTGTATTTTTTCACAACAATCCCTGATTCATGAACGACTGTGTTACTGACAACAGGGGAAACATCAATGTATTTGGGAAGGTCAAGAGAAGCAAGTTCCACTTCTTCTTCTTCCGATGTTTGGTTCACACCAACTGCGAATAATTTGTGAACTTCCGATTCTTGGGATTGGTTACTAAAAAGGCGAAATACAGTTCCATCCCCAGAAGGAAGGCTATCATTAATTTCTTGGTGGATTTTTTGGAATGGATTGGCAGAAAGACCAGTCCCCCCTACGAACAACAAAACGAATGTTACCAACCGAAGAACCTTCACAGATATCCTATCGGGAACTAAACCGAAGATTCTTGAATGAGAAAGAAAGAAAGCTGGAAAATCAAAATAATCGAACAATGAGAGCATCCCAAACCTTTATTTCTTTGTTTTTTTGGCGTTTTGTTCTACGAGTGTGAATTTCTGGTTCACCCACTCTTCCACATCCGCCAAGTCATATTCTCTTTTTTTCACATCATCATTGATGATATAGTCTGCAAGTTTTCCCACCGAAGACTCACGAGACTCTTGGATTGGGTAGACCTTAAGTTTTAAAAGAGAGGGAGTTGATTCGATGTAGATCTTAACGAGGGTACCTTTTTTCCAAACTTCCGTTTGGGAAAATTTGATCTCATCACGCAGCGCGTATGTTTTTCCATCATAGAATTCATTGATCTCCCTTAACTTTTCTTTTTTGATCAGTCGTTGTGAACAGTGGCTGAACACAAGGACAAGAACGAGGGGAAATACACGAATGATACTACAAACCAAAGCAAACTCTCAGGAAAAGTCACCATGATGCCTTAATTATGAAAAGTCTTTTTTATTTTTTGGACCAAAAGCGATTCATTCCACCTCTTTTCCATGTGAGCCCCAAACGAGCAGAAGTTGGAAGTTTGTTATATGAATGGAATGGAACAAAAGAAATCCAAGTCGAAGTCGGGATTAGGAGGGGTTTCCCCCAGTTTCAAATCTTGGGCAATGTCCCACAAGAGGCAAAGGAAGCCAGAGACCGCATCCGTTTGGCCATAGAGGCCTCTTCCTATGATTTTCCTATCGAAACCATCATCATCAATGTAAAACCCACACACATCCAAAAGAGGAAGATTTCCCTGGATTTGGCAGTTGCGGTTGGAATCTTACAAGCAACTGGCCAAATCCCAATTCCAGACCCAAACATCCTCTATTTGGGAAACTTGGGCCTTGATGGTAGCCTCGTCGGAGGAAAAGAACTTCTCCCATTCCTTTGGCAAAGGGCAAAAGAAGAAAAAAAAATCCTTTGTATTCCGACGAGTTTACAACTCTTTCCGTTACCAGAAGGTGAGTATTATTTCCTTTCCCACTTACAAGATTTAGAATCGATCGGAAACCAAAAACCGGAAATTCGAAACCAAACATTCGATACAAATCACACACTAGATTGGGAGGAAGTACTCTTAAATCCTTATCAGATGAAAGTCTTCCAAGGTTTGTTATATGCCATTCTCGGTAACCACCATAGCATTTTACTTGGTAGTCCTGGTGTGGGCAAAACCATGTTACACAGGTTACTCGAACCGCTCCTTCCACCTCGGATCCCTTCTTTCTACAAGAACACTGGAAGTTGGACATCAAAAGGTGAATTTGAGGTTCCCACAAACAAACCTTCCTTTCGTTCACCTCACCATTCTACCACCGAAGTGGGGTTAATTGGTGGTGGACTTCCCTACCAACCTGGCGAAATCACAAAAGCAGAAGGAGGAATATTATTCTTAGATGAAGCTCTCGAATTTAAAGACCGAATCTTAGAGAGTTTACGAATGCCCATGGAAGATTCTTATCTTGAAATCACGAGGATGAATGAAGTGACAAAAATCAAAACAGATTTCACTCTCCTACTTTCTTCGAATCCTTGCCCTTGTGGAAATTACCAAAGCCAAAACCATTGCCATTGTTCCTTACAAAAAATTCGATTGTACCTTCAAAAAATTAGCGGAGCTTTTATCGATCGTATCACTATATTCCAAACACTCTTTGAAACTTCTGATGAACGTAATATACGATTGGAAGAAATTCGATTAAAACAAATCGTAAAAGAAAAATTCAGTTTTCAAAAGGAAAAATCCATTCCTTCCGAAGAACCACTTTCTATATTGAAACAATTGGAAATAGGTAAAGATACAAAACATTTATCCTTACGAAAGAAAAAACAAATTGTTTCTCTCGCAAGGACGATTGCAGATTGGAACCTCTCCCCTAGAACAAAGGAAGTACATATTCAAGAGGCTTTGGATTATACTTTGGGATACCAGTGGATTTATAGCCTAGGATGATTATTTGGAAATAAAATGTGATATTTCCATTGCAATCTTGTTGATTGCATAATCCATATAGGCAGGATCATCGATTTTTTTCTTATAGGTATCAAATTTTTTTTGGATCGTAGATGCCATTCCCCTTTTGCGAAGGAGTACAGGATCTGGTCCAAATTCATCGGTTTCTGCTAAATTCCCAAATACACTAAATTGACTCATGTGGTTACTTCCTTGTAACAATCAAACTCTCATCCTTGAGAGCGTTTCCCTTGTGGGATACAAAACCAATCGGTTCGGTACAAAATTCCCTTGATGAAGTATTTAGAAGATTGACGAATAAAAACGCACTTCCTTTTTTTCGGTGATATGGAGCAAATTAAAACTAGGTGTTAGGTGGTAAAAAGCAGGAATTTCCTGTAATAAATGAAAATACACCTTCCGCATTCGATCACGTTTTGTCACATGAAGGCATTCCTTTGGATGAAACCCATTTTTTTCATTCCAAGTTTTGACTTCCGAACAATGAAGGGTTTCGTTCGTAAGACTAATTATGTCAATTTCACCGATCCGTTTTCGGTAATTTAGGAAGAGAATCGTATGGCCTTGGGATTCTAAAAAATCACGAGCAAACGTTTCCCCGAGTTTTCCAATCGTTGTTTTATTCAAATTAAAAACCTTTTCATCTTATCTCCTTCTCATTTTCTTGAAAAGGAAAAATGATCGATTCACGAATCTCTAATAGATCTGAGAGAATGGAATGGCTTGTTGGATGTATAAATTTAAATCTTTCATTAAATCTACAAATTCCAGATGTTTGAGTCGTTTGCCATCTGCATCCTTTGTGACTCGGATAACAGGTCTTAGCGGTTTGTCTTTATTGGATTCAATCACCATACCCATTCTGAGGTCAGAAAGTACAACCCCGGAACCCACTGGGAACATAGAAAGTTTATTTAAAAAGAGCCTTACCATTTTTAAATCAAAACGGTTCACATTTTCACTGATCATGATCTTCATCGCTTCATAAGGAAGGATGGCGGCACGGTAGGGCCTTGGGTGGATCATAGCCGCAAATTGGTCGGCAATCATAAAAACCTTTGTGAGTTCTTCAATTTGGTTGGCAAGGATCCGTTGTGGGTAACCTGATCCATCCAGTGCTTCATGGTGTTGCAAAGCAACAATCGCCAGTGAGTTCTTTAATTTTAACCTTTGGGTAAGGATTTGGTATCCTGTGACTGGGTGGCGTTTGATGGTCTTTAAATCTAGTTCTGTAAGATTGCCTTTTTTTTCAGAAACTTCTTCAGGGACAGTGACCATTCCGATGTCAGCAAAAAGAGAAGCAAGGGCCAAATCAATGAGTTTGGGTCTTGAGAACTCTAAGAAGTTTCCTAACATCACTGAAAAAAACGTCGCATAACAAATATGAGTATACAGGTAATACCCCGAGTGGGAATGCGATAAAAGTAAAATCGGAATCTGTGCGTTAGTTTTAGTGTGATCGGCTATTCGTTCTGCAATTTCTCTGAACTCTCGGATTTCCGTATAACGACCTTCCGATGCTGATTTATAAGTTTTTTGAACTAAGTCAAAACAATCTTTGAATACTGCATTAAATTCAACCTTGGATGAATTAGCCTTTTCTAAAAGGTATTTATACCGAGTGGAGTTTTCATCATCTTGGTAAAATGGAAGGTTGGTATCAAAATAACCAGGCCCACTCGTAGCAGAGGATTTGTCATTTTGATCCGCTGTGACTTTTTCTCCATCAGTTAGGATAAACGTGATTCCAAATTGCACGAGGCGGTCTAAGTCTTGTTGTGTGATAGGTTGGTCGGCTCCAACAAAAACAGTATCCTTATCCAGGTAAAGAGACTTGGTAAACTTAGAACCAGCTTCTAAGTCACGTATGGAGATTTTCCGCATAATTGCGTAAATCTTAGTAGGAAGCGTAGAAACATCAATTGTTTTTCTTTTCTCTTTCTAAAACCAGGATTCGAAAGACAGTTGCGACCACTTCATACAATTCTCTCGGAATTTCTTTCCCATTGGGGAGATGTTCTAGTGTACTTACCATCACTTCATCCCTCACAATGAAGACGCCTGCCTCTTCTGCAATTCGAACTAAATGATTTGCCAAATTCCCTTCTGCTTTGGCGACAACTTTTGGTGCCATCTGTTCTTTAGGGTTGTAGGCAAGGGCTACCATTTTCTTTTTCATCTATAATCCCCGTTAAAGGAAGATTGGTTCCATTCCTCAAAACTGATACTTCCAATTTGAGGGAAGTCCCGTATTAAATCCTGTAACTTCTGTTTGAGGTCTGGTGAAACCGACTGAGTTTCATCATTTTCCATTCCATGACTCACAAACTCGATGTTCACAGGATTTTGGTTTTCTGGTTCATAATAAAAAAGAATCCCCAATGGACCAAACCCCTCCGCCTTCCAAAACACATAGAGTGTACATCCTTTTTCATTGGGTTCCACGACCATCTCTAGGTTTTCTTTTCTTTCACGTTTATGAACGGATAGAAAATCTGTTCCCTTCGATTCTCCGAGGAAAAAATTCCAAATGCCTTTTAAGGAAGTGGGTTCACTGGTCCGAGAGTCACTTCCGCTATATTTTGTAAAGGTTTCCCAACGCGATAATTCCTTGGCCTTGCTATTTGTATAATGATGGGAAACAGTAAGTTTCTCTTTTGGTATGGGTTTTTCATTTCCAAGAATCTTCCCAAGGGCAGGATTCCTTGTCTGTTTTTGGATTGGGTGGATTGGTTTTTTGACCAAACTTCCGTTTGTTTCTAAATCTTGTGGGAGTGGTTTTCCGATCGAACGTAGGAGTTGGGAAAGGGCAGTACCAGAAACATTAACGGGAGAAAAGAGAGGGCTCACTCCCTTCCCTTCGGAGAAAATCACAAAAACTCAACCGATGGATGGGAGAAATTCCGAGTTTCCTGAGTGCCTCCCTATGCTCTTCTGTGCCATACCCTTTGTGTTTGGCAAAACCATACCCAGGGTATTTCCGATCCATCTGTTCCATGTATTCATCTCGGTAGGTTTTCGCAAGGATAGAAGCCGCAGAAATCGATGGTACTAAATCATCTCCCTTAGGAATGGAGAGATACCCTTCGATGGGGCTTGAGAGTTTTAGTTTGTAATTCCCATCCAAAAAAAGAAAGGGGCTTCGTTCCGGATTTGAATTGGGATCTTTTTGTTCGGCTGGGGACTTGAGATCGGATGAGGATAGATTTCCTTCATTTAGGTTTTGGGAAGGAAGACTTAGAATTCCATTGGGATACGTCTGCCTCTTCAGTGAATTATCCTTCGGCAATGCACGGCCTATCCCGTAAAAGATGGCTTGGTTGATATTAAACTTATCGATGAATTTCGCACTGACAAAGGAAACATGCCAATATCGGACGTATTGTAAGATATCCTTTCGGAGTTCGAGTCGTTTGGGTTCGGGGATTTTTTTGGAGTCGCGGAGGCCTTTTAAGATCTCACCTGACTGAATTTTTTTTAGCGTATCAATTTCGAAGGAAACACAACCAACAGATACTGGACCTGCAAGTGTGCCACGGCCAGCTTCATCAAAAGAAAAAGTGACTAATTCGGGGATTTGGAATTCAGGAAAAAACGGCCGTTTGATGGCCGTTAGATCGAAAGAAATTATGCGCTAGGTGCTTCTGCTGTGGCTGCTTTCGCTGCCTTAGAAGCTTCGTCCTGTCTCTTTTTGTCTTTGGCAACAATTGCTTGTCCGCCTTTTCTTTCTTTGATACGTCCTGCTTTTCCTTTTTTATCACGGAGATAAAAGAGTTTTGCACGACGAACAGATCCTTTCCGAACGAGTTCAATTTTTGCAATTCTTGGGCTATGGAGTGGGAAAATTCGTTCCACTCCGATATCGTAAGAAACACGTCTTACAGTGAAAGTTTTGCTTTGCGATTTGTTCGCAATGGAGATCACAACACCTTCGTAAACCTGAACACGTTCTTTTCCAGATTCAACGATTTTGTAGTGAACTTTTACAGTATCACCAATTTCGAAATTAAGTTCGTTCTTTGCTTCGCCTGCGAGTGCTGTTTCTAGAATCTGATTCATGGCTTCCTCTAAGAATGATTTCTTGTTTTGCGGTTTTTTTGCCGCCATTTCCGGATCTCTTCATGATGTCCACCGAGGAGCACGTCAGGAACAGTCCAACCCATAAAATCATAGGGTTTTGTATACTGGGGGTATTCTAATTCTTCCGTTTCGTTGTGTGATTCTTCGAGAAGGCTTTCTTCCTTCCCCAAAAACCCCGGTACAAACCGAGACAGGCAATCTGCCACAACGAGAGCAGCTAAATCCCCCGATGAAATAACATAGTTTCCAATGGCCACTTCCCTGTCAATTAAATGCTCCGTGACACGATGGTCGACCCCTTCATAATACCCCGAAATCAAGGTAAAGGTATCAGATGATTCAAAAATTTCACGAGCCAAGGTTTGGTTGAATAGTTCCCCCGAAGGGCTAAGCAAAATGACCTTCCCTTTTTTCTCACCCAATGATTCGAGAGCGCGGTAAATGGGTCCCACCTGCAATAACATGCCTGGACCACCACCGTAAATGGTATCGTCTACCTTCTGGTGTTTGTTGTCGGCAAAGTCTCGTAAGTGCACGGTGTTGATTTCCACAACCCCTTGTTTGACGGCTTTACCAGGGATCCCTGTATCAAAATAAGAAGTGATTTTTTCTGGGAAAAGGGTGATGAAATTAAACCTCAAACCACTGCTCCCATTGGATCATTTCAAGTGTTTTTGTATCTAAATTCCAATCCCCCACAAATCGATTGAGAAAGGGAACTAGGATGGTTTCCCCTTCGCCTGAGATGGGTTTACATTCTAAGATAGGATGAGCTGGGTTATCGATGACGTCAGTGACTTTGTAACCGAGTGGTGTTTTGGTATCTTTGGAGATGGTTTCGAGACCAATTAAGTCTTCTGTATAAATTTCCCCATCGTTTGGTTTCGGAAGGTCTTCCTTTTTCCAAAGCAAGGAGAATCCTCGATACTTCACCACCGTTTCTGGAGTGTCATACCCTTTGATCTTTACGAGATAATGATTCCCATTGGGTTTGATCAATTCAATTTCAATCGTTGAAGTTTTGCCTAGAGTGTCTTGGACAGTGCAGGTGGTAGGAGCTTTCAGAGAACTCAGTGTTTCCCCTTCTGTGAAAACTTTGATGGACCCTTTGATTCCATGTGAGGATCCAAAGACCCCCACTTTCACTAAACTTGGTTTAGTCGACAATTTCTAAAGTATAGTTTTTGCCTTGTTTGGTTCCCGCGGCTTGTAACACCGTACGAAGAGATTTTGCAATCCGTCCGTTTTTTCCGATCACCTTCCCGAGGTCTTTTGGAGCCACCCGAAGTTCGATCACAGTTTCTTCCTCTCCGGGTACTTGGTTGACCGCTACCTGGTCTGGTTGGTCAACGAGAGATGTCACGATATAACGAACTAAGGAATCCATGTACAGACTAACCTTTGAATTTTGACCAAACGTCGTCTTTTTTCAAAAGAGCGAGTACAGTCTCAGTTGGTTGTGCGCCTTTTTTTAACCAAGAAAGAGTTTTTTCTTCGTTGAAAGTCGCTTTTTTAACAGCAGAAGCAGTTGGGTGAAAGTGACCAATCGCTTCGATGAATTTTCCATCTCGTGGTGCACGAATGTCTGCTGCAACAATGCGATAATGCGGGTCTGCTTTTGTTCCCGTTCTTTGTAATCTTAATTTAACCAAGGAAAAATACCCCTTTTCTAGCGAGTTTTTTAAATAGGGACGTTCTGTCAAGAGCGAGTTCTGGCACTTGCAGCAAGTTCCTTTAATTTTTTACCCTGAGCGTTAGGATCACCTGTTTTGTAGAGCCCAGAGCCCACAACAGTGATGTCCACACCCAGTTTTGCAAGTTCTTCCATATTGGATTCGTTCACTCCCCCATCCACTTCCAATTCAATATTGTATGGTTTTGTGAGTTTGCGAACCGCGGCGATTTTTTCAAAACCCGATTTCACAAAGGATTGTCCATAAAACCCAGGGTCCACTGTCATGAGAAGTACCAGGTCCAAATACGGTAAAATTTGTGAGATGGAATCAGGAGGGGTTTGTGGGTTTAAGGAAACACCTACTTTGATCCCTTGTTTTTTGATCTCTTCCGCAAGACGAACCGAGAAGTTTGTCGTTTCAATATGGAAAGTAATACAATACGGTTTTAGGTCAAAGTATTTCGGAACATGGAGTTCTGGATTACTCACCATGAGGTGAACGTCGAGGGGAATGTCTGTGTGAGACTTCACTTCCTTTGTGAAAGCTTCCCCAAAAGAAATTTGTGGTACAAAATTCCCATCCATCACATCAATGTGGATGAGATCAATATTTTCCTGTTTGTATGTAGGAAGTTCCTGGGAAAGACCAGTGAGTTTTGCGGCAAGAATGGATGCAGATATTTTCATCTTAGTATTTTCCTTTTAATTTCCAAACTTTGGCAACACCCGTTTCTTTTCCCAAAAGGGTGACTTTTGTATTGGCGAAACGATGGACAACCAAACGTACAATTTCATCTTCTTTTAGGCTTTGGCTTGTTAGAATTTCTTTTTCGATTTCTACGTCTTCACCAGGTTTCGTGTAACTTACCTTAGCAGAATAAATATCATCATCATCAATTTCGTATTCTAAAAATTCGTAATCTTGTACAAGCGAGGTAGAAGGTTTTAGATAAAATGCTCCAATTTCGGCACCTGTTGGTTTTAAATCTAAGGAAGAAACAAGTCCATGCCCTTCACGAAACTCAGGTTTTGTGGCTTCTTTGATGCGGTAGGGAATTTTTTTCCTTTGTAAATAATCCACGGCAAAAGGCACTGGAATGCCAACTAACTTGGATTCATCGGAACCATCTTTTAAAGTTTGGTTGGTTTTTTTATCTGGATTCGCTTCCGTCACAAGCAGGTAAATTTTTTCACCAGAATGGGTTTCTTTTCCTGGTGCAGGGATTTGGTCGATGATGGTATCAGCTGGTTCATCTCCCACGGCAGGAACATAAGTGATCCCACCAATTTGTAAGGGAACATAAACTTCACCAGATAATACTTTTTCCAAAATGGCTTTTGCCCGTTTGAGATCTTGTCCTTTCACATCGGGGATTGTCACTCGGTCAAACCCAATGTTGACTGTTAAGTACAATTTAGATCCGGCCTCTACTTCTTTTCCCGCATCAATGGATTGGCTTAAAATGATCCCATCTGTTTTTTCCGGAATCCGTTCCGATTCCAATCGTACTTTGAGTTGCAAACGTTGCAATTCGTTATGCACTTCAATGTAGTTTTTCCCAATCACATAAGGCATCATCACCTTTTGTTCTTCTTTGGTACGAACCACAACAACAAGGAAGGCAGCGACAAAAAATACTAAAAGTCCTAAGGAAACAAATAGAACATAACCACTGTAAGGTAAAATTTTAAGAAACTTTTCTTTCACGTAAATGATTCTCCGGCCAAAACCCGCGCCCCATTAAAAAATTCAAAACCTTTCATGGGTTTTTTCCCTTCGGGTTGTAAGGTATCTATACCAAGCAGGTTTCCGTCTCCACAGAGACAGAAAAGCCTTTTTTTCTGGTAGAGAAAAAAGGAACCCGGTTTTGTTCCCTCCGGGATCGGGATCTGTTCAGCTTGTTCCAGAGGTAAATAAGAAGAGATAAGGATTAGTTTTTTCTCTCGGAATTCCGTCGTAGCGAGCGGGTCTGGGGATAACGCTCGGATTTGGTTGTGGATCTCCTTTGCCGATTTTGTCCAGAGAACTGGCCTATGGTTTGCCGTAATCTTTTGGCAATGAGTGGCTTCTTCTTCCTTTTGCGGAGTACCGATCAATCGTTCTCCAGTCGATTCTACAGTTTTTAAGAGCTGGATGATTTCTTCTCCCCCCAGTTTTGTGATGGTTTGCAAAAGAGATCCTGTTGTCTCTTCCATCGGGATCTTCCAAGACTTTTGGGAAATGATATCCCCTGAATCCACAGCTTTTGCAAGGTATTGGATCGTAAACCCAGTAACCTCATCCCCGTTTAGAAGAGCACTTTGTACAGGAGAGGCACCTCTGTATTTGGGAAGGAGACTTCCATGTAAATTGATACTCCCCCATTTGGGATCTAAAAACACAAGGTCAGGCACAATGGATCCATAGGCATAGACCACATGCACGGGAGACTGGTAAGAAAGAATTTGTTTCTGTGCTTCTTCATCAGTGCGAAGGCGAGGTGATTGGATCACAGGAATTCCTTTTTCTTCTGCAAACATTTTCACTGGCGTGGGAGTGATGATTTGTTTTCTGCCTACAGGTTTATCCACATTGGTTACTACAAAATCCACCTGTATCCCCGCATCGAGAATCATCCGAAGTAATTCTTTAGAGTGTTCTGGGGAACCAAAATATCCAATGGAGAGTTTCATGTGTTTTCCTTATACAAGTTCCAACGGATCCAAGTCATATTCAATATAACATTTAGAATCCATTTTGAAGTTTTGTTTTGTTTCTTTTAATAAATTGCGGAGTGTTGAAATTGATTTGCTTTTTAGCAAAATATGATATCGGAAGTTATTATCAATTTTATAAAATGGGCATTGGCTTGGTCCTAACATGATAACGGAATCGTCTTTCATCTCTTTGATCAATTCGCTATAAAGCACAGATTGTTTGTTTGCTACCTCTTCGTATTTGGAACGAAAGACTAGTCTTGCAAGCCTAGCAAATGGTGGGTAAAATAAATCTTTTCTAAATTGTAATTCCCATTCAAAAAAAGCAGGGTAATTTTGTTCCATTGCCATCTTGAGTACAGGGTGTTCGGGATCGTTCGATTGGATGATGACCTCTCCTGGTTTTTCCCCTCGTCCGGCACGACCAGCCACCTGAGAGACAAGAGCATACGTTCTTTCGCTACTACGAAAATCAGGGACACCTAATCCATGATTGGCGTTAAGAATTCCAACCAAGGTCACATTCGCATAATCTAAACCCTTGGCAATCATTTGGGTTCCTGTCAAAATATCAAGTTCCCCTTCTCCTAATTTTTCTAATACGGAACGAGTCACATCTTTGTTTTTGGAACTGTCCTGATCAAGGCGTTCAATCCTTGCTTGTGGGTATAAAGAAAGTAAATACTCTTCTAATTTCTGTGTCCCAGCACCAAAAAGTTCCAAATCTTCACCCATCATTTGTTTTAAATTACGAAAACTAGATTTATACCCACACAAATGGCAACGTACTGTTTGGTCGGAGTGGTAACAAAGAGTTGCTGTACATTTGGGACAATGGACAAACTCTTTTGTGTTAGGTGAAAATATAAACGGATTATAACCACGCCGATTCAGAAGTAAGATGATTTGTTCTTTTTTTTTCAGTCTGTCTGCGATCTTAAATTGTAAATCACCTACGATGAGATTTTTGTCCTCATGTTTTTCCGCCATTTCTACCTGTGGAAGTTTTGCCAAAGGATTCGCACGTTTTTCCAATTTCGAAAACCCAATTTGCCCTGACTTAGCAAGGTAATACAATTCAACACTTGGTGTTGCCGATCCGAGTAAAAGTTTGCCACCTGATTTTTGGATTCGTTGTAATGCGACTTGGCGGGCATGGTAACGAGGGGATCCGTTTTCTTTATAGGAACCATCATGTTCCTCATCCATAATGACAAGCCTCAGGTCAGAAACAGGGGCAAAAATGGCGGATCTTGTACCAATACAAATTCGTTTTTTCCCTTCCTTTAAATCCAAATAATTTTGAAATTTTTCGGAGATCCGTAAGTGAGAATGTAAAACAGCCACTTGGCCAGGAAAAATGGTTTCGATCCTAGATATGGTTGGAAAGGTGAGTGAAATTTCAGGTACAAGGAAAATGACTGTCCCTTTAGGTTCTTTCAATATCTCCAATATCAAATGAAGGTATACTTCTGTTTTTCCACTCCCCGTAATTCCATATAACAAATGTGTGTTGGAAGCCTTATTAGTTTTAATCTCTTGGAATGCTAATTGTTGTGAGTCATTTAACGGATGTAAAAGATCAGATTGGATGACAAAATCTGTTCCTTTCTCAATTTTCCTTTTTTTGCCTTTCGGTACCATTAAAAACAATGCTTCTCCAAGGGAAGAAAGGTAATGGTCAGCCATCCAAGTGGCTAAATCTAATTGTTCGCTAGTAAGAACGGGTTCATTGTCAATTTGTTTGAGAATGGTTAAGGTTTCGTAATTTGGTTCGTTCTTGTGGAGTTCAATGACAACTCCATCCCATTCCTTTCCATTGAGTGGAACAAGGACTCTCATCCCTGGTTTAAGACCTGTCATCTCAATTGGGACTATATAAGTTAAAGTTTTACTTTCCCAAGATAAATTAAGAGCAATTTCCGCATATTGGATCATTTTATAAATAAGGTATTAAAATGGATAAGTGAGAGATAAAACTATCTTCCAAGTCTTGTTTTTCTTTACCATACTGGAAAAGATTGGTTTCAGAATCTGCTTTTTTCGCTTTTTCTCCAAGGAAAACAAGTGCTTCTGGTGACCTAGTTGTTAATAATGGAATTTTCATTCCACCTAACTCCCATTCCATCACTTTCCCCAATTGTTCCTTTGCTTTTTCTGCACCAAAAAGTAACCTAGCAGAAGATCCTAAGATTACGATTGCTTTGATTCCAAATTCCTCAACGGTTTCTTTTACATGAAACTTACAGTTATCCAAACGAGTGTTCCAATCCGAATCTTTTGAATCTGTATGAGAAAATGTACAAGCTGGATACTCTTCATAATAAAATTCTTCATACGAAAATCCAAATACTTTTTTAACAATTCCATCCCAACTGATTTCCGTTAGTTTGTCTTTAAAGATCTGATTGGGCCTTGTTTTTGTAAAAGGTTTCTCTTTTGCTGTGGTAGCACCTGAATAATGTAATACTAAAATTGGTTTTCTTCCTTTGTGTAAAAACTGCCTAACTCCACTTAGTTTTCCTTGGCATAATGTACAAGAGAAATTGATAAGTTCTCTATTTTTCCTTTGGCTTTCCTTCTGTTGTTTTTTCTGAATTTCCAAAGATTCTGGAACCTTTGATTTCCAGGGAAATACAAAATCATTAGGATCTTTTTCATTTTGGAAACGAAACACGGAAACAGATTGGTTTTGGATCAGGAATTTTGATTCTTTTAAAATATCGGAAAATGTTTCTAAAATTGTTTTTTGGTTCATATTATCCCTCTATCAATTGTTCCACGGAAATATTGAGGGAACGTAATTTTCTGTATAAATGTGTTCGTTCGATCCCAAGTGCCTTTGAAGTGCGGGTCACATTCCCTTCACAAATTTGTAAGGTTTTGATGATGTATTGGCGCTCAAACTCTTCTTTTGCATGTTTTAAGTCTCCCCTTGCCACCATTTCATTTGCTTTTTTGAATCCGTGTAAAGCTTCTTTGACATCTTTAGCTCGGATGGTTTCACCTGGAACTAAGATGCTCAATCGTTCAATGATATTAGCAAGTTCCCTTACATTTCCTGGCCAGAAATGGGAAGAAAGAGCATCGAGACCTTCTCGATCAATGGTTTTAGCAGATAAATTGTTTTTTGATATGGATTTTTTTAAATAAAATTCTGCAAGGAGAGGAATATCTTGGTTTCTTTCACGTAACGGCGGTAATTCGATAGGTATTACATTGAGTGCATAATACAAATCTTCTCGAAATTTACCTTCACGGATTGCTTCCTCTACATTTGAATTGGTAGCCGCAATGATACGGACATCTACAGGGATGGTTTCCTTACCACCGACTCTTTCCAATTTTTGGTCAAGAATGACTTTTAATACTTTCGATTGTAAGGATAAACTCAAATCACATACTTCATCCAAAAAAAGAGTGCCATGTTGGGCAAGTTCCCATTTCCCAATTTTTATCTCGTTTGGTTCCCCTTGGACAAATTCAGATCCAAATAACTCCTGTTCAGTTGTATCTTCCGGTAAGGAAGCACAATTAAATTCAATGTAAGGTTCATTTTTCCGTTTTGAATTTTGATGGATTGACCTAGCTGTTAATTCTTTTCCTGTTCCATTTTCACCAAAAATAAAAACACGGGCATTTGTTTCTGCAGCTTGGAAAACAGAAAACTTAACACGAGTGATGGAAGGTGATTCACCTAAAATTTGATCTACCTCAAGCTGAAAATCTGGCAGTCCAGAATCTTTTGTTTTTTCAATTGAAGTTTCGATTGTTTGGATCACCTTTTCAATGGACAATGGTTTTTCCAAAAAATCGATTGCGCCTTTTTTTGTAGCATTTACGGCAAGTTCAATCGTTCCATGACCGGAAATCATCACGACGGGAAGACTGGGGAAAAGTTTTTTGCATTCATCTAATATGACTAAACCATCTTCCTTTCCAACCCAAACATCCAATAATAATAGGGAAGGTCTTTCCTTGGACAAAGCTTTCATTAAAGTTTTTCCATTTGAAAAATCTTCAACTACATAATCTTCGTCTTCTAAAATGACTCGTAATGATTTACGAATTTCTTTCTCATCATCTAATATATAAATCAATTTCTGCATCAGGAAAGTTCCAAGGGAAGTTCGATTCGAAACTTACACCCACCTAACTTTGAGTTTTCAACCGAGATGTGACCATGGTGATCTATGATTGTTTTTTGGACAATGGTTAGTCCAATTCCTGATCCATGTTTTTCCTTCGTTGAAAAATAGGGTTCAAATATTTTTTCCCTCCATTCTTCCTTAAGACCAGGACCAGAATCGTCAATTTCAACGATGACACTTTTCCTAAGTGCTTTTTTTTGCAATTTAGACATGACACGAATTTTTTTACGTTTTGTTTCTAATATGTCCATCTCTTCTTTTGAATTGTCATGCGACAATATTGCTTCCACAGCATTTTTGATAAGATTATTGATCACACCAAGAAACAATCGTTTATCGAGGAATATTTCTGGTAAATTTTCCGCAAGCTTTAGTTCAAATTCTATATCAGATGTATCTCGAAAAAGGGCTACTGCTTCTTCCAAGATAGGATTGATGTGTTGGTTGATGAGGACAGGAACTGGCATTCTAGCAAATTCGCTAAATTCCTTCACCAAATGTTCCAGAACACGTACTTGTCCAATGATAGTTTCCGTTGCATCAAAGATCACTGATTCTAAATTTTCCTTCTTCGGATTTTGGAATTTTCGTTGGATCCTTTGTGCCGAGAGTTGAATGGGAGTGAGTGGATTTTTGATTTCGTGTGCCATCCGTTGTGCCACTTCTTTCCAGGCGGCTATCCGTTGTGTGTGCATGAGCTCATCGGATTTTGCTTTTAAATCACTAACCATTTGATTGAAACTATCAATCAAAATACCCATTTCTCCTTCCTCGGTTTTTTCTAATCTGACATCAGATTCACCAAGAGAAACTTTTTTTGTAGCATTTGCCAAATTGATAATGGGTTTTGAAATTCGCCTCGCAAATAAAAAAGAAAACAAGATTGCAATTAAAAACATGGAAAAAGAAAAACTAGCGATTGTAATGCGAACACTGAACGGAATTTTTTCTTTCCACAAACTTACCTTTTCATAGGTTGAAGTTGCATTGATGATATTTAATACATCTGACTCCATTCCTTTATGGATTCGCTCTGCTATCATGACAGTTCGGTCATTGTCTAAATCAAATTTTGCAACTAAATAGGATTTTTCATGATCATAATAACGACTTAAGTAGATTCCACTTTTTTCAGATTCTACAAACTCCAAAGCAGAAAATTGGCGGAATAAATTTTTGGACTCAAACTGAACTTTATTTTTTTCACGGTAACCTAAATAGTATTCATTTTTTTCAATCAGTCCATCTTTGATTCCATTCTGAAAAATCGTAAATCCTTCGGATTTTTCACGGAGTAGTGCCGAACGAAACTTAGAGACTAGTTCCAAAAAAGAATTTTGATTTTCTCTCTCTACTTGGTGGACAAGTAAATTTGCGGAACGTAACGCATTCGATATATCAACTCGATAAAAACCTTCAATGAGCCTTCCCGTCAGGTTCGATGACAATATAAAGATAGGTAAAGAAGGCACAAGAGCTACAAATAAAAAAGCAAGTGTGAGCCTGTACCGAATGGAACTTCGAATTTTACCAGTTTCACGATTCCTACGGTTCCTATAGATATAACTCAAAATTAAAGAAAGGATAAAAAACGGAATGAGGATGAATACGTAAGTATCTAATTTTGAGTAGAAAGATATATCTTCTTCTTCCCGAAAGAATACAAGTTCGGAAAAACCAACGGAGATGGCTAACGTCAAAAAAAAGATAAAAATATCACGGACATAATAACGATTTTCGTCAGAAAGAGATGGCAAGAAACGAGAGAATTTACTTGGCATTTGTTTCAAAATTTTGAGTCACAAGAGTTTCTAAAGCTTGTAATGCCTCCTCTTCCTTGTTTCCATCAGCTTTTACGGAAAACACAGTTCCTGGTCCTAACGCGAGCATCATAAGACCCATGATTGATTTCCCATTTACTTCGATGTCATCTTTCATAACAAAAATTTCACAAGGAAAACTAGCAGCTACTTTTACAAATAAAGATGCTGGTCTTGCATGGAGTCCTGTACTATCTTCTCTAATCTTTAATTGGATTTGTTTCAATGGTGCTCTGCTGGATATAGGTATTGAGTTTATTAGAAAATTCTTTTGCGCTATTTTTCCCCATCTTACGTAACCTTTGGTTCATAGCTGCGGTTTCCACAATAATAGGAATATTTCTACCAGGTTTAACTGGGATTTCGATATAAGGAACTGATACACCAAGTATTTCTTCCATACTCTGTTCAATACCTGTTCTTTCGTAATCTCCAGATGTTTGTTCTTCCCATTCTTTTAAATTGATGATAAGTTCTATGAGTTTATGATCCCTAACAGATCCAACACCAAACAAATCTTTGATGTTAAGGATACCAAGTCCCCTAATTTCCATATGGTGGCGGAGTAAATCGGAACACGAACCTATCAAATAACTTTCACTGAGACGTCTAATCTCAACCATATCGTCAGCAACCAAACGGTGGCCTCTTTCAATGAGTTCAAGTGCTGTTTCACTTTTTCCCACACCCGATCGACCAGTCAGTAAGGTTCCAATCCCAAACACTTCAATGAGTACTCCATGGCGCATGGTCCTTGGTGCGAGGGCTCGATCTAAAATTTGCGAAATCAAGGTAATGAATCGATGGGTGGCAATTTCTGTTTTGAATAACGGAATTCCTTTTTCTTTTGCTCTTTCCACAAAAGGAATTTGTGGTTCATTCCCATGTGTGTAGATGATGCAATTGAGATGGAACTCAAAAAACTTATCAGTGATTTCGTTTAGTTTCTCTTGTGATAATGAATTGAGATATGCCCATTCCCCTTTACCTAAAATTTGGATTCTGTCATTGGCAAAAAAATCAAAAAAACCTGTAAGGGAAAGACCAGGTCGATTGATTTCTGCACTATTAATTCGATTCGATAGTCCAACCTCTCCAGTAACCAATACAAGTTGTAAGTCTTCATGGTCTCGAAGAATGGTTTCCACTGTAATTCCTGGAACTGGCATCGATTACCCCTTGAGTGAACTGATTCGCTTTCTTTCGTTGGATGGAAGGATGCGTAAGACCTTACGGTATTTTGCCACAGTCCTACGCGCAATTTCAATACCTTTTTTCTCCATCAGTTCCACGATATCTTGGTCGGAAAGAGGATTGTTTTCATCTTCTTCTTTGACCAAATTCCGAATGATTTCATGTATTTTTTTAGAACTCTCTTTTCCACCTTCCGCTGATTTTACACCAGAGGAAAAAAACCACTTTAATTCAAAAATTCCCCAAGTGGTTTGGATGTATTTATTGGTGGTGATACGAGAGATTGTTGATTCATGTAAATTTAATTTTTCAGCAACTTCTTTGAGTGTGAGAGGTTTGATAAAACCAATTCCACCTCTAAAAAAATCAACCTGGAAATCGATAATACAACTAACAACTCTCTGTAAGGTTTGCCTTCTTTGTTGGATGGACCTGATGAGCCACTGCGCGGAACTATACTTTGTCTGAAAGTATTCTTTCTCTTTTGGAGGGAGCTTATGGTTTAATAATTCTTTGTATTCTTCTTGGATTGTGAGTTTTGGTAACCATTCGTCATTGATAAAAATATTAAACTCGTTTCCCACTTGTTTCACAACAACATCGGCAACTACATAATCAATTTTTCTTCCTTGGTAAGTTGTAGCAGGGTATGGTTCTAATTTTTTAATCAACCTAGCCAAACTTAGAATATCTTCTTCAGTGATTTTTAAATTTTTTGCAATTTTTTTATAATCAACCTTTTCTAAATCAGAAAGAAATTCCCCTATCAGTTGGTGCAATACGATATTATCAGGAAACAAAATCCTTCCTTGGATGAGAAGGGTTTCTTGCATATCCTTGGCTCCAATTCCAATTGGGTCCAACTCATTGATCACTTGCAATACCCTACGAACTTTGGCCTCAGGATAACCCATTTCCTTGGATACAAGTGTCAAATCATCAGTGATGAAACCTTTTTCATCTATCATACTGATTAACACTTCACCAATTTCAAATTCCAATTTTGTGAGTTTGATGAGTCGCAGTTGGTTCAGCAAATGTTCTTCTAATGTTTCTCCACGTGTGGAAGATTCGATGTATTTCTGATTTCGATCACTTGCTTCGGTATCATAGGTTCGTGGGCCTTCTAACGAATAACTATCTTGCCAATTAACATCTGTACTTTTTTCGTGATTGAGTTTTTCCAATCGTTTTACTTCATCAATGGAAAAAAGCTCCGGCATTTTCGATTTTTCGTCTACTCCCACTTCGTCAAGGAGTGGGTTTTCCAATAATTCGTTTTGAATTTTGTCTGATAATTCTAGAGTTGATAAAGATAATAGTTCAATGGACTGACGTAAGTCCTGGGTCATCACCAGTTTTTGCGTTTGGCGTTGTGAAAGTGAAGCCCCGAGTTTCATCTAAAGTTTAAAATCCTCACCTAAATAAATTCGACGTGTTTCAGGATCGTTGATGAGATCATCCGCAGTTCCAGATATCAGAATCCTTCCACTATACATAATATAAGCTCTATCAGTAATCTTTAAAGTTTCCCTAACGTTATGGTCTGTAATTAAAATCCCAAGCCCTCTTTCTTTTAAGGATTGGATTACATTTTGAATATCTTTCACTGCGATCGGGTCAACACCTGCAAAAGGTTCATCTAACAAAATAAAGTCGGGATTAGTGACTAATGCCCTGGCAATTTCACATCTCCTTCGTTCTCCACCAGAAAGTGTATATCCTTTTTGATTTGCTACTCGCATGATTTGAAGTTCCATGAGAAGTTCGTCCCGACGACGGATAATTTCATCACCAGGTAAATTCATCGTTTCCAAAATTGCTTCCAAATTTTCAGCAACTGTCAGTTTACGAAAAATACTTGCTTCTTGGGCAAGATAACCAACACCCATACGAGCACGGATGTGCATTGGTGCTTTCGTTAAGTCTTCGTTATCGATAAATACATGACCTTCATCAGGAGTAACAAAACCGACACTCATATAAAAACTTGTAGTTTTTCCAGCCCCATTTGGTCCAAGAAGTCCTACAATTTCACCTTTTCGGATATAAAAGCTGACTCCATCTACAACCTTACGTTTGTTATAGATCTTTACCAGATTTTCCATCCTAAATGTTTTTACATTTGGATCGATTTCTTTCTTTTTATCCGCTACTTTACTTTTTTTCACCATTCGGGATTACCTTTAGCCCATCAGTTAACAGGGCTTTGTCCGATTTTGGAAACAAGATGATTTTCCCAGCAGATACCTTGGTTGAGTCTCTTACAAGGGTTGGATTTCCTTCCAATACTAGCTCATCTTTTTTTTCATAATATGTGGCAAACTCACCAGTGGCTTTTGCGGATTGTGTTTCTACTTGCACATCACCTCTGGCAACAGTTTCATTTTTATCATCAAATCTTTCAATAAAGACAGATGTTAATTGTCCACGTTCTACTAAATCTTTTTTATTTAAAAAAACAATTTTGGGAGTTTCGGTTAAATAAGAATAACTCTTTTCTTTATCATAAAAAAGGATTCCCCCTTCCATTCGATAACCATTTTCTTTATCCAAATAACTTACGTTACCTGTAGCTTTAATTTCCTTATTACTTTTTTTACTCTCTAATAAATCAGCTTTAAATTCAGAATTTTTTCTGTACATAAATGCATCACCGTTCATAGAGGTAACGGTTTCTTTGCCTTTATTTAAGTGAGTCAAAGTTTTGCCTGAAAACAAAGTCAGGACTCTCTCTTTTGTGACAGTATCTGTTTCTTTGTCTTTTTTATTTTCATAACTCACTTGGTAGATGGTTGCATCACCATCTAATTGGATACTTCCCTCTTTCACAAAATAAGAAAGAGTTTGTCCAATGAGAAAACGATTTTCTGAGAACAAAAACGGCTCCCCTTTTAAATCGATACGATCTTCCTTTTCAGAAAAAACTGCATCCTCGCCGAACACTTGGAATTCTTCCGAGGTAACGACTACTTTCCCTGCGAGAGTTGTTTTTGCTTCTTCCAAATTGCGAAGGATGGATTGGCATTTAATCCTAACTACTTTTCCATCTTTTTTCTGAGTTAAAATTGGATGGTTTTCTAAACTAACAGTACCTGCAACTTTATCATAAACACCTTTAGTTGCAGTAAGTGTCACTCCATTCTGAAAGTCTTCTACGATCACTTGGCCTTTTAGGTTTCCTATGAGCGCCTCTTCTCCAATGATTTCAATTTCCTTGGCACTGAGTTTGATGGACTTATGCATGATATAAGCACCACCACCTAAGATAAATACTTTGACTGGAAACCCATTCAAAACCCTTTCTTCTTGAGTGAGACTACTTCCTCCCCAAATGATCGGGATTTTGTCTTTTTTCGATTTTTTATCTTCGTTCTTTAGAATTGTCTCATCTGCTTTAAAAAAATCATCGTTCCCATACAAAATAGGAATCGGTGATGTTTTTAATTGTAAAACAAATCCAAAGAATATAGATAGGACAACCAATTGCCTCATGGTTTTTCCTTCAGTGGATTGGATCCACCGACAGTAACTGCCTTTGGTTGGATGATTGTGAATTTATTTAAACTTTTATCAGCCCGTAATCCTTTTCCACGAATGGTTGTTCCGTCAGAATAAACAAGGACATCCGCTTCAGAAGCGAGAGTTTTTTCTTCTAAATTATAGGTAAGAGATTCTGATTCGATAAATTTTCCATCATTCGTTCTTAGGCGAACCTTTCCTTCTAAAACAACAGTTTTAGTTTGGTGGTTGATCTCACCTCGATTCCCAGTCATCAGAGACGTAACTTTTCCTTTTTCAAACTGATTGAATTCAAATCCATACACGATGGTTTTGTTTTCTTTAGGAAAAATATACGATTCCGCTCCCTTTAGTTTCCATTCCAATTCGCCAGATTCTTTGTAGGAAGCACGGCTAAAGTTTCTCATCGAAACCATGGATCCAGATTCCTTTTCAACTTCGATGCGAAGGTATTCCTTGTCTTTACATGTTGTAAAAACCAAGAGGAAACACAATGTCCATACCTTCGTTTTCATTGGAAAGAGACTAGACCTCTAAGAATTTCGTTTTTACCAAACGATCCAATTCTAACAATTGAGTGAGTAAAACCTTTGCTTTTGCCAAAGGAAATTGGGTTGTTGCATCCGATAAAGCTTTTTCAGGATCAGGGTGTACTTCCATAAAAAGTCCCTCCACACCAACAGAAACCGCACCACGCATCATATGAGGGATGAACTCTCGTAAACCACCTGTTATGTTTCCAGCAGCACCAGGTAACTGTGCGGAATGGGTACCATCAAATACAATGGGAATTCCATGTTTATGCATCATGGGAATGCCTCGTAAATCAAACACTAGGTTTCCATACCCGAAACTCGCACCACGTTCGGTGACCATGTACTTTTCAGATCCAGACTCTTGGATTTTGGTTTTGATATGCCTTGTGTCATCAGGTGCCATAAACTGACCTTTTTTCACATTCACCCACTTTCCAGTTTCGGCAGCTTTGGCAATAAGGTCTGTTTGGCGGCTAAGAAAAGCCGGAATTTGAAAGATATCCACTGTGTCCTTTAAAGGATCTACTTGTATGGTTTCATGGATGTCTGTTAATACAGGTACATTGTATTTATGTTTGATGAACTCGAGGAGTTTGCGTCCTTCTTCCAATCCTGGACCTCGATAGGAATTGATGGAAGAACGATTGGCTTTGTCAAAAGAAGATTTAAAAATATAAACAATCCCTAACTCATCACAGATGGCTTTCATTTCACCACAAACACGATCAAGTAAGTCTTTGTTCTCCATCACACAAGGCCCGGAGATTAAAAAAAACGGCTGACGTCCTCCGATTTTTTTTCCAAAAAATTCTCTTTCTTCAATTAAATCGTACATCTTAATCCTCCGATTTTTTCGCTAATTTCGATGCAGCCTTAATAAAACCTGCAAAGAGTGGATGTGGATCTGTTGGTTTCGATTGGAATTCTGGATGGAATTGAACTCCAATGAACCAAGGATGATTTGGAATTTCGACAATTTCCACCAAACTACCATCAGGTGAAAAACCAGATAAATTCATTCCTTTTTTCTCAAAATCATCCTTAAATCGAAGTGTAAATTCAAAGCGGTGTCTGTGACGTTCTGAAATTCGATCAGCTTTGTATTCACTATAAGCAAGTGTTCCCTTTTTGACAACACATGGATAAGCACCAAGGCGCATAGTTCCACCCATACGTTCGATTTCTTTTTGTTCTTCTATCATTGAAATCACAGGGTATTCAACATTTGGTTTGAATTCAGTTGAATTGGCATCTTTGAATCCTAAAACATGGCGCGCAAATTCAATCACTGCACATTGCATTCCTAAACAAATTCCAAAAAATGGAATCTGTTTGGTTCTCGCATATTGAATGGCAGCAATTTTTCCTTCGATCCCACGTTCTCCAAACCCACCTGGAACGAGAATTCCATGAACACCTTTTAAGAGTTCTTTAGTATTCTTAGAATCAATATCTTCAGGATTAATTTTGACAACTTCTACTTCTACATCATTGGCAATTCCACCATGAGCCAAGGATTCGTAAACAGATCGATACGCATCTTGTAAGGAAATGTATTTTCCAATTAACGCCACTTTTACGGTCTTTTTTGTATTACGAATTTTCTTAACCATGTTTTCCCACTGGGAAAAATTCAGTTTTCTTAAATCCATACCAAGTGCATTCAGTACAACCTCATCCAATTTATCTTCTCGATACATCAGAGGAATTTCATAAATGGATGTTGTGATATCGACAGCTGAAATTACATTTTGTTCTTTCACATTACAAAAGAGAGAGATCTTATTTTTCATCTCCTTTGACATTGGTTTATTGATCCTGCAGATTAATACATCTGGTTGGATCCCTAGTGCTAATAACTCTTTTACTGAGTGTTGGGTTGGTTTTGTCTTGGCTTCACCAGCTGCTGTAATTGTTGGGACAAGCGTTAGGTGGAGGAATAATACCTGGTTACTACCATGTTCATATCGCATTTGGCGAATTGCTTCCAAAAATGGAATGGATTCAATATCTCCAACTGTCCCTCCAATTTCCACAATTACAAAATCTGTTTCTTGGTCACGTGTTAGGTTATATATACGATTTCGAATCTCATTTGTAATATGTGGTACAACTTGTACGGTTCTTCCAAGGTAATCCCCTTTCCGTTCCCGTTCGATGACAGCATGGTAAATTTGCCCGGTTGATACAGAATTTTTACGGGAAAATTTTGACTTGGTGAACCGTTCATAATAACCTAAATCTAAATCCGTCTCGGCTCCATCTTCGGTCACATACACTTCCCCATGTTGGTAGGGACTCATTGTGCCTGGGTCAATATTGATATAAGGATCCATTTTTTGTAAAGAGACGGTATAACCTCTGGCTTCTAACAAACAACCGAGAGCGGCGACAGTGACCCCTTTTCCCAAAGAAGAGGAAACACCACCGGTAATGAATATATATCTGGTCTTGGACAAACTGGACCTCAAAAAAGAATGTTTTTTACAGACTGTTGGGATTTGGGTCCAAAATCAATACGTTTAGGAAGGTGATTTGGCTTTTTCTAAAATCTTGGTAGTGGATTTTCCGGAAACAAATGGTAAAATTTGAATATCCGCACCCATCTCCTTTAAAATTTTGTATTCTGGGAGGGTCTCAATTTGGTAATCCCCACCTTTAGAATGGATGGAAGGTCTTACTTTTTTTAAAATTTCTAAGGGAGTGTCTTCAGGAAAACTAGAAACAAAATCAACGGAAGATAAAGCCGCAAGTACCATCATTCGGTCTTCACAGGAATTGATAGGCCTAGATTCCCCTTTTAACCTTCTCACACTCTCATCTGAATTCACACCTATCCAAAGGTAATCTCCTAAATCACGAGCCTGTGCTAAGTAACTCACATGACCTGGGTGTAAAATATCAAAACAACCATTCGTAAATACGATTTTTTTGCCTTCGAGGGACTTACGTTTTGTTTCGATCGTGTCTTGTGCGATGATTTTACTTTGTAGTGACTCGTAAAAACTCATTTTGATTCCTCAAGATAACCTAAAGTCCGAAGAGCCTCTTCAATCTCAGATTGTGTCACCGTTGCCGCACCCAATTTTCCAACGACAATCCCCGCACTTACATTGGAGACTAGGGCTGCTTCTCCAATACTCATCCCACTTGCTACAAATGCAGTGTAGGTGGTGATTACCGTATCCCCTGCCCCTGTTACATCAAATACTTCTTTGGCGACAGTTGGGATATGGTAAAAACGATTGGATGTTCTTTCATAAATTGACATTCCCTTTTCCCCTCTGGTAATCATCATCGCATCGGGTGTAATACGTTCTGAAATCTCACGACAAGCGAGTTCAATTTCAGAATCACTGGATAGTTTTTTACCCAATGCCTTACCCGCCTCATGATGGTTTGGTGTCATGATATGAATGTTTTTGTATAAGAAAAAATGACTAACTTGCGGATCTACAGTCACAATTTTATTTTCTGCATTACAAAGAGAAATCACAGATTGGATCAAAGAAGGTGTTAAGTAACCCTTATCGTAATCTGAGAGGATCACAGCAGAAGCCTCTTTGATTTTATCTTTTAATCGCTCTAGAATTTGTTTTTCTTCTTCATTTGTAAGTGGGACAATTTCTTCTCTGTCCACACGGCAAACTTGTTGGTGGGAGGCAATGATTCTCGTTTTTAGAATCGTAGGAATTTGTTTGGATTTTAGTAAGGCTAAGTCTTCCTTTGCTACTGAATTCGAAAGTAAAATTGATTCTAAATTTTCACCTGCTTTGTCTTCCCCGATCCTTCCAAAAACAATCCCTCTGACTCCAATGGATGATAAGTTTTGAACAACATTTCCAGATCCACCTAAAGTTTGTTTTTCGCTTCTAACCCAAACAACGGGAACAGGCGCTTCGGGAGAGATTCTTTCCACTGATCCAATTAAGTATTCATCTAAAATCAAATCTCCTATGACGAGAACTTTGATTTGGGAAAGTTTGGCAAAGGTTTGGTGTAGCAAAGATTTTTTGATTTTCAACAAAGCCGAATCCTTGAATTGGTTTACAACTAAACATGGAATCTAAAACCTTTCTCTGTGTCAACCTTCCCCTTACCTCTATTTCCCTTACCAGATGTATTTCTGTTTCCTGGGATGTTTTTACCCTTACATATCTTTGAGCCAAGGTATAGAAAGTTACTGGATTTTTGTTTAGAAAATGGAGGAGAAATGGGAATGGCACCTTATCCGAAAGGGTATTTGGGAAATGGATTACCTCCCATTCCTGAGGTTGTAGGGTTTGGACATATCATCCAAAAGGAATCTTTGCCTGATGGAAGATCCAATATTATTTTAGAGGGATTAGGAACGGCAGAGATTATCAGTTTAACTTCCACCGAACCATTTTATATCGCACAAGTATCCAAACGAGAACACCAACGGAATAAAAATGTCTCCGAAGAACTAAAAGAAAAAATAGAAGAATTGTTAGTGCTCACCAAACGAATCTTACTTGCTGAAGGTGCTGAGGAAGACCTAATTTTAAAAATGAACCAAATTTTAGTTCACCCATTTCCTGTGGATTTTATTGCTTCACTGATTTATTTTGATTTTAAAACAAAACAAACCATTCTGGAAACAACCAATTTAGACACTAAGGCAAATTTACTAAAACAAGTGTTAATGGGTCTTAATTTGGGAGAATAACTGTTTTATTTTTTAACTCTGCCACCAAAAACAAAAAGGATGGAAATTCTGAAATATTTTCTCGGTAAAATACTCTTGGATTTGTTTCTTTTGCGTTTAGATACAAATAACTAGAGTTTTCTTTGCGGATGTAAGCTCTTTCCAAATAATGATTGGTTTGGGAATACAATAAAAAATCTTTCATTAAATCACTGATGGCAACATCAGTTTCACTTTGTTTGTTCGTTGCGATGAAAAACAAAGAAGTGGAATTTCCTTCTTGTTTCTCAAAATGGAACTCGTTTGACCAATGTCCTTTTTTTCCAAAACCAGATTCAGGTGTTGGATTTTCTCCAACCAAATTCGGAATAAAATCAGAAGTTTCCCAAGGTATTTGTTTCCCTAAAAAATTTTCCTTTGCAAGGAAAGAACGCCAGTGTTTCGAAAGACCTCGTACTTGGAGTTTTGGTAATTCTAGATCTTCTCGAATGAAACCACGAAGGGTTAAAAATCCAAGAAATCCCATCTGAACTTGCGGAATGGATTGGAAATCCCAAATTTCTTCTTCTTTGAAAGGAGATAAAAACAAGGAATCCATAGCATAAAAATCTTGGTGTTGGTAAGGGTAAAATACCCCTGATTGGGAAGAAAAGACTGATCCATCTAAACGATTCACATAAAAAGTATCGACGGACTTTGGAAAAGAGAAGAGTAAATTCCGCCCCTTCATCGAGGCGGAACTCATTACTTAGAAAACGAGAAATTAATCTCCTGCGTAAAGGGCAGTGATTTTGTCTTTGTATTTCTCTGTGATCAAGTGGCGTTTCATTTTGAACAGGTTTGTCAATTCATCACCCACTTCAAATGGTTTTGTGATGAGGATGAATGGAGTCACTTGTTCAAAGGACTTAAATCCAGTTTTGGTATTGTTCAGAGCTTTGATTTCTTTTTTGTAGAAATCGAGGACTTTTGGGTTTTCAATGAGTTTCTGTTTATCAGTTTCACCGATTCCATTTTCCTTTGCCCATGCAGTCAACTGTTCAAAATCAGGAACCACGATGGCACCCAAATTCTTTTGGTCTTGGCCAATCACCATACACTGCGAGATAAAAGGAGACTCCGTGAGTTTGTCTTCAATCGGAACTGGCTCAACGTTTTCACCACCAAGAAGAACCACTGTGTCTTTTGCACGGCCTGTAATGGTAAGGGTTTTTTTGAAATTGAACATCCCAATGTCACCTGTGTCCATCCAACCATCTTTGAGAACTTTTGCTGTGGTTTCTGGGTTTTTGTAGTAACCTTTCATCACTTGTGGTCCACGGATGTGGATGACACCACGTTTGCCATAAGATCCAGAAACCAATTTTTGGTTGGCATCAATGTGAGTGAGAACTTTACCCAAATCATCGCGGATTTGTAATTCCGTTTCAGGAGTGATCACCCCCACGGAACCTTGTACCAATCGTTTGAATGTACGAACTGAAATCACTGGAGAAGTTTCCGTCATTCCATATCCTTCCAATACGTTGATTCCAATATCATTGAAGAATGCATCGACGTGCCTTTGTAAAGCACCACCACCAGAAACAGATGCTTTTAACTCACCACCAGTTGCCTCACGGATTTTCGAAAGGACCACTAAATCGAGTAAAAAGTATGGAATCGCCAAAACGATAGCAACTGTTAGGTAATAAACACCTTTAAAAAGAGAAACAATTGGATTTCGTCCAACGTAATCAACTTGGTTTCCTTTCAAAAAACGAGTCGCTGCATTGAAGTGTTTTGAGAAAAAATATGCCAAATTGAATAAACCTCTGCGGATTGCAGGAGTTTGTTTTGGATCATTGATTCTGGTATAAATACCATTATAGATACTTTCCCAAAGTCTAGGCGCAGATGCCATAAACGTTGGTTTTGCTTTTTTCATATCATCCCGTAGATCGCGAACATTCGTATAATAGGTTGCACAACCTGCAGCAATCGCAAGGTATTCGAAAACTCGTTCAAATACGTGCCATACTGGTAGAATGGATAACATTCGTTCGTCGGCTTTGATTTCGATCATACTACCAAGAATGACTCTTGTTTGGTGGAGCATGTTACTGTGTTTTAACATAACTCCTTTAGGCATTCCTGTTGTTCCTGAAGTATAAATGATTGTGAAAAGGTCATCCGGAAGAATGGATTTCATTCTTTCTTCTGCTTTTTTGGAACCTTTGGCTCTCAGTTCTTTCCCTTTCTCAATGAGGTCATACATTTTTAAGACACCAGTTGCTGTGGATTTTTTATCCATCACAATGAGTGTTTTTGCAAATTCGAGTTGGGAACGGTTCTTTTGGAACTTTTCCAACATTTTATCATTTTCTAAGAAAACAACTTTTGCTTCACAGTGATTGAGAATATAAACAATTTCGGAATCGGTAATATCGGTTCCGCGTGGAACATCGGCAGCACCTGCCATGAGGATTCCATAATCGGAAACAATCCATTCCAATCGGTTATCGGCAAGCAATGCTACATTTTCTTTCGCATTCACACCTAAATCAATAAGAGCTTCTGCTAAGTTGATACCAAGATCATACACTTCTTTGAAGGTGACTGGTTTATAGGACTTCGATTCGTCTTTACTAACGAACGCGGGGCGGTTCCCAAATTTTTCAGCACTCTGCTGGAAGAGTTCGGGCAAATTGGCTGGCATGATTCTGACTCCTTTCTGAAAAGAAAACGGTAAAAGGTATCTTTAAGGGACTTTTTTAACGAACATGAGTCAAGACATTTTCATTCTTGCCATTGAAATCAAGGAACCTGCAAATATTTGTTTGGCATTGCACAATTATGGCAGATCAGACTTGGACCAAACATGAGAACGGATGACAAGCCCTGTTAGGTCTTCTTTTTCCAAGCCGTACTGTCGGTACACAATCTTTCCGGAGCGATCAAAAACAAGAACACATGGTATCCCTTCCACTTTGAAAAAATCTGTCATTTTCCAGTCTTTATCAAGTAAGGTGGGATAACTCATCTTCAATCGAATCATATCTTCTTTAATTTTTTCTAGCGGTTCCGTTGTGTCTGTATTGATCCCTCGAAAAACAAAATCTGACTCGGACACAGAATGTTTCCATTCATTGATCGTAGGTACTGCCTTTGCACATGGTTCACACCATGTTGCCCAAAAATCCAATACAATCACTTTGCCTTTCCAATCTGACAATGCCTCTGTGGTTCCCGTGATGGTTGGCAAAGGATCTGGATAAAAATCTACTTTTCCTGCTTCTGGTTTACAAAAAAAGAAAGTAAGGAAAACGAGAAGATAAAATCTGGAAGATATCAATTGGGAGAATACGGTTTTACTTTTTGGAATCATTGATTTATAACTACTTCTCCAACTTAGACGAATGGAATGATTACGTAAAGGGAAACTGGAAAGGAAAAGGAATTTCGATGATTCCTTCCTTCACAGAACCTTATGAATCTGGTGATGAAACCCTCGTTATGTGGAAGTTTCAAGAAAACCAAATCAAATCCGTTTTTTCTCGCGGGAAAACAAAATACCACCTCAATTGGTCAGTGGAAGGTTCCATTCTCTGTGACCGGATCAAACTATTCGCCAATGCTGAAGATTGGGAATGCGAAATCCAAGCCATGACAAAGGAACGATTCCATTTACATGTGGTTCCCAAACAAGATAAAACTAAAATTTTATTTTCTGGTGTCGTGACAAAAAAGAAAGGGTTTTTATCCTTCTTCTAAAACAGATCGAAACACAGATTCTGTGATTTTGGCAGCATTTTCCCAACGAAATTCATCTATGGAAACATTCACAGGAGTTGGATTCTGAAAGAATGAATCAATGGCTTCTGCCCAATGTTTAGCATCTTCATTGGAACTAATTGGTAAATAACATACTTCTTCTTTCCCAATTTCATGGAAGGTAGGAATATCAGATACGATACACGGAACCTTATGGAATAAAGCTTCCACCATCGGAATTCCAAATCCTTCATATTTACTCGCAAAAACAAAAAGTCCTGCTCGTTTGTACACATGTTGTAATTCTGAATCGGAAACTGAATCCAAAATAAAAATATCTTTGTAGAGTGTTCGTTCCTGGATTAACTCTTCAATGAATTCGGGAGATTCCCATCCGATTTTTCCAACAATCACCCATGGTCTGTAGTGGTGGGGATTTTTTTTTCTGTATTCTCGATATACTTCTAATAAAAAGGGGTAATTTTTCCTTGGTTCGATAGTGGAAACAGACAATAGATAACCATTCCCCAAGTCTTTCACTCGGTTTGACATGGGTGTGTCTAATAACTTTGTCATTTCCACTGGATTCACTCCAGGATAAGCAACTCCAGTTTTTTCAACTGGATAATCAAATTTTTTACACATATCATCACTTGTTTGTTTGGATATGGATAGTATAAAACTCGATCGCCTAACGGAATAACTTTGGAATAATCTTTGTTGTAATCTCGCAATCCAACGCATTGTATTTGGATATAAATACAAAACCAAATCACAATACGTGAGTACTGCCTTAAGTTCTCTTGGCAAAAAAGGTGGTAACACCTGTTGTGAACCCCAAAACAAATCCAATCGATGGGTCATTAAATAAAAAGGGATGTAGAGATTATAATACAAGCCACCTTTCCATTTTAGAAAACCTCCACCCTCTACCCACCTAACATTTTTTAATTCAAGGACAGCTTTATGATCAGGATGAATCGGCAAATGTGAAAATAGCAAAAACTCATATTTTTCTTGATTGGGAAAAGCTTTTAAGGTTTCTGCAATGAGACGTCCTACACCAGAAACTCTAGTGGATAAAGGACGTGCATCCAAACCGATTTTAAAAGTTTTCACCATCGTTCCTTCACCTTAAGTGAAAGTTGGTGGAAATCAATTTTGCTTTCCAAATATTCTACAGCTTTTCTTTTTCCGGCAACCAGCCCAAAAGATAATGTTGTTTTTTGGTTAAAGGAATAAGGTTTATCTTTTAAAGGAAAAAATGTAAAATTTTCCTCATCTAATAAAGCAATCCCACCACAGATATCCCATTCATTTTTTGGTTTTAAGGACACAATTAAATCGATAAATCCTGCGGATAATAAACCAAGTTTATAAGCAATACTTCCCATGGATCGAATTTCAAAATCTTCATGCCAAAAAGTATCATCAAAAAGTCCCTCTCGCATTTCTGAAGCCGAAACAATTAATACCGGTTTTTTGTTTTGTCCCTTTAATTCTTGTAACGGATGTAATACGGAGCCACTTTCAACAAGTAAGGTTCTAAAATTATCTTCCGTAGCGTACGGCGCTTGCAGTTTTGCAAAAAAACTATTTTTTCCTTTCGAGAAAAATTCACCTGTGGCAGGGTTAAAGATGATCCCCCAAATTGCCTCACCGTTCCGAACAAGTCCCAAACTGAGTGCAAATTGGTCATTTTTTTTGACAAATTCACGTGTACCGTCGATGGGATCTAAAATCCATACCCATTCTTTATCCAAACGAGAAACGGTATCTGCTCTTTCCTCAGACAAAAATCCATGTCCAGGGAATCGATTGGAAATTTTTTCATACAAAAATTCACTCGCATACAAATCCGCTTCGGTAACAGGATCATTACCACCTTTATCACGAATCTGAAAATCAGTTTTATAAATGCTTAAAATGGAATCCCCAACTGATAGAACCCACTTCCATACTTCCTGAAACTCTTGTTCTTCCATTCCGTCCTTTTTTCTGGACCTAATTAATTCTTTTTTTCTTCTTTATGTGCACCAGAACTTAAATCCAATCCTTCTGGTTTCTCTAATACAATTTCTTCTACAGGTGAAGTCACATATGTTTCTGGATCCACTGGGAACTGGTATTGAAAATAATAGTTCTTATACTTTACATAAAAAGTATTTGTCCCTTCTGGACGTTCCGTTTGTAGGTCTTGGAATTTTAAATCTTTTAATTCTTTTTTAGGATTTGCAAACCGTTTTGATAATGTACTGCGAACGGAACTTACCATATTGGCTTCAAAGTTTTTTTTCTTTTGTTCTTCAGTGAGTTTTGGGTTTCTTAGATGGTCCTCTAATTTGGTAAACTCTTCCGCCAAACCAGTGCTTTGTTGTGAATATAAAACTGTTACACTGCAACTCACAATTACCAATACTTTCATCAAAAACTTCATAAGTTTACCCCTGATTCCTCATGATATTATCTCTAATGGTGTATATGCCAATAAGAATTTTTTATCCAAATGGGATCCAAATCTCACTTCTACCTTTCGGTTGTCCCCAGAACCAGACAAACTCAAAATACGTCCTTCTCCGTATACTTTATGTCTAACTTTCATTCCGATTTGGAAATCACTGTCTCCTGTTTTCGCAAGAACTGATTCAAATTTTTCTTCTGATTTTTGAAACCTTTCCGCACGCGGAGCAACATCTGGCCTTCTAACACCATATCGATTTTCTGTAAATTCCCCTTCCAAAAATTCTTTTGGAATCTCCTCCAAAAATTGGGATGGTAAACGAGCATCTACTTCTCCAAATTTTCGAGTAAACCGACTAAAACTAATCTCTAAATGTTCGCGTGCTCGAGTGATCGCAACGTATGCAAGCCTTCTTTCTTCTTCGATTCCCTCTGGTGAATCAATCGAAAGAAAATGAGGAAACGTTCCCTCTTCCATACCAGCCATAAATACATGAGGGAATTCTAATCCCTTCGCATTGTGAACTGTCATAAGGATTACGTAATCTGGAAGATCTTTTGAATTTTCTTCACTTGTAATCAACGAAATATTACTTAAATATTCTTCTAAGGTTGCTTCAGAGTTAGTTTCTTCAAATTCTTTCAGTGCATTCACAAATTCATTTAAATTTGATAGTCTCGAAAACGAATCCTCAGTCGCTTCATTTTCTAAAAATTCACGATAACCAGAATGTTCTAAAACATCGTAAGCAATTTCGGAAGGAGTTTTTTTTCTTAAATCTTCCATTGCTGATTCAAACATACGATACAACGAATGTAATTTTTGTGAGGTTCCTTTTTTGATTTCAGGAATTGGTTGGCCTAAACACTCAAATAAAGATAATCCTTCTTTTACAGAATGGGTCAGAAGCCGATTGACGGTAGTATCTCCAATTCCTCTGGGAGGAGAGTTGATGATACGAAGTAAAGATGTTGAATCCACTGGATTCACTACAACTGACAAATAGGCAATTAGATCTTTTACTTCTTTTCTGTCAAAAAAACGAAACCCGCCAAAAATTTTATATGGGATTGCTTTTTTCCGAAGTGCTTCTTCAAAGTATCTGGATTGTGAATTGGTTCTATAAAAGATAGCAAAGTTTGAATATTTTTTTCCTCTTCGGAATCCGGTTACTATTTTTTGAACAATTCCTTCCGACTCTTCCATCTCGTTCTGGTATGCAGTGAGTTTGATTTTATCACCTAACGGATTTTCAGTGCGTAAGGTTTTATTGGTTCTTTGTTTGTTATTCGCAATTAAGGCAGCCGCAGATTCGATGATGGTTTTTGTGGACCGGTAATTTTCTTCTAATTTGACAACAACTGCATCAGGATAATCTTTTTTAAAATTTAATATATTCGATATATCAGCACCGCGCCAAGAATAAATGGACTGATCATCATCACCAACCACACATAAGTTTTTATGAAAGGAAGAAAGTGACTGAACCAAATGGTATTGTATTTTATTCGTATCTTGGTATTCGTCTACCATGATGTATTTCCATAATCTCTGGTATTTCTCCAAAATGACTGGAAAATCACGAAATAGAATCACAGTCTTTAGAATTAAATCACCAAAATCCAATGCGTTACGTAATGATTTCCTTTTTTCATATTCCAAAAATACGGAAGCAATTGATTTTGTATAAGCATCATCTGCCTTTTTTTTAGCAAATTCTTCGGCTGTTAAAAAGGAATCTTTGGCTTGGGAAAATTGATTCGCAAGACTTGATGGACGAAATTCCTTTGTATCCATTTCCTTTGACTTTAAAATTTCTTTGATCAGTGACTCTTGCATATCACTGTCATACACAGTGAAATTACTCCCAAGTCCTAATACCTTACCTTCTCTCCTCAATAGATACAAACAAAGGGAATGGAAGGTACGAACAAAAGGTTCATAGGTTCCATCTGGTAATAAACTTCTGCATCTGGATCGCATTTCCTCTGCAGCTTTATTGGTAAATGTAACAGCTAAAATCTGGTTTGGATAAATTTTGTGATTGAGGATTAAATTTGCAATTCTGTAGGTGATAACTCTTGTTTTGCCAGAACCCGCACCAGCCAAAATCAAAAGTGGTCCATCGACAGTTTCAACAGCTAGTTTTTGTTCTGCATTTAGACCAACTAACTCCACTTAGAATCGCATGTCCCCAATTCCAAATACAAACTGGAAACTATTATTATCAGGATACAATCCAAATGGCCTATCCTCCACTCCAGTATAACGTATCTTTTGTGCAAAATACAAGCGAAGTGGAAGTACAGGAATTTGGATCCTTAGACCAAAACCCCAAGAAAATCGAAAATTAGACATGGATAGGTTTTTACTCGAAAGCACCAAATTTCCTGGATCATTCACAACAAGTGGAGAATCGTAGATTTTTTTACCAAAAGAATTATAGTTTTCGAATAAGTATGTTTCGACCGGTTCCGTTGACCTTTGAGATGCAACCAAACTATCATAGTTCTTAAAAAATTCCTTTCGTTCCCCGACAGCACGATTGATCTGCTCATACATCGAACCTGCATCAAAAAAGATAACAAACCACAATAAGGTTGGTTCAATTGGAAACCTTAATTCAGACGTAAACAAAACCCGACTAGAAGCACCATCTTTCCATTCATCAGGATAGTATTTATCGTCAAAAAACCATCCACGTAAGGACTCATAACCACCTAAAAATAGCCGGTCTTGTACTTGGATATATGGTATCCTTTCTTTGTCCTGGTTTCTATATTTAGGAGTCCTTTCAAACGTAAAGACAGAAGACGTTCTAAATTGTTGGACAACTCTCCATCTTCTCAGAGCATTTTTTCGGATTAAACCAAAAAAAGTATAATCGAACCATGTATGATAATATTCTAATATAGGGCTAAATTGATCAAAATGGCTTTCTCCACCTAAAAATTGACCCACATTATCAACTGAAAAAATTAAGTGAAATCCTTGTGTTGAGTTAAAAATGTTATCACGGCTATCGTAAGCAAGACCATTCGTTAACTGTGACCGAAATTGCCACCCACGATCCACTTCGGCAAGTACCTGGTCAGATACAAGAGACGTAGGCCTAGTTGAGGCAAAAAAGGATGGGGAATAACGATGGAAATGTGTCCAGTTAATGAGAAACCTGTGTCCAATACCTGCACTGACACCCACTCCCGATCTTTCATAAGAAGCAACTTCTTTGATCCCTTGGTTGTTGTTTTCTGTAATGGAAGTAGCTCCCACAAACAAAGTACGTGAAGAATAAAAGGCAGAAAGAGTTAAGGACCAAGGTTTGTCCATAAACCATGGTTCTGTCCAAGAGATTTGTAAGTATCTACGAATGGGACCAAATTCCACCCTTCCGGTAATTTGTTGCCCTGATCCATTTAAGTTATTCTCACCTAACTGTGTAAAGATGGAAAATCCAGTAATAGTTCCGTATCCACCCCCCATCGAAACAGTTCCGGTTGGTTGTTCTACAAGTTCGATGATTAGGTTCATCTTTGTCTCATCTGAACCTGGTCTCATGTTGAAGTTTACTTCTTTGAAATAACCTAAGTTAAAGATCCTTTCCCTAGATCGGTTCACGAGAGTTGAGTTAAATAAATCACCAGGCTTAAATAATAATTCGCGCCGAATGACTCGGTCTTGGGTTTTTTTATTTCCCTTAATGATGATATTTTCAATGAATGCTAAGTTATTTTCACGGATCGTAAAATCGACATGGATGAATTTTTTACCACGTAACTTAGGATCTTCTTCATATATTTTTCTGAGCCTTGCCACATTCAATCGATTGTATTCTTCATTACAATCAGCGATTGCATCCGGATTTCCTCTTTTATCACAATTCTCGTAACGTGACAATGATCCATCGCTAAGTTCGATAACTTTTCTTCTTGGAATTACCTGAGCAAACAAGTATCCTTTTGCCGAATAAGCTTCGTTAATTGAAGATCTATCCTTTTGAAATTTTGTCTCATCAAAAACTTCTCCCACGTCGGCAGGTGCAAACTCAAACTGATCTTCTAAAAACTTGACTGGGTAAACAGGAGACCATTCCTCTTTTGGAGTTCCAATAGGATTGTTTTCTTTATTTAAAAACTGTGGCATCCCATTGGGAGCAATGGTTAGGTCATGATTCGTTGTATAACCGTTATAAAAGTATTGTTCACCTTCAATAATTTTAAAATTAACGATAACAACCCTTTTGTCTTTTTTCTTGGGATTTTCCCAACGGATTTCCCAATTTGTGCCTTCATTACTTATTTCTGCGTCTACATATCCCCTAGATTTTAAATACGCAGCAACTTTTTGTTTATCTGATTCAAAAGCAGACTCTTTGAATACTCCTGATTCAATGATACCACTTTCCTTTAAATCCATGATTCCTTGGATATCGTATGTATCGATTTCATTATTACCAAAGATATTGATTTTACTGACTGGAATTTCTTCTCCCTCATCAATAATAAACTTCACCTTAACTGTGTTTGTTTCCGGATTCACTGGTTCCGTTTCAAAACGAACATAGGCTAGAAAAAATCCTTCGTCTCGGTATTTTTTCAAAATCACTTCTTTTGAAAGAGTCACTTTCTTTGGAGTTATGACTTCATTTTCCTTCAATGGAATTTTATCTCTTAGGTCAGAAGGGAAAACTTCATCAGCGCCGATAAAATCAATATCTTTAACCCTAGGTCGTTCTTTTACTAGGACTAAGATTTTAACTCCATCACCATCTGCTTCCCCTTGGATGTCGATGTGGTAGAAAAAACCTGAAACAAACAATGCGCGCATGTCAGCATTGAGTAAACCTTGGGAAAGTTGGATCCCGGGTCTCATATCCATTAATTCCAAAATATCATCCGAAGATGTATTTATGTTTCCCTTAAATTCTATTTTCGTTATGACTTTATCGATGAATACAGAGCGGTTAGACCATAAGGATACCCACTCTGCAGATGTAATCAAAAGCAAAGACAATACAAATAGGCTAAGGTATTTTAAATTTTTACGAAGTTTCAAAAATTACTTAGTAGTGCCTTTTACCATTGCAAGATTAAAGCGACTAACACCTGCAGCATTCACTGCATCAATCACTTTAACAACAACTTGGTAGGACGCACCACCATCTCCGCGAATGATCACTTTGTTTTTCTTTGGATCTCTCTCTTTTTCAGGTCCTAAAAAACCATTGATTTTTTCTGTTAGTCCTTCTAAAGGAACTGGTTCGGAATTTTGATCCAAATAAATTTTACCCTGTTTATCAACAGTGATGACTAGTTCATCTTTTTGTTTTTCTTTTGCAACACTTGAAGATCTTGGCAATTCCACTTTTAAAGCGGTATTTTTTTCCAATGTTGCATTCATTAGAAAGTAAATTACAATAAAAGAAATTACATCGATAAGCGGTGCAAGTTCGATATTGTTAAATGACTTTGTTGTTTTACGAAATTTCATTTTTTGTTATCGTTTGTTCAAATGAGGAAGAACTAAATCTGTTACGTTTTCCATTTCCGTAATTTTCTCTTCCTTCATTCTAGAAAAAACATTATAAAAAATATAAGCTGGAATCGCTATTCCAAGTCCCATCGCTGTTGTGATGAGTGCTTCCGAAATACCCACTTCGGCACCTTGTGTTCCCGCACCTTCGGCAAAGGATCTTACGATACCAATCACAGTTCCAAGAACTCCTAACAATGGTGCAATGGTTGCAATGGTCCCAAGTCCAGTGAGGTAACGTTCCATCAAATAAATTTGTCGGAATCCTTCTTGTTTGATATCTTCTTCCCAAAACGAAACACCACGGCGTTTTAAGTCAAAGGCCATTCGAAGTAAGATTGCCGCTGGGGATTGTACGTCTTGAGTGAGGACATCTTTTGCATCGTCCCACTTACCTTCTCTGGCAAGTTCTCTTACCCGACGAAAGTGATCTTGTGGGATACTTTTTAATCTCCAATAATATACAAGTCGTTCCACGATGATGGTAAAACCAACGATGGATACAAAAATGATCAAGATGGGAATGGTTTGTGGAGGAACCGATGAAATGATTGAATCTGATTTAGCGAAAGGAAAAGACATGAATGAGACCCCATTGAAGGATTACGAATAGAGTTTTCAGTCTTCCCTTTTTCGCCAAATACTATTTTTAAAGGACTAACCAGCTTTTTTCATCAAAAGGTCAGTTGCCGCTTTGAGGACAGCAGAAGTCACCTGTTTTCCTCCGATCATCCGTGCCAGCTCCCGTTTCCTCTCTTCAAAATCCAAAACTGATGCTTCCGAGACAGTTCGACCACCTTCTTGCCGTTTTTCGATCTTAATTTGGTGGTCTCCCGCCGCTGCCACTTGTTGGGTGTGAGTGATGAGCAGGATTTGTGAATTTCGTGCTAGTTTTTTAAGCTTTATGGCCATGGCCTCTGCCGCTTCACCACCAAGTCCCGTATCCACTTCGTCCAGAACCAACATTTGGGGCGAAGGTGCTTGTTTGCCAAGGACACTTCGAAGTGCAAGCATCACCCGAGACAGTTCCCCTCCAGAAGCTACTTTGCGGAGAGGTCGAGGTTTTTCCCCCGGGTTGGCGCTAAAATAGAATTCGATTTGGTCAAGCCCTGATTCTGAAAGAAAATAGGACTTGGATCCTTCCTCAACTTCACCTTCAGGATTTTCCTCCCATCGAAGTACCACTTGGAGTTTCCCTCCCTCGAGACCTAAATCCACCATTTCTTTTTGTACCTCTTCTTCGAATTGGGAAATGGCATTCCTTCTTAACTTTGAAAGTTGGAATCCTAATTCTTTGAGTTCCGACAAACATTGGTCCTTTTTGATGCGTAAAAAATCTTCATCACCAGCTTGTTCCTTCCAACGTTCGAGTTCCGATTTTTTCTCTTCTAAGAGTTGGTTGATTTCTCCGATGCTTCCATTGTATTTTTTCTTCAATTTTTTAAGGTCTTGGAGCCTTGCCTGCACCATGTCCAAACGTTCCGGACTGAAAAATAATTCTTCCTCTTCTTCACGGATGACTGACTTCAATGACTTAAGCCTGTCATACACCTCTTCCCATTCTTCTAACATGTCTCTTTTTTCAGGGATAAGAATGGTAACTTTTTGGATGGCATGGATGAGGCTTGGGAATACTTTGAGGATGGAATTTTCTTTTTCCGAAAGTTCTTCTAACACCAAACGGTAGTTTTCTGCTAATTTTTCTCCATTGGCGAGTAAACTTTCTTCGGAACTTAAACTCTCTTCTTCTCCATCTTTCGGTGCAATTGTTTCGATTTCTTCCACCTCATATTCCAAAATTTCCTTTCGTTTTAACATGGTTTTCCGAGTTTCTTCAAAGTCAGAAAGTTTTTGTTTCCAATGACGGTATTGTTGTAAGGCAGATTTGAATTTAAATTTTAGTGACTCCAAATTTCCAAACCGATCAAGGAATTCCAATTGGTTAGATTTTTCTAAAAGAAAAAGTTGTTCGTTCTGGCAATGGATCTCCGCCATTGTTTTGCCGAGTTCTCGTAAATGAGTGGTGGAAGCAAGACTCTCACCGATTTTCACTCTTGCCTTTCCATCTTTCATTAGTTCCTTTGTGATGACAATTTCATCACCCGTATAACGAAACCCTTGTTCCATCAGATAATCTTTTGTTTGGTTTTGGCCAGTGAGGGATAAAACGGCTTGTAAGGAATAACGATCCTTTCCTTGCCGAATATTGGCAGTGGAACACCTTCCACCAAAAAGCGAAGCCAATGCATCGAAAATTAAAGATTTTCCAGCACCAGATTCTCCAGTGAAGACGGACAAACCATCCGAGAGGGAAAGTTCAAGAGATTCAAAAAGGGCAAAATCCTTAATTTTCAAATGTGTGATCATATAGACTCCTGTTTGCTATACAAACAGTTACTACTTAACATATAAGTAGTCAACGAAATTTTTTGAAAAACTTAAAAATTCTCAATTTCTCTTCCCTTCCTTTTTGAAACTCTGGTGGAAAAGGCACCCTATGAAAGATCTTGAAGGCAAAATCCACCTCGTTTCAAGTTTACCCCTATTCCGCAGTCTTTCGAAAAAAGAAAAAACTTGGGTGGCTGAGTCAGTTCACATTGTAGAAAGAGAAAGAGACGAAATCCTTTTCACTGCTGGTGATAGTGATCGGAGTTTATTTTTAATTCTTTCTGGTGGGATTAAATTGTTTCTCCCCAAAAAAGGAGAAGGCAAACGAGAAGAAGAAGTTCAATACTTAAAAAAAGGAGAATATTTTGGAATCCAAGCTCTATTAACGGGCGAAAAACACAACCATACGGCTGTTACCGTCACTGAATCAAGATTTTTGGTTTTGTCGCAGTCAGAATTCCAAAAATTAATTCAAAAAATCCCGTACCTTTCCATCACATTTTCCAAAATGCTGACAAAATCCTTACGTGGGGAACTGTTAGGTGGAAAGGAATACTTTCGAAATTCTGTTGTTTGCCTTGTCCATTCCGATCCGATCGCAAAAGAAAAGTTTTCCGAAGAACTGGTAACGAGTATTGAAAGAGAATCTGGTAAAAAAGCAGTCATCCTGCATTTTGGCCAAAATAGCAATCTGCCCATTCCTCATGCGAAATCTTACAAATTCAAAGATGCAGACCGCATCAAAGAAACCTTAGGCAAACATTATGCGAGCCATTCTTTTATTTTTTTAGAAGTATTTCCTGACACAGAATCAGAGCTCAAACAACTGTTACTCGATGAAGCTGACCATATTGAAAATTTTGTTTCCAAAGATGTAGAATCAAATCTTTGTGATTCGATCACAAAAGATGCAAAGGAAAATCAAATCCTCTACCACGAAACCAATATCAGGGATATCCTAGACCACGGTAAGTGGGAAATTTTCATTCGTAGGAAAGCAAGAGAACTTTCAGGGGTTGAAATGGGAGTTGCCCTCGGTGGAGGAGCTGCTCTTGGCCTTGCACAAGTTGGGATCATGAAGGTGATGGAAGAAGAAGGCATCATTCCAGACATGATCGCTGGAACCAGTATTGGTGCGATCATCGGCGCATTTTGGGCGAGTGGCCTGGGTTACAAAGGAATCCTTCCCTTACTCGGTGAAATTGATAGTCTATTTAAAATGTTCAAACTGGTAGACTTATCCTTTCCAGGACAAGGTTTACTCCATGGAAAACATGTTCGAACACTCCTCGAAAAATACTTAGGTGATTTGTACTTTGATGATTTGCCGATCAAACTAAGGCTCATTAGTTGTGATATTTCAACTCGACAAGAGATTGTTCTATCGGAAGGAAAGGTATTGGATGCTGTCATGGCAAGTATCTCCATCCCTGGAGTCTTTGTACCCCAACCACAAGAAAATGGAAAAACCTATGTAGATGGGGGAATTGTAAACCCACTCCCTGTTTCTGCACTCACCCAAGAAGGAATCCAAAAAATCATCGCGATTAACTCCATGCCGAGTTCCAAAGATGAAATGAAAACAAACAAACTCCTCAACTTAAATGTACTCGATATCATTGTGAACAGTTTGTATTCGTTACAATATCGAATCGGTAAATATAGCGCTCAGGAAGCAGATGTGTATTTAAATCCAATCCTCCCCAATTCAAATTGGTTTGAATTTTGGAGGAGTAAGGAGTTTATTGAACTAGGAGAAACAGTGACAAAAAGTTCACTCGAAGAAATCAAACAACTGTTTAGCGAAAAAAATTAATCCCGATCAGGGGATAAAATCACAATGTTAAAAGGGTTTCTTTCATTTTTTTCTGATTCCGAAAGTGTTTCAGAAAATCGAAGGGCACCTGTAATCACAGTACCAGTAGTAAGACCAGCAAAAATACCTTCTTTTTCATATAAGTCAGCTTGCAGGTGTAAGGCTTCGTCTTTTGTCACATGGAAATAATGATCAATGAGTTTTGGATCATACACTGCAGGAAGACGGATCCTTTCTCTTTCTTTTGGATTGTCTGTTTTTCCATACTCCATAAAAGGAGAGTTTTGTTTTCCAGCGATGATGACCTTAACCCTTCTGTCTTGTGACTTTAGGTAACGACCAATTCCTGTAATAGCCCCACCTGAACCTGGTGCTGAGATCACAGCACCTACCTTCCCTTGTAAATCGCGCCAAATTTCAGGACCCGTCGTCTTAAAATGGAAATTGGGATTGGCTGGATTTTCTAATTCATCAGGCAAGTAACCACCCATTTTTTTGGATTTTTCTTCCGCAAGTTCCAATAACTTCAAAGGATCAGATTCATTTGTCACGGTCACTTCTGCACCATAACTCCTGAGGAGTTGGACTCGTTCTGGGGAAGTTGTGAGTGGAACAAGGCAATAAACAGGGTAACCTTTTACCTTTCCAATCCATGTGAAACTAACAGAGGAAGAACCAGCACCTGAAAGGATAATGGGCATTCCTTTTTTTAATTTTCCACGTTTTTCGGCATCTAATACCATCGCAATGGCAGTCCGATCCTTCGCAGAACCAGTGGGATTTAAAAACTCTGCTTTTAAATAAAATTGAACTCCCGAATACTCGGAACCAATTCGATTCAATCGGATCAGCGGGGTGTTGCCAATCAATTGTAAGACATTGTCTTTGATCGGTTTGGCAACGGAAAGTTCCTTTCCAAAGATACCTTGTACATTGTTAAGCGCTTGCAACAAACTGTTGCCAAAGTCATCAATCCCTTTGGAAATTGGATCTATCATTTATTTAACTTTGATTAACTCAACATCAAACACAAGTGTAGAGTTAGCAGGAATTGGACCCACAGCTCTGTCACCATATCCAAACTTTGGTGGAATGGTTAGTTTGCGTTTTCCACCTTCCTTCATACCGACAATCCCTCGTTCCCAACCTTGGATCACTTGGCCTTGTCCCAATTGGAAACTAAACGGTTCCCCTCTGTCGACAGATGAATCAAATACCTTTCCATTGGTAAGTTTTCCCGTATAATGAACCACAACTGTCGTTCCACGGATCGCTTCTTTCCCTAACCCTTGTTTGGTGTCTTGGATGAGAAGTTCGTCTGCAGAAAGTCCTGTCACAAATAGAAATAAACTGAGAGTTAAAAATAACTGTTTCATGTGGCTAATTATACACTCTTTCTGTACAACCAGGGAACATCTTTTTGGTTCTTTTCTTCAAATTTTTGAATAAAATCTGCTTTTTGGAGGGTAAGACCAATGTCGTCCAAACCATTGAGTAAGCAATGTTTACGGAAGGCATCGACTTCAAAAGGGTATTTTTTCCCTTCTTCTGTGATCACAACTTGGTTTTCCAAATCAATTTCCAAATTGGCACCAGGTTTTTTATCGATCGTTTGGAATATTTCTTCGATTTGTCCTTCTGGTAAAACGATCGGTAACATTCCGTTCTTAAAGCAGTTATTGTAAAAAATATCCGCGTAGGATGGAGAAAGGATGGCACGAAACCCGTAATCTTCTAATGCCCAAGGTGCGTGTTCACGAGAAGAACCACATCCAAAATTGTCACGAGTGACAAGAATGGTTGCCCCTTGGTATCTAGGTGCATTGAGAACAAAATCAGGATTTGGTTTTTGTCCTGCATCATCCAGAAATCTCCAATCATGGAATAAATGTTGTCCAAACCCTGATCTTTCGATTTTACGAAGGAATTGTTTGGGGATGATTTGGTCTGTGTCTACGTTTGCTTTGTCAAGTAAGGCTGCGATCCCTTTTAATTTCGTAAATGCTTTCATCTTATTTCCACTCCCGAATGTCTACAAAATGACCTTCTACAGCAACTGCTGCTGCCATTGCGGGTCCCACTAAATGTGTCCTTCCACCTTTTCCTTGTCTTCCTTCAAAGTTCCTGTTGGAAGTGGAAGCACAACGATCTCCTGGAGACAATACATCGTCATTCATAGCAAGGCACATCGAACAACCTGGGTTACGCCATTGGAAACCAGCTTCTAAAAAGATCTTATCAAGACCTTCACTTTCTGCTTGGCGTTTCACTCGGCCAGAACCTGGAACAATGATGGCCTCCACGTCTTTACTTACTTTTTTCCCTTTGACCGTGTTTGCAACAACACGCAGGTCTTCAATCCTTGAATTGGTACAAGATCCAATGAATACTTTATTCACTTTCACATCGGAAAGTTTTTGCCCTGGTTTTAAATCCATATACGCAAGTGCTGATTCTGCGGATTTACGTTGGACTGGGTCAGTAAAATCATTCGGACTTGGTACTGTTGCCGTGACTGGAATCACTTGGCCAGGGGATGTTCCCCAAGACACCATAGGTGCAATTTCATTTGCATTGAGGATGACAGTTTTATCAAATTTAGCCCCAGGGTCTGTGGCATAGGCTTTCCACTTAGCAACCGCAATTTCAAACTGTTCTCCTTTTGGAGCAAAGTCCCGACCTTTGATGTAGTTGATGGTAGTTTCATCTGGTGAGATGAGACCTGCTCTTGCACCAGCTTCAATTGCCATATTACAAATGGTCATACGGCCTTCCATACTGAGGGAACGAATGGCCTCACCCGTAAATTCAATCACATAGCCAGTCGCACCATCTGTACCAATTTTTCCAATGATCGCAAGTACGATGTCTTTTGCGGATACAAGTGGAGAAAGTTTTCCATCCACTCTGATTTCTAAGGTTTTAGGTTTTTTTTGGACAAGGGTTTGTGTTGCTAACACATGTTCCACTTCTGATGTACCAATCCCAAAAGCAAGAGCTCCAAAAGCTCCGTGTGTTGCTGTGTGAGAATCCCCACAAACAATTGTCATACCAGGATGGGTAAGACCAAGTTCTGGTGCGACTACGTGAACAATTCCATTATCAGGATGGTTGATATCAAATAAAGTAATGCCGTTTTCTTTACAATTATCCATCAATGTTTGCATTTGCAAAACAGAAATGGGATCCACGGATTTCCAATCTCTAGTCCTTGTGGATACGTTGTGGTCCATCGTTGCAAAAGTTGCATCGGGACGTCTCACCCTTCGGTTGGTCAATTTTAAACTTTCGAAGGCCTGTGGGCTTGTTACCTCATGCACCAGGTGTCTATCAATATAGATTAGGCAGGTCCCATCTTCCTCGTGAACCAAATGGTCATTCCAAATCTTCTCAAACATGGTTTTCATAACTAGACTCCCTCACTTCCAGTCATAACTCGGACATGGGGGTCTGTGTCCAGGGAATTTGAAAAAATAGATTGATTCTTAAGGTGTTTGGACAGTAGAGCCGTCTACATACGTCCCTGAGATACTGGAACAATGGGCGGCTGCCGTGCCAGCCCCACCAGTAAGAGGCGCTGTGTACACACTGATGATGTACCCGACACTGGATTGGGTCACCTTGCAGGATCCGACCACACCTGTCTCTGTGCACTTAGCTGTTTGTTTTGTACCCGAGAGGCAACTTGTCAAATACCCATAATAATTTTGGCAAACCCCACCACCTATGGCACAAGCAAATTTGTAGGTTTTGGTGGAACCACCATTCAATAAATCAGTGAGGTCTGAATCGGAAACAGTTTGTACCGCAGTCCCATCCGTTAACACGGACAAGGGATTGGCAGTGCCACTTTCTTTTTGGTACACGTAAAGGAGGTAACTTCCTGATTTTGTGAAACTAATGATGGTTTGGGTCGAGTCTGTTTTGGTGTATTCTGTACCTTCTTTGGCAAGTGGAGCAACATTCAATTCCAAAGGGCAACTTGTGGACGAATACACTGCCACTTTTGTCACCCTAGACAAAACTACCCTTGTCCCAATTTGAGCACCTTTGATTTGCATCACGGAATAATAGGTATCCCCAGCAAGTAAAAAAGAAACCGACTGGGAACTCGTTGTGATCCCTGTATAACCTGCTTTTAGTTGAGAACCAAGTCCGGCCACAGTGCAACCGCTGGCTCCCGATTCTTTCGCGAGATAAAGAGAAGTAGCCGTATCATTTTTGTTCGTTTCGCCAGAACAAAATAAAAATACAAATAGGGAAACAGAACAAACAGCGAAACGCGTTACCTTTCTCAATTTTCCAACTGCTTCCATTTTAGTATCTCCCTCGAAACGTAAGGATGGTTTTACCCAATTGAATTTCATCCAAATTGTGCAAAACTTTTGGACGTAATAATTTTTTGCCGTTTAAGTATACACCCGAATGGGAAAGACAATCAAACAATATATATTTTCCCCTTCGGTTTTTTATCTTTGCATGGAAACCAGAAACATTTGGATCATGTAAGACAATATGGTTGGATTCAAAATTGCCAATTGTCATCTCATCCCACTGTAAAGGAATAGGTTCATACATTTGGCTCCCTTGTCGTACTTGGATGACAGCATAGGTATAGGAAACTCCTGGCAAAATCTCCTTTTCTTTGGTCACAAGAGCGATTTCTCTATCCTTTGCCGCCTTCTCTAAGGTTTCTCCATACATACGATCATAAACGGCAAGTTCCTCTTTTCGTTCCAAGTTCTCACCTTCAGGGACGAGGATAGCAGTTTTTTCGATTCCATTCCTTCGTTCATTCTGAATGGGTTCAAATCCTCTTAAATAATAAAGGGATGCAATGCATAGTAAAATGAGAAATAGACTCACGGGGAAAAAAACAAAAGGATCTGAAATTTTGAGATATAAAGTTTGGAATGGAGAAATTTCATATTGGTATTCAAACCTGACACCATTTGTAACAGATGTTAGAGTCCCATAAATTTCATTTTCTTTCCACAAAGATAAATTCCATGGAGAAGGATAAGAAATCAACCAATCAGGACTCATCGTTGCTTTAAGATCAGAAAATAAAAATTCAAAACTCTCCGACTTTGAAATTGGATAAAAATTTCCCTTTGTATAACTCACAAGTTTATTGGCTTCCAATGAATTGGGGGAGAGCACAATCAAACGTAAGTCCTTGTCATTGATACGCCTTGCAAACTCTGGAATTTCAAAACGATCAGGCCATTCCTTTGCAAAACTCACGAGCAATAAGATATGATCTTCTTTGGTTTCATTCGTTGGAATCGAATCAACAAATCGTTCCCAATTACGAATCGGAAACTGTAAGTTATTTTCCTTTGGGAAGGGAAATGATACATCCAAAACTTGGGAACGAATCCGTTCAAACACATGAAATGTTTGGTCCGACTGGATATGGAGTTTAGAATGGCCACCACTTTGTTCCGATAATTTGACAAGTTGTTGGACAAGGTGGAGTAACCACCTTCTGTCTTCCGCATTTGTGTAACTGGGAATGGAAATATTCAGATAGATTGGGTTTTTAGTTTCAAGTTGGGATAAGTGGATGTCTTCAGTGAGCCTTACCGTATTCCCCAATTGTTCTTGGAGGGTATAACCACCAGTATTTAAATTTCCATTTACATGCAAACGGAGTTTTACATCTGGATAGGATCTAAGGTCAATGGAACGAAAGGAGACTTGGCCCTCCGGAAATAGAGACAAGGGCAAAAGAAAAAAGAAAAGGAAAACAATCCTATTGAAATAAAACAGATGCTTCCTTGAGTTGTTTCCCATATTCCGAATTTGGCTCCAATTGGTGGTTGTTTATGGGAAGAGTCTCAATCACTTCCCCTTCTTTCATTATCGTAACTTGGGATGCTAGACTTTCGATGATCCTAAGTTCATGTGTAATAAAAACAACTGTCATCCCTGATTTTGCAAAATTTTGAACAGTTTCCAATACAATTTTTTCAGAAAAAGCATCAAGCCCCGTTGTTGGCTCATCCAAAACTAGAATTTTTGGAAAACGAAGGAAGGCTAACGTGAGTAAGATCCGTTGTTTTTCACCTCCTGAAAGGTTTTTTGCCACTCGATTCCAATGCCCACGAGGGATGGACAATTGATCAAAATAAGATAAAACGATTTCTTCAGTGACATGGTTTACTTTAGAGAGTTTTAAAAAATCTAAAACTTGGCTCCCAATCGTTCGGTAGGGATGGAAGGCTAAATTGGGATTCTGAGGGACGAGGAAAACATTCTTTTTCTCTGGAAACTCATTGGAGAAAACATCACAACCTAACACAGAAAATAAATCATAACTGATTTTGCTGTCGTCAGGTAAAATGGAAAATAAAGCTAGTGCAAGAGTCGATTTTCCGGATCCAGATTCGCCGATAATTCCATGGATGGTTCCGGCTTTGATTTCCATTCCAATGGATCTCCAAATGGAATGGCCTTCTTTAGTGATTAACGAGGCATTTTTAATTTGGATGACGTTACGATTAGTCGAGTCCAAACAATTCCTTCTCTATGATACTACAAAGTATATGTCCAATTAAAATGTGGGATTCTTGAATCCTTGCAGTGACTTTAGAAGGAACTATCATTTCCGCATCTGCTTTTCCTTTTAACTTTCCACCGTCTCCACCAAGTAGTAATACAACTTTCATTCCAATTTTTTTAGCTTCTTCTACCGCCAAAATGATGTTTTGCGAATTTCCGGAAGTTGTTAAGCCAACAAATACATCTTTCGGTTTTCCAAACGCTTGGATTTGTCTTTGGAACAAAAATTCATATCCATAATCATTGGAACAAGCTGTTAACACTGCTTGGTCACTGTTCAGAGCAATGGCAGGAATTGCTTTCCTTTCATTCCCTGATTTATAACGTACAACCAATTCTGCTGCAATATGAGATGCATCACAACTAGATCCACCGTTACCACAAAAAAACAAAGTTCCATCATTTCGTAATGAGTCCACTAACAGTTTTCCTGCAGCGGATATATTTGGTAATAAAGAAGGAAGGAGTTGTTCTTTGACTCGTATGGATTCTTCAATTTGGGATTGGATGATTGTACTATGCTCCATGTTCTAATTCCTTTTCTCTTCTTTCTTGTATCAGATTGATTTTATTACCAAATTCTTTTAATGCAGAACCAAAACCATAAAGATTTTTTGTTTTGGAGTGTGGATTGTTTTGGTTACTAACACCTAAATTCAAATAGAATAACTCGTCCCTAACGAGGCGTTTTTGCCTTTCCGTTGCGATTTTAACAAAAAAATCTTTACACTCTTCTCCGATGGCCAACATAACAAGTGCCATTGAATTCGGTGACATTTGTAACAACAATTGTTCCTGCCAAAATCTTTCCCAACCAAGAACAACCCGCCAATCATCTTTGGGAGCATCGGTCTCTAAAAATAGATCTGCTTTTGGTATGGCAAATTGATTCAGAAAGTCATCTAAATTCCCAATCTCTTTGGTTAGATTTTGGTTCAAATCACCCTCATCAACAAATAACACACCTGCCCATTTCCCATCCTTATTTTTATACAAATGGTTATCGGTAACTAAGATGATCGAATAATCTTCACCTTCGATTCGAAATAGTTTTTCATTTGTTTTTGTTAAGCGAAACTTTTTTGTTTCGGTAACGAGGCCTGAGCTTACCTGTTTTGTGGGGAGTTTCTTTTTCCAAGATTCACTTGCTGTAACCCATTCCATAAGAAACGATTTTGGCTCTTTTTTCCGTTTTTCAGAATCCTTTCCTTTGGAACTTTGGTCTGATTGGAATAGGGAGAGGAATTTTTTCCAAAATCCCCTTTTCTTTGGTGAACTATTTTTTGCCATAGTCTTTTCTTACATTAGAAGGTCGTTCCAACTTCAAATTGTCCAATTCATATAATTTCGCATATTTCAGAAAGGTAGAAAAGGAAGATGCAAGAGCAATCCAAAGTCCTGGGATTCCATCTAAAAAACCAAATTTAAATACATAAATTTCAAAGAATTTTCCAAAGGGTTTAAAAATTGTTTTTAGAAGAGAAAACCTTTCTCCTTTCGCATAACGAGTGTAAGCAACAATACTTGAGAATTGATTGATCGTATTGATTTGGTGGCTAAAATCGGTAAAACTATAATGTAAGATATCACCTTTCATTACCTTTCCTCGAGATCCCATTTTTAATTCTATATAGTCGTGAGGGTTTTCACCTACCCAATTTGCACTTTCTTTCTGAAACAATCGGTAACGGCGTTGGGGATACCATCCACTGTAACGGATCCACTTACCTAAATGGAACGTAAGCCTTGCGATTTTAAATCCTTCACAATGGATTTCATCCGCTTCTAGGAACGTGATGATTGATTTTTGGAGTGTTTCGTTTACTCTTTCATCTGCATCTAAAGATAGGATCCAATCATTTTGACAATAGGAAATGGCTTTGTTTTTTTGTTCGACATGGCCCGGAAAGGGAGCTTCAAAAAATCGAACGGTGGGGAACGATGTTGCGATTTCTTTTGTTTTGTCTGTGCTTAATGAATCAAGTACGATGATTTCGTCTGCAAAGGTGATTACGGATCGAATGCAATCACCAATATTTTTTTCTTCATTGAAGGTGATGATTGCCACTGACAATTTTCTTTTTCTCTTGCCATCCATAGGAGTTAAAACCTATTCTTAGAACCAAATATGATTGGGAAAGAAACATTTCATAAAGTTTCCTATGTTTTTCTCTGGCTTTTTTTGGCTTTCTCCCCTTTTTCCATTAGCCTTAGCCAAATCTTCGCGGGGCTATCCCTATTCTTTTTATTCTTACACCAAATCAAAAACAAAGAACTGCCCAAGTTCCCCAATGCACTTCTTTTTTGGATCGGACTCTATGTTAGTTTCTTAATTTTTCCCCTCATCGAATTCCAAGAGATCCATTGGAAAAAAGACATCGTAAAATCTGAATTTGGTGATCTATGGATGGCTTTTTTACTCCTCCACCAAACATCACTTACAAACTTACAGAAAAAAAAATTACAAAAAGCGGTTCTTTTGGGAGCGATTTTCCTGATCCTTTCAGGACTTGTATCTTGTTTTTTCCACTACAGACTTGCTCCCTATGTAATGGATGGTTTTCGTTATATCGAGGGAAAACGACTTCCTCATTTACTCGCAATTCTACATGGAATTTCAATTTATTTACCAATCGGTTTCCAAAGCACCCATTTAACCTATGGTGGCCTACTTGCTTTATACCTTCCTTCGGTTTTGGAAAAAACATTTGTTCTCTTCCAAAAGAAAAAAATCCGAATCCATTTGTGGAAAGTTTCTTTGTTGTTTTTTAGTTTCTCTTTGTTAGGGATTTTACTTCTATTTTTAAACCAAAGCCGGTCAATTTGGATTGGTTTTTTGTTTAGTTCCATCCTTCTGTATCAAAATAAAAAACCATCTTTAAAAAAAATCCTACCTTGGCTCGTATTTGGAATATTTTTGATTCTGGCAATCTTTATCAGCTTTTATCATACCAATTGGATATTCCAAAGGGCCATTGATGACATCTTCACCAAACGTTCGCTAGAGAATCAAAGGATTTGGATCCATAAGATCAATTTCATTTTGGTTAGAGAAAATTTTCTTTTTGGAATTGGTGCAGGGAACTATGGAGAACGATTTATTGATTCTGCCATTCCCATCATCGATCAATTTCCAGAACTCTATTATGATTTGTTCATAACGCCCAAATCACATGCACATTTTGATTTTTTCCATGACATCCTACTTGGAGGAAGTTTTGCCTTTATTTTCTTTTTGAGTTTTTTGTGGGTGATTTGTAAACAAATCGAATCCACTCAAAATCAATTTCTGTTTTCGATCGGAATTTTTGTAGTTCTCTTAGCGGGAAGTTTTCAGTGTTATTTGTTAGATGATGAAGTTTTATTACCTTTTATGGGTTTATTATCGATTCTCCCACAATTGAGAAAAAACAAATTTGATTTCCAATCCACAATTAAGGATCAACTTGAGAAAAGTTCTAAAACTTTTTTTCTTAATCGAAATTTCATTCCCGTTTCCTTCGGAATGATTTTACTTTGGCTCTTTTCCTCTCTGACTGTCACCTATCTGTGGAGCCAAACGGAAGATAAGGATTTGGTTATTCACCGAACAAGGACCAAAGATAACTTTCCAAGTCCATTCTCACAAATGTCAATCGGTGCAGAAACTCCAATTCCGTTACCAGGTTCTCCCAAAGAATGGTATTTCAAACTTTCAGGCTGTTTGGACAAAGAATTGAATTTTAGAACCGAACCAGTCGTTAGAAAAAAGCCAATCCAAGTGAAAATTCTCTGGGACAAGGAATTTGAGAAACACTTACCCAATTCCATTCTTGTTGAAATTCGAAAACGAGAGAGTTTTGACCAAGACAAGGAATATAGAGTTCAAGGAGAGCGCATACTCAAAACGAGCTCACTTCCAATCACAGGAAATGATCATCTGGTCTCCGTAGATCCAAGTGATATGCTACAGGGAACACCAGAGTTTGTGGATTTTGGGTTTTGGTATGAGTGGGAGGGAAACGAACCTTATTTGCCGAGGATCCAAATCACAGGGAATTGTGAGTAAATCATAATTGTCGATAGTTAGGTTGAATTAATTTGAGGGTATCACTTCAAACTTCGGCCATCCTGGCCTTTCGTTTTCAGCCCGTCCGACTCGCGACTTCGAACATCCTGTCCTAAAGAAAAATGGTTCCACGCTCCCTACGCGGGTTGGCTACCATTTTATTTGCATGTAGTCGTTCGAATCATACCTGGAGCGGGAATCGAACCCGCACGGGATTACTCCCACAGGATTTTAAGTCCTGTGTGTCTACCAGTTCCACCATCCAGGCGTTTGTTGTAAGACTAGGCGTCGGCCGGATTCGAACCGGCGGTCAAGCTTTTGCAGAGCCATGCCTTACCACTTGGCCACGACGCCAATCGTGACTTTGGATAGGCTAAAATAGGAGACCTAGGTGTCAAATGGAAACTGAATTCACTTTTCATCGGATTGTAACATTTCTTCCAAAATTCAAATTGCTCCCCCAATTTTTGCGAGGTGCAATGCAAATATGAAGCTCCAAAGATTTGTTTTTGTAACCATTTTATCATTTTTCCTTCACCCACTTCTTGCAGACACAGTAAAAGTAAAAGCGACTAAAGAAGTATTAGAAAATGTAAAGACTTCTTCTCCAACTGCTAATTATGTTTTAGTGGAATCGCAAGATGGCACCAAACAAGCGTTTAAGAAAAATGCAGTTGAAGTCACAGCACTTCCTGTTGTTTGGGAACAACCAAAGGATGAAGAAAAACCTGGATTTTTTTCAGGATTATTTGCCTCCAAAGGGAATTCAGAAGAACAAAAATCAGCGGAGCAAAAAGCAGAAGGAAACCAAGAAACATCCAAAGAAGGGAAAGAAAACGAAAGTATCTTCTCCAAACGTCTTCCTGAGCTCGCAATGGGTGGGATGGCTTTACTTTGGATCCTACTCCCTTAAACGAAAGTAGAAAATTCCTTTCTGCTAAAACTCAACGTCAAACCAAAATTTTAAGACAAACTTCCTATTCCCATTCAATGGTACCTGGAGGTTTGTGGGTAAGATCATACATCACAAGAGAGATACTGGGTAGGTTTAACAATTTGTTTGTGATCTGAGACAAAATGTTTCGGTTCATTTGGTAAAAATTGGCAGTCATCGCTTCTGTAGATTCAACAGGTCGTAAAACCACTCCATAGGAATTTTCACTTAATCCAACAGGAACAAGCACAACTGGCATCTGCCAAATTTCGTTGTGGATCGATTCTTCATAAAGGATTTGGTTCACAATCGCATCTGCTTCTCGCAAAATATCTGCATGATCTTTGTCTAACGAAAGTTTTGTGTAAAAGAATTCTCTATCAAAATGAGTGATACCTGGGGCAAATACCACACGATTGATTTCTTTTTTGGTATTGGTGATTTCAACAGACAATTGGTCGAGTTCCTTCCAATCGGAAGTAAAATCATTGAGGACCGCACAGTGAGCATAACTCCTTTGGTCTCCCTGAACACCAACAGATAGAATCGGTAAAATTTGAATCTCTGCTTTTGGAAATTTATCCATCCAGGCACCAAAATCGATTTGGGGCGGATTTGTTTTCGGACTTGCGATCATACGTACCACAAGGCCAGGCCCTGGGAAAGGGTGGCGTTCGATCCATCGTTCTGGTAGGCCAAGTTTTCTACCTAAATCCCTAACTTCGTCTTTATAAAGGTCCGCAATTGGTTCTACAATTTTTCCCTCGCGGATCAGAGCTTCGATTTGGGGAACACGGTTGTGGTGGGTTTTGATTTTATGAGAATGTTTGGTTCCGCCAGACTCGATCGTATCTGGGTAGATTGTCCCTTGGCCAAGTAACCAATGTTCGGCATCGAGTCCAAGAGAGGTTGTCGCCTTACCTTGTGCTTCTAAGAATAAATCTCCAACGATCCTTCGTTTTTTCTCAGGTTCAAATTCGTTTTGTAAGTGTTTGTAAAAAACGGCACTTTCATCCCAAATGGTAAGGTCAAAACCCACTTGGTGTAAATTGTCCATCAGATCTTTAACTTCATTTTTCCGCATAAACCCGGTATCAACAAGGAGTCCCTTAACACGGTCTTTTCCTAGAGCTTTGGCAAGGAGTAAATAGGCAACAGAAGAATCCACTCCCCCAGAAACGAGTAAAAATACATTTTTCCCAGATGGGACTTTTTTTTGTAAGGTTTGGATTTGTTCTTCTAAGAACTGCGATATACTCCAGGTAGCAGAAACACCGCATAACTCTACAAAGTTTTTGAGTAAAATTTCCCCTTCTTCTGAATGGGTAACTTCTGGGTGGAATTGGATCCCATACAATTTTTTGGAAGTATGGGAAACAAACGCATAACGGCAGTGATCCGATTGTGCGATCACTTGGAAATCATTTGGAAGCCGAATTACCTCATCTCCATGGCTCATCCATACTTTAGTCTTTAACGATAACGATTTTGATAATTCTGAATTGGCATTTTCGATCTCTAGAATGGCAGGTCCATATTCTTTCGTGTTGGCGGAAACAACCTCTCCTCCAAGCACACGCATCATAAGTTGATGGCCATAACAAATTCCTAAAACTGGAACAGAGGTGTTAAAAAAACCAGAGGGTAATTGGGGTGCACCTGCTTCATACACACTACTGGGTCCGCCAGAAAGAATGATCCCGGCATAGGATTCGTAAACAGACAAGGGTTCTTCGTTGGAAAGGATTTCTGTATAAGCTCCAAGCCTGCGAATACGGGAAGCAATGAGGTGAGCATACTGGCCGCCGAAATCGACGACTGCGATTTTTTTATCACTTTTCATGGGATGGTTCCAAAATATTTTTGTTAATGTCGGGGTAAACAAATGTCGGAAAAAAAATCAGAATCTTCTTACGAGGACAAACAGGACCATATCCCGTCTTGGACCACCCCTCCCATTGAGTGGTTTGCCAATGTTTATGCAGGCAGAGAATACAATATCGAATTTACGATCCCTGAATTTACGGCCGTTTGCCCAAAAACAGGACTTCCTGATTTTGGAACCATTTTCATCGAATACATCCCCAGAGAAAAATGTGCCGAACTAAAATCCCTCAAGGAATACATGATGTCCTACCGGAATGTAGGCATTTTTCATGAAAATGTGGTGAATAAAATCTTGGAAGATTTTGTGAAGGCTGTGGACCCCATTTATGTCAAAGTGATAGGCGATTATAATGTTCGAGGTGGTGTAAAAACCGTCGTAAAACGAGAGTACAAAGCATAAATGGAAAACTTAATTGGGTATGTAGCTGCTTTTTTGACTACGGTCTCTTTTTTACCACAAGTGCTTCGTGTTGTCATGACCAAACAAACTAGGGACATTAGCCGGAATATGTACATCATGTTCTTTTTCGGTGTGGTGTTATGGTTTGTTTATGGAATTTTAAAATCAGATTTTCCGATTATCCTCGCAAATGTTGTCACTTTATTTTTTGTAACAATCATTCTATACTATAAAATCAATGAAGGGAAAGAAACATGAGAAAGGCTTATGTAGACAAGGACAATTGTACTTCCTGTAACCAATGTGCAGATAATTTACCTAAGTATTTTATGATGGATGATGATGATTTGTCCCAAACCCATATTGGTGGAGAAACGATCAACGATGCGATGATCCCTGATGAAGACGAAAAAAAAGTCCAAAAGGAAATGGATGAATGCCCAGGGGAATGTATCCACTGGAAAAAACACTAACCAAATCACGTAACCATTTTTAAATTAGGGTTTTGTGGGAACACTTGGCCCTTTGGATTTCCTTTCTTTTAAACCTAACATTTCTTTTACGATAAAAAATACATCTTTTACAGAGTGAAACTGGTGTTTTTTTCCCGTTGGATCATAGACAAATCCAATGGTTTTCATTTCTGGATTCTCATTCCAATACCCATGTCCATGGATTTTACTAGTTGATGATTGGAACAGATCCCCTTTTCTTGTCCCACTAAAAAACAAGTTTTGTTTGGTTCGGAGGATTCCCAAAGCACGTGGATGGATTTGTGACCTCATTCTTTGCATGGTACTTTCGCTGATAGGAAATGTTTCGCTCTTAGGCAAACTTGCAAAATCCAACCATTCGGCACCTGGACAAGAGTTCGTAATTTCCGTCACAAGATTTGTGATGGTTTCATTTGGAAGATTTATATCTGCTCCTGGCAAAAGAATCGAGATTCCACCGGAACTTTTAAACGTCAGAGTGTAGGTGCCAGTTTCCTCATTGATGTATCCTTTTTGTTTTAAGAGAACATTGGGTGCACAGACTGACTCAGCGGAATGAAACCCATGGTCAGATACAATCACAATACTCGGACCGTTTTTGGTAAAAACACCTACACTTTCTAAGAAAGTAAAAATGGCTGTGTCAAGTTCTGCCAATCGTGCCAAGGCTCTTTCGGAACCGGGTCCAAAACCATGGTGCATGGTATCCAAATCAGTCGTATACACAAACATTAAATGTGGTTTTTTGGATTGGAAAAGCCAAGTAGCTGTTTTTAACTTCACTTCATCTTTTGCTACATCGTTTAACGGAGAACCAACGGCAACCTCGGCTTCCTTATGTAACCCCGATGTAGAAATTACACGGAGAAGTTTATCATCCTCAGGTATTTTTTTCCTCCAATACTGGGGAAGGTTCCAATTGATCTTTGCCCCAACGGTAACAGGCCAGAATACATTCGCAGTTGTTTTTTGATTTTGTTTTGCCAGATCCCAAAGAGTTGGAACTACAATGTCCTCTGCATACCACATCCATCCCCCATCATTTTTTTCAAAAGGATCAGACAATGTATTGTTCAAAATTCCATGTTCCCCTGGATCCTTCCCTGTCACCATTGAGGTATGCGCGGGATACGTGACAGAAGGATTGACTGTTTCTATTTCCGAAACTCCGTACTTTTGGAAAAGTTCGACTAAATGGGGAAAATAGGAATGGTATTTTGGATTTGTCAAATAATAAGAAGGAAACCCATCGATTGAAATCACAATCGTTTGGCGAACGGAACGGATTTGTCTGGCATTTGAATCTATTTTCTGATGTTTTTTCGGCCTTGCATCTAAAGAATTAACTTCACCTATACTGAAAAGTAGAAGAATCAAAAAAACTAAAATCAAACTATTCCTAAACGAATGTCTCAACACGAACTTCCAAACCAATGAATACAATCCATTGTTGTGATTCAAAAGTTTAGTAATTCGCATGATACGTGTTTAGCGAAAATGATTAATATTCTTGTTCTGAACGAGTGGAACCGAGAAGTTCATCTGGAATGTCCTCGATGCTGTCTCCAATTTGGATCGCGAGGCGATTTCCAACTCGTCCGGGAGTTGCTTTGAATTTACTCCGATCCCCAACTTTTACCATTAAATCAGTTTTGATAGGTGTGTTTTCGAGTTTGATCACATCACCCACATGTAGGTTCATGAGATCATTTAATGAAATGTCAACACTCCCTACTTCCGAAATCAGAGGGATTTTCACTTGGTCGAGTCGCTCTTGGATGACAGCGCGGTTTTCGTCTACTTCCCCTTTACGAATTGAGGAATACCAGTACTGGGCTGAAAGTTTATTGATGATGGGTTCAATCGTGATATAAGGAATACAAAGGTTTGTCATCCCTTCTACTTCCCCTACTTTTGTTTCGAGAGTAATTAATACCACCATGTCATTAGGAGGAACTACCTGTGCGAACTGTGGGTTTGTTTCGATGTTTCCAAGCCTTGGGCGTAAGTCAATTACCGTTGACCAAGACTCTCGTAAGTTTCCAAGGATCCTAACAATAATACCTTCCATAACCGATAACTCGATATCAGAAAGTTCCCGATTGACTTTAGAAGACTCACCCTTACCACCAAACAGACGATCAATGATTGTAAAGGAAATCGAAGGGTCAATTTCTAGGATGGCAGACCCTCGGAGTGGATCCATATTGATCACAGCAAGTGTAGTGGGATTCGGAATGGAACGAATGAATTCTTCGTATGTTAACTGGTCAACCGAAGCTACGTGGACAACAACTAAGGCACGTAACTGTGCAGAAAGACCTGTGGTTGCCAAACGGGCAAAGGTCTCATGCATCATCTGTAATGTACGAATCTGGTCTTTTGAAAATTTATCCGGACGTTTGAAGTCGTAAATTTTGACTTTTTTTTGTTCCCCAACAGATGAGTATTCATCTTCCGAAACTTCGCCGGAGGAGATGGCATTTAACAGGGCATCAATTTCATCTTGGGAAAGGATTTCCGTCATTTTTTTACCTTTACGAGTAAGTTTTTAATCTGCCAAAATCCAACACGGTTTCCTTCTTCTTGTCGCAAGGTGTATATATATTCGTACCTTGTTTTGAACCGACCCATCATTCTCTCTACATACACTTGCACACGAGCATCTCGTTTGGAAGGGAAGTCAACACTCATGACTTTAAAGTATTTTAACACACCTGATGGTGATTCCGTCAAATATTCTTTAAAATCTTCAATGATCGTTTCTCTCTCGCCAACACTCGCTTCTGCATATGCACTGCTATACCTGTCATACGCTAAGATGTATTCCGAAAAATCGATCCATTTAAAATGGTATTCCCAACGTTTTTTCATCTCAGCACCGAGGAATAAAAATATAATTTCTTCAGGAGAAAGGCCACCGTTTTCTGTGATTTGACGGTTTACCGATTCCTTTTTGATTTGTTTGGAATTTTGGAACAAAAATCCAACTGTATTTTGTGACCTTAAAAATGCGGATTTATCTTCCGTATAATTGGGATAAAAATACCCGGTGATGTAGAATTTTTGGTCAGGCAAAAATTGGTAGTACTCATCCAGATAAATGGTTTTGGAAAAGGACTCATTTCTGTGGAGACTAATCTCTTTATTTTCATCACCAACCAAGTTTACAATCGTAGTTCGTCTTTTTAAAATTGGGTCTGGAAAATCAGGGTCCTCAATCGGTGTGAGGATTCGATCGTTTTCATCCTTCACGATGATTTGGAAGGAATAACGAAAATCAAAGGATGGGAAAATCCTTACAACTTCCTTACCTGTATTTGTAACCGTAAAGGTAAGTGGAATTCTCTCCCCTGCTTCATAACTTCTTTTGGTGAGAGTCAAGCTTATCTTGGATTGGAGAGCGACAAAATTATCAACCCTTTCCCCCCTCGCATCTCTGTCAGGGAATGCAAAAAGGGTCTCGGAAACCAAGAATCCTAATAAAATGAAGGTTTGGAAAGAGCGCATTCACTATTCAATTTCGGCAAAGGAGGAATTTTCCGAAAGAAAATTTAGTGGATTTTCAACCCCCAAGGAGTGCTTAACTGGTTCCCATTTTTGCTTCATCTAGGATATAATCTGCGATTCGAATCAGACGGACCATGACGGAACCCAGTTTTTTGTATTGGTAATAGTTTTCCCTTTGTTTATCCAAATGAGGTTCGACAAGGGCAACCGTCTTTGAGGCCAATTTTAAGTTTTTGATTTCATTATCAGTCACTCCATAAAGATTTGCTTCCGAAACAAATCGATTGAGTTCTTTCACCAAACTTTCATCCGTTAAGTCTTGTATTTCAAAAACCTTTTCGATTTTTAAAATAAAATCAGTAAGTGTTCGTTTGATTTTTGCTTCTTCTTCTGTTGGTCTTTTTTTTGAAGTGATCTGGTTTAGGGATTCGTATTTTTCAAGAGCCGTTTCATATAAATGGTTCATCTTGGACTTTTGTCCTAAAATGAAACTGATAAAACTAAGCAAACCAACAAACGTATCTGGGTATTTATTGATCCCACCTATTTCGTCCAAGGCATTGGCAAAGGCTTCCTCATTATGAGGAACAGTCATAATAAATTTTAACACAGGTTCCACGGAAGAACCTGATGTATACTTTTGGATTACCTCTATGCCTTCTAAGTAGTTCATTGTCTTTTGTCTATGACGAGAACCTTACGAATTGTGGTTTGGAGATTCCCTTTTTCAATGATTCGATCCAGGACATCATAACCAGTGACCAAAAATCCAAACACCGTATGGAGTCCATTTAGGTGAGGAGTATCTACTTGGTTGATAAAAAACTGAGAACCGTTTGTATTGGGTCCCGCATTGGCCATAGCAAGTGCTCCCCGAGTTGCTTTTTTACTCGGTAACACTTCATTGAATCGATAGCCAACTCGGTATAAAACTTCTAACACAGGGAGTTCCATTGCTTCCTGGTATGCTTTTTCAACCTCAGTTCTTTTTTCTTCGAATTCTTGGCGTGATTTGATATTAAATTCGGACAACACTACCCTTTGTAATTGTGATTGGTATTCAGGTGCATCTTTGATTTTGAGTTTGTCTAACCCGAGAGCCTTCCCATTGATTTCATCTTCAAATTGAAATCCAGGTCCACCCGTTCCATCCCCTCTCGGGCATCCCCCTTGGGCCATAAAATTTTCGATCACTCGGTGGAACTTTAAACCATCGTAAAACGGGCGTCTTTCGGAACCTTTTTCCGTTTTAAAATCTTTTTCCCCTTGGGCAAGATCGATGAAATTTTGAACTGTTTTAGGAGCCGCTTGGTCGTAAAGCTCAATGACTAAGTCACCTTGTGTTGTTTGGACCACGGCGTAAATGGCAGGTTTTTCTGGAAGTTTAACGGTAGTTTGGTCGGCTCGTTTGACTAAAACTTTGGTTGGTGAGTATGCCAAAGGTTCGTATGTGATTTTTTTAAACGTCTGGTCACTACAAAAAGCAGTTTGGCTCATAAGTAGGAATAAAACGGAAAGGGATTTTAGATGAGAAATGGAAACTCGATTCATAATTATTTTTTACCTTTGGATTCTATCGCCTTTAATTTTTTGGTCAATTCGTTTAACTTGGCTTTGGCCTTTTTGATCTGTTCTTTTTGACGAGGGAGAGCTGTGCCTCCATAAACATCTTTTTTATCACAAGAGGTCTCAAGTGAAATGGCAGCTTCATAACCAGGGTCAGTGAGGACTGCATGGATTTGCCCCCTTTCCCCACTAGGGATTGTGAATAAATCCACTCCTTTTGCAGAACAATGTTTCACAAGTTCTCCCACAATCTCATGGGCAGAACGGAAAGGAATTCCCTTGCTACTCACAAGCCAATCAGCTAGGTCTGTGGCAGTGGCAAATCCATTCCGCAAACTCCGAGTGGCATTCTCAGGGAAAATTTGAATCCCTTCCACCATATCCCGAATCCCTTCCGTACAAATTTTGATTTGTTTAACGGTGTCAAAAAGAGGGAGTTTATCTTCTTGGAAGTCTCGGTTATAGGATAAGGGAGTTCCCTTTAACATAACCAATAGGTGGTTTAGATTACCGATCACTCGCCCTGCTTTCCCGCGAATGAGTTCTGCCACATCTGGATTCTTTTTCTGAGGCATAATCGATGAACCTGTCGTTAGGTGGTCAGGCAATTTAAAATAACTAAATTCTTGTGAAGTGTATAAAATGATTTCTTCACAGAACCGGGAAACATGGATCATAAATTGGGAAGAGGCAAATAAAAATTTAAAAATATGGTCTCTTTGGCTTACTGCATCCATTGAGTTCTCAGACAATCGGTTCAAATGTAAATCTTTTCTTAAAAATTCTCGATCGGTTTCATAATTGACTCCCGCCAAAGCACCTGAGCCTAACACGAGTTCATCTGCTCTTTCGTAAGCTGATAAAAAATCTTCGAAGTCTCGTACGTTGGCCCAAAAATGAGCTAAAAAATAATGAGAGGCTCGGATGGGTTGTGCAATCTGTAAATGAGTGTACCCAGGGATAATTGTTTTTACATGAGATTCTGCTTTTTTCACCCAAACTTGTAACAAATCGAATACGAGAACCAAAATGGATTGAATTTCTGATTTGATATACAAACGAACATCTTGTGACACTTGGTCATTACGACTTCTACCTGTATGGAGTTTTTTCCCCAAGTCTCCAAGAAGTTCCGTTAGGCGAGACTCAATGGACATATGAATGTCTTCATTTTCCATTTTAAATTCAAATTTACCTGAATCAATTTCCTTCAAGATTTGATTGAGTCCAGTTTCGATCTTTCTTTGTTCCGACTCGGTAAGGATTCCGATTCGTTTTAACATACGAGAATGGGATATGGAACCAACAATATCATGTTGGTAGAGTTCTTTATCAAAACTAATAGATTCACCAATTCGAATCATAAGAGAAGAAGGTGGGGCATCAAATCGACCACCCCATAATTTTTTTTCCTTCATTCGGATTCCTCACTGAATTGGTTTGCCCAGTTTTTTAAAACCTCTTTGTCTTTCTCGGATAATTTGGCACTTGGGTGCATCAATCGGTAATCGATAGGTGGCATTTCACCCTCATCCACTTGTTCCCAAACTTCATATATTTTTTTGTTTTGTTTTCGTTCTGGCAATTTCCCAAATTCAGAAAAATTCAATTCTTCTCTACCTTCGGTCACATGGTTTGAGACCAAATAGGAAACTGGAAACACATAGGAATAAAAAGGCCAAGTGGTTTCATTCGAATGGCAATCATAACAACTTCGTTTTAGAATTTGTTTCACTTCATCAGAAACAACAATTTCAGATGTCACTGGTGGATTTTCTCTGGGTACAGGAAACAGTTGGAAAAATAGGAAAACAGATAAAAGAAGGTACAATATTCGTTTCACACTAGACAGGTTCTTTGCCCTATCTCATGAATCAAAGTATTATTTTTCTTGCCATGAACTGATTGGAACTGTCTACTTCCTTAGAGGATCACACATTGGATTTGATTTTGGCAAACACAGCTTACTTATGGATTTTAATGGGAATCGTTCTCCTCTTTTCTGAATTCCTTTTGCCTGGAACCTTTGTGATGTTTTTAGGAGTTGGTGCCATTTTTACCGGGATCCTTTCCCGTTTGGTTCCCATGGAGTTTTATACCGAAGTCATTATTTGGGTGGTTTCTAGTTTGATTTCGATCCTGCTTGGAGGATCCCTCATTAAAAAGTTTTTTAAATCAGAATCAAGTGCGGATCCATTTATCCAAGATGATTATCTAAACCAAATTGTACCTGTTGAAACTGATATTTTAGTGAACCGCCATGGCGGAAAAATCCGTTTCCAAGGAACTGTTTGGGATGCAATTTCGAAAGATTCAAAAATTCCAAAGGGCGAATATGTAAAGATTCTCTCCCGTGAAAATTTGACTTTCACTGTCGAAAAAGTAGAATCATAAAGCCTACCGTTCATTTTTTTTAAGGGTATTCAAAAAAACCCTTTTCTCTTTCGAAAGTCCATGTACCGTCTCCAAGTCACAAAGGAGGAAACAATGGGCGCAACCGTCATCGTTGTCTTTTTGGTAGTAGTTTATATCATCAAAAAAACAATCATCATCGTACCAGAACAAAGTGTTTTTATTAAAGAAAGATTAGGTGTTTTGAATGGAGTTTTAAAATCGGGGTTTTATTTTATGATCCCATTTGTCGACCAAATTCGGTACAGACAAAACCTGAAAGAACAAACCATTGATATCGATCCACAAGTTTGTATCACAAAAGACAACGTCTCCGTAGAAGTGGATGGAGTTTTGTATTTAAAAGTCATCGATGGTGAAAAGGCTTCTTACGGAATTGATAACTTTATGTTAGCAACCACCCAACTTGCACAAACCACACTTCGCTCTGAAATTGGTAAGTTAATTTTTGATAACTTACTTTCCGAAAGAGATGAAATCAATGGTCGTGTTGTTTCTAATATTGATAGAGCCACAGACCCTTGGGGTATCAAAGTCACTCGTTATGAGATCCGAAATATCACTCCACCAAAACAAATTTTGATTGAGATGGAAAACCAAATGAAATCAGAACGGGAACGCCGAGCTGAGATTACCATTTCACAAGGAGAAAAAGAATCCCGAGTCAATCATTCCGTTGGAGAAAGACAGGAATCCATCAATATCTCCGAAGGGGAAAAAATTCGATTGGTGAATGAAGCTGACGGACGTGCACAGGAAATCACTCTCATCTCCAATGCAACTGCAAAAGGACTTCAACTCATCTCAGAAGCCATTAGTAAAAAAGGTGGAAAAGAAGCAGTGAGTTTGCAAATCACACAAGAGTATTTGGATGCCCTCGGTCATATCTTAAAAACATCCAAAACAACTGTGGTTCCCGAAACCTTGGCCAATATCGGTGGAGTCTTTGAAGGGCTTTCCAAAATCACAACCAAAATCCCACAGGTAGGAGAATAAGATGGAATTCGTTTATTTAGCATTTTGGGCCGTTGTTGCCATCTATCTGATTTATAAAATCTTCCGATGCATTCGTATCATTCCTGCACAAGATGTTCTCATCGTGGAAAGGCTTGGAAAGTATTCTCGTTCCTTACGAGCAGGGTTTCATATCCTCATCCCGTTCATTGACAGAGATGCGTATTACCACACTCTGAAAGAACAATCGATTGATGTCCAACCACAGATTTGTATCACACATGATAACGTACAAGTAAAAGTAGATGGTGTGATTTATTTAAAAATCATCGATCCAGTGCGTGCGTCTTATGGAATTGAAGACTTTCAATTTGCTGCCATCCAACTCGCACAAACAACAATGCGTTCTGTGATTGGAACCATGGAACTTGATAAAACCATCGGGGAAAAAGATTTAATTAACTCGACCATAGTTGCAGCGATTGACCAAGCATCAGAACCTTGGGGGATCAAAGTGAATCGATACGAAATCTTAAACATTGTTCCACCTAAATCTGTGTTAGATGCCATGGAGAAAGAGAAAAAAGCACAAATTGCAAAACGTTCCCAAGTGCTTTTGTCAGAAGGGGAAAGAGATGCTCGTATCAACCGTTCCCTTGGATTTAAAGAGGAAGCAGTGAACAAATCGGAAGGGGAAAAACAAAGAAGGATCAACTCAGCTGAAGGAAAGGCAACTGAGATTGAGGCTCTTGCTGTCGCTACAGCGAAAGGGATTGAAGCCATTGCCGGTGCCATTTCCGACCAAGGTGGTGCTTCGGCAATCAAACTGCAAATCACCAAAGCCTTTATCCAAAACTTCTTACACGTTGCAAAAGAAAGTACGGAAATTCTCATCCCAGCAGATGTGATGAATTTACCAACTCTCATTGCCAACTTAACAGAAGCCAAAAAACCAAAGGCATAATTATAGCGCCTAACTTAAGAAATCCGGTGGGTCATCCACCGGACTTTCAGAAAACAATCGAAAACTTGGTTTGGCCATGGCCTGTGCGGCAAGTGACACAAGTAAAGCTTCATTGTCATCAGGTCCAATTCGATTCGCATGGATCACTCCACACCCTTTACAACGGTGTAAAATCACCCATTCTCCCTTTCTTACCCAAATGGAAATTGCTTCCATTTTACTCCCACAGATTGCCGCTCTGTCACCAGGTGTGTTGTCCAAGTGAAGGCTAGTTAGGCAATTGGGACAATGGTTTCGCTGCTCGGTTCCAAACCCTGGAGGGAATACCATTTGTTTGCATTCCACACATCTGAATTCTTCCGTATCCGAACGAAACCGGTGAGATTTTTTTTTGACATGAGAAAATGAGGTTTCCTCGTCTTCGTCTTCAAAACGTTTTTTCTTAGAAATTTTTTGGAAATTCGTTTGGTCAATATTACGTGACATACCCAGTTTTTGCGGCAAAACAAAAAGGGACACCAAAACAGTGGATGAGAGGGAATAAACCGCCTGCGCAAAGATAGCCGCCTCCTAATGTAATTTAGGCGGGGTATCCATAACAAGATCACCGTTTTGGCGGTCTACACAATGGCTAGAGTTAACATAGATTTACAAACTGTTATGTTTTAGAATTTTCGTCAAGGAGAATCCTTTGTCAATTTTTTACAAAGGAAATAACAATTCTGGCCTTCTGGGTAATTGGGAATCATGCCTACTTCTTCATAACCGAGTTTGGTATAAAATTTGGGAGCTTGGAACCCAAAGGAATATCCGAATACTAAATTTGCTCCCAATCGTATGGCTTCCGATTCAATCTCTTGCAGGAGTTTAGTTCCTAAATCCTGTCCCCGTTTTTCTTCAGCAACCCAAAGTAATTGTAGATTTAATCCTTTGAAAAAGAGATAACAAAGAGAAGCTGCGATGAGTGTGTCCCCTTCTTTGACTAAAATGGCAAAAAATTCTTTTGAAGCAAGTGACTCATCCCCTAACTTGGAGATGCTGTAATCATGCAAACGTTTCCAAAGGTCTTCCTGTAAAGATTCAGAAGGATTGGTAATCCTTTCGATTTTGTATTCGAACTTATTTGTTTCCAAGTTTGAAACATCCTTCTTAATCTAAAATCAAGCCAATAGGTTTATAAAAAGGCAGGACCACCCAATCGTTCCATTGGATCCACAATTTGGGTAATTTGGATTCCATAATAATCATCAAGCACGATGAGTTTCCCTCGCCCTACAAGTTTTCCATTGGCAAGGATATCGAGTTCTTCTCCAATGTTTTTGTCGAGTTCAACAACAGTTCCTTCTGTGAGTTGTAATACATCTTTGATGAACATTGTGGTTCTACCAAGCTCAATGGTCAGTTGTAAGGTTACATCCAGAAGAAGGTTGAGGTTTGCAGTATTATTACCTGAGCTGGATTGGGCTTTTGACTGGGCCCTTGTAGGTGCTGGAGTTGCGCTTGGTCCAAGGGCAGCTGCAATGTCGGCAAAAGAAGGTCCATTGTCATCCCCTCCGCCACCTCCCACCAATGCATCCAGGTCGTCGAGTCCACCTCCACCTCCGCCAGAACCACCACCCGCAGGTGTGCTTCCGCCGCTAAATCCACCGAGTAGCGCGTCTATGTCTTCTTGTGATAGTGAACCTTCACCCATAATCCTACAACCTCTACAATGTATTCGTCGGAGGAAATCAAAATCCTTCCTTGAAAAAAAAGCCAATCTTCCCTATTTTGTTCCTTATGTCCAATTCCACCCCTGCCTTGGATTTTTTTAAGGCCAAAGACCTATTTGCCACTGAGCTAAAACAGGCAAATTACCAATTTGTACAAGAAAAAGAAGAAACCATCTTTCGGTTTCGCCAAAATGCAGTGGGAAAGGAAAAAATCCTAGATTGCCTAGGAATCGTTAGGAACTACATTGAAAATTTCCGCATTTATAATTTTGAAGAAGGATACTTAAGTTTACAGACATTAGGTGACAACTTATTCGAACCACAAAAAAATTTATCGGCGAGATTTCGCATTCGTTTTTCGTTTAAATCGGATCTCAAAGTGGAATGTTCGAAGTTAGGTGATTTATCCACAAAAGAAATACAAACCATCATCCATCTATTTCAATTTTTGAAATTGGAAGGAGGTACAACAAAAGATCCTAGGTCTATTTTGGAACCTCTCGGTGTGGAAGTGTATGACCCTATATTAGAAAAAGCAAAAGGGAATGATTTAGGTTTTGATTCAGTTTTTGGGTATGATTCTGTAAAAGAACAAATCTTGGAAAGTTTGGTTTTCCCGCTCAGGCAACCAGAACCTTTCCTTGAAATCACAAAACTCACACGAATGAAACCTACAGGAAACCTACCGAGAGCGGTTTTATTTGAAGGGGAACCTGGAGTCGGTAAAACCAGTATGGCAAAAATAGTTTCCCATCTTTGTGGTGTGCCCATGGTCTATGTTCCCATCGAATCCATATTGAGTAAGTACTATGGAGAATCCTCTCAAAACTTAGCGATGGTATTTGATGCATCCGCTTTGTTTCCAAAATGTATTTTGTTCTTAGATGAAATTGATTCCCTTGCGACTTCTCGAGAAGACGGACTTTTTGAAGCCACTAGGAATTTACTGAGTGTATTACTTAGAAAACTGGACGGTTTCGCAGAAAAAACAGGCACCATCACCATTGGGGCAACCAATCGAAAAGAAGACCTTGATTCTGCCCTTTTGTCCCGATTTGACAGAAAAATCAAATTTCCCCTACCCAACCGGGAGGAAAGGACCAAAATCCTCGAAGGATATGCCAAACAATTGGACAAAAAGGAAAGGGAACAGATTGCAGATTTGTTAACAGGTGCTTCCGGGAGGAATTTGAAAGACTTCTGCGATTATGTGGAAAGGCGTTGGATCACCAAAAATTGGAAACAATTGGAACAGTTGACCGCCCCAGGTTTGCCATTTTATTTGGAATCCTTTCCAGATTTTGGATGGAAACTCTAAAAAGAGAGAGATTCGGCTTCAATCTTATTCAGGATTTTACCGATACTATTTACAGGATATTTGTTTACGCCCATGGGACGTTCCTTGGTATCCTCAAATTAACCTTTTAGGAAGATTCGGACATGAAAATAAAATTAATTCTCCCCATTTTACTACTTAGCATTGGGGTTTTCGCTCAAACTGGTAGCTCAGAAACAGGCTCTACTTCTGCAGGAATCGATCCTTCTCAATCAGGGAAATCGATGGCTGATACAGAAAAAGAACTCGATGATAATATCTCTGAAGTGAACAAACGCCTTCGCCTTCATACTGTTCTTTTCAAAATGAAAGTAAGAACTCTTCCACACAAAACTGTATTGTACAAAGGAAAACCAAGTGCAGACGGAGAACGTTGTGAAGTAGCTGATAAACAAGAAGCTCAAGATAACACTTGTTTGCACCTTGAAGTATTTGATTTTGTTGGAAGTGAAGATGGAAAATCTTCTAAAAACTTAGGTGCAAAATTCAAAAAAATGGAACTCTTTTTTGAAGGATCTAACAACGCAGATCCAGATCCAAGAAAAGAACAACCACGTAACCTTACAAAGGTGAGAACTTACATTTACCAAAACAATTTTGTTTTAGAAGATAAGATAATTTCTGTGATTGCTGACGTTGCTCCTAATGGTGATCCAGCACATAATGATAAAATTGAATTGTTTTACCAACACGATGATTATCCAGTTTGGGGAACTCCAGAAACACCTTCTGAAAAAGGAGTTGGTAAATACATTCTTTCTAACGTGGAAAACACAAAATCAAACCCAATCCGAAATAACTTTAAAAAACAATTTTATTTCAAAAACCTAGATTATTTTGATAAACTATTCACAAAAATCTTTGATTATAATGATCGTGATTCAAACAAACATTATAAGAAAAACGTGGAAGCATTGAAAAGTTCTTTGAAATACTAAGAACATACAGGTTCTTAATTGAATCGCGTAAAACAATGTCCGAATTGTTCCACGATGTTACGGTTCCCTGTTACGCAGGGAACCATTTTGGTTCAATGTCCCGTCTGCTCTCACCGATTTACATTTGATCCTGAAATCGAATTAGAAGATAGTTTCAGCGTAAGTGAAGTCGAAATTCCCTCTTTTCAATTTAAACCAACATTCCAGAATTATAAAGATCTGATTTTTGATTTACTATATGCACCGATTGATTATCTAAAATCAAAACGTGGGAATCAGAAAAAAGAATTTCCATGGATACCAATTCTCCTTTTTTCCATTCTGTTTTTGTATGTATGGAAATGGTCCAATTCAGAAGCTAATCTGGAAAGAAAAAGCAATCAACAAGAACCATTTTTCCAAGAAGAATCACCAAAAGATTTCTCTCCTGATTTTGAAGGACCACCTGTCGAATCTGAGGAAGAAGAAATATTACCTTCAGAACCCAAAAAACCAAGTATCGAGATTTAAATTTTGAATTGGATACTGATTCAAAAGGGAGAAATACATTTTGATGAATCAGTCACCCTAACAGACGATCGCCATATCCATATCAGAACTATCTTAAAAAAAAGGCCTGATGATGAGGTACAGGTTGTGATTCAAAATGAAGGGAATTTTATGTTCCGAGTCCTTCAAATCACGGAAACCGAATCAATCCTTATCAAAAAAGAATCCCTTTCGCTAATATTAAACCCTTTACCGATTCACTGTTTTTTTTCGTTACCTAGACCACAGACCGCGAAAAAAATCCTTCACCTAGCGGGCGCATACGGAATTAACTCACTTCATTTTTTTGCAACGGAAACAAAAAACAAAGAATATTGGACTTCGCCTGTTTACACAAAGGATTGGAACCAGTGGGTTCATACAGGTATGAGCCAAACTGGCAATGTACATTTCCCAATGGTTCAGTTTGGACAAAAGAAAAATTGGAAAGAGTTTCTAGAAACTTGGGAAGGAAACGTCATTGTGTTGGATCGAATGGGTGAATTTGATCTCAAAACCTACAAGGAACCATTAGATCAAAGGCAAAACACTCTCTTTGTTTTTGGTCCAGAATCGGGTTGGAATGAAAACGATATGAAATATTTTGACCAGTTAACATTTAAAACAATCACTTTAGGGAATATCAATCTACGAACAGAATTTGCATTCTCTTCTTTATTGTATCTTTTGTTTAGAAACTAATTCCACCAGATACAAGAAAACGAATCTCATCGATACTCAGGAAAGTTTTCTCACTCGAGTCCAGATAATACTTACGATAATTTTGAAGCCTTAGGACAATGGGACCAAATGCTTTAGAGATTTCAGCTGCAGCTTGTGTATTATTATCCATTTCAAACGCTTTCCCTTGCGAATCAAACCCCTTCTTTGTATAGTAAAAAGACATGAGAAAGGAAGAACCTAGTGGTATATAGGCTGCAGCAAACACACGTTTGTTTCCTTTGATTCCATAATCTTCCACAGCAAATTCAAATCCAAGATGATAAAAATTTACATAAATTGTATGATAATAACCAGTAACCTTTGCATTGGATTGGTTTTCTAAATATTCATATTTAGGTCGGATAGGAGCAGATACTGGAAATTTTTGAAATCGTTCCACTTCATAAAAACTATCAAAGTACATGGGAGCATAATTGGCAGTCATTTGGCGAAACTCAGGTTTCAAAATGACATTCAGATCCTTTGTCCCCAATCGAAAGATAGAACCATAATGGGCACCTTGTGCACCATCCAATCCTTTGATTTTATTAAAATCTACATAAGGTGTAAATTCAACGAACGGTAGATTCAGCAATCTATATTCAATGTCCATTCCCTCAATGGAAGCTCTCGTAACTTCTGTTGTTTTTGGGTTGTCTAATTTTTTTTCCGTAACAGGCGAACCATTTGTGTTGTAAGCCATTTGAACAGGTGCTTGCCTATCCCAAGCTTGTGTATAACCGATAGTCAATCGGTTATACCATGGGTCATTGTCTACAAGTTCCATACGTGAATCTTTACTGACTGGACGGATTTCTTTTTTGCGAAGTTCTTCTGCCTTTTTCTTTTGAATTTCTTCAGCACCAGCTTCTTCTTCTACACTGAGTCGCCCCGATTCATCCAGAACATTTCCTCTTAAGTCCATTAGATAAACTAGATCTGCTGATTTATCAAATAAAGAATAGAGTGATCTTCCAATCGCAAGTGGTTTGATATATACCCTTGCGGCATTCACTTCAAAATTTACAACGGAATTTGCGAAATATTGAACACCACCATAATCAGTATTCAAATCTGCCATCACACCAGGGTTATAGGAATCAAAACGAGAAGAACTTTGGTATTTGTTAACAATCGTTCCATGTCCGATATAACCATCTACCATCTTTCCCGTATAAGCAGAATATGTTACCTTTCCTGGAACTTGTTGGTTATATGTTCCATACGATATATAATTGAGAACCCTAGCATAATCGTTACGGCTATTGTAATCCATTTCACGAATTTTACCAGTTTTACTCTCTAACTGAAGAGGTTCTTTATCAACTGCGAGAACATTGATGGGAAGTGAAAAGGAATAACCAAATTGGCTACCATGATTGAATGTAAAATTAGGAGAGATGTATCCGTAATAATCTTTCTGAAAACTAGATCCACCAGCATCAAATTGGACAGCAGAGGCTCTTCTTCCCTCTGTACCAGTGGGAACCCACACTTGGGCGATGAGAGTCTGTGTTACAAGAATTTGCGTAACCAGTCCTAAACAAAGATAACGACACAACTTACCCACGATACGTTCATTATCGTATGATCTCCTATCGAAAATAAGAAATAATCTCTGCTGGCAGAATCCAATAAAACAGAAATAAATTCTATTTTATTGGAGATTTTATTGACAAATGAGAATGCACGAGAAAACTAGGCGATACCATCGGGGGAATCTATGCCACGCCAATACAAACCAGAAACTATCGCACTCCACGGAGGCCAAGAGCCGGACCCAACCACAACGTCTCGTGCTGTGCCTTTATACCAAACAACATCCTATGTTTTCAAAGACACTGACCATGCAGCGAGATTATTTGGTCTCCAAGAGTTTGGAAATATTTACACACGACTCATGAATCCAACAACTGATGTGTTGGAAAAACGTGTTGCTGCATTGGAAGGTGGTGTTGCTGCTCTTGCAACCGCTTCTGGTCAAAGTGCTGAGATGTTAGCGCTTCTTAATATTGTGGAAGCTGGACAAGAAATTGTCGCCTCTTCTTCGTTATATGGCGGAACCTATAACCTACTCCATTATACTTTTCCAAAATTGGGAATCAAAGTTCATTTTGTAGATCCTTCCAATCCTGAAAATTTCAAAAAAGCATCCAATGACAAAACTCGTGCTTTTTATGCGGAAACTTTAGGAAATCCAAAATTAGATACACTTGATATTGCAGCTGTTAGTAAAGTAGCAAAAGAAGTGGGAGTTCCACTTGTCATTGATAACACAATGCCTTCACCATATCTGGTGAACCCACTGAAACATGGTGCAGATATCGTAGTTCACTCCCTAACAAAATTCTTAGGTGGCCATGGAACATCCATTGGTGGTATCATCATTGATGGTGGAAGTTTTAACTGGGGAAATGGAAAATTTAAAAATTTCACTGAGCCAGATCCATCTTACCATGGATTGAAATTTTGGGATGTGTTTGGAAAATTTGAACCGTTCGGTGGTGTCAACATTGCATTTATCTTAAAAGCACGTGTCCAAGGTTTACGTGACTTAGGTCCTGCCATTTCTCCATTCAATGCTTGGCAAATTTTACAAGGGGTGGAAACTCTCCCACTTCGAATGGAACGTCATTCCCATAATGCACTCAAAGTGGCTGAATTTTTACAAAAACATCCAAAAGTTGAGTGGGTGAATTATCCAGGCCTTCCTTCTGACAAAAACTACGCGACTGCGAAAAAGTACCATGAACGTGGATTATTTGGAGCAATTGTAGGATTTGAAATCAAAGGTGGTGTGGAAAAAGCTAAAAAATTCATTGATGGACTCGAACTCTTTAGTTTACTTGCTAACATCGGTGATGCGAAATCATTAGCGATTCACCCAGCCTCAACAACACACCAACAGTTAACCAGTGAAGAACAAATTTCTGCCGGTGTGACTCCAGGTTTTGTCCGACTCAGTGTTGGATTAGAAAACTTGGATGACATTCTAGTAGACTTAGAAGAGGCATTAAAAAATATCTGATAATACTATGCCTACCTCCGAAACAAATGAATTTTTTCACGGATCCGTAGGTGTCGTACAGACAAACATTGTCACATTTGAGTCACTAACTCTTGAGGGGGGTGAAACCATCACTCCTCTTGAGATTGCTTATGAAACTTACGGCACTCTCAATGAAAAAAAAGACAATGCAATTTTAGTATGCCATGCTCTTTCTGGGGATGCACACGCGGCAGGCTTTCACGAAGGTGACAAACGACCTGGTTGGTGGGATTATTATATCGGACCTGGCAAAGCCTTTGATACCAATCGTTATTTTATTATCTCTTCTAATGTCATAGGTGGCTGTAAAGGATCCAGTGGACCACTTAGTCTCAATGGCAAAACAGGCAAACCATTTCAATCCACATTTCCTTTTGTTTCCATAGGTGATATGGTCAATGCACAGGAAAAATTAGTCCGCCATTTTGGAATTCATAAATTATTTGCAGTCGCAGGTGGATCAATGGGTGGCATGCAAGCCTTACAATGGTCAGTTGCTTATCCAGATCGTTTAAAAAACTGTATCGTCATGGCCTCTTCTTCCGAACACTCTGCCCAACAAATTGCGTTTAATGAAGTAGGAAGACAAGCTATCTTATCTGATCCTAATTGGAACCAAGGTTTGTATACGCAAGAAAAACGCCCAGCCAAAGGACTCGCCCTAGCTCGTATGATGGGTCATATCACTTACCTCAGTGATGAGATGATGCGCGAAAAATTTGGTCGTAAACCTCCGAAAGGCAATATCCAATCTACTGATTTTGCAGTTGGAAGTTATTTGATTTACCAAGGGGAATCCTTCGTTGATCGATTTGATGCAAATTCTTATATTTATGTAACCAAAGCATTGGACCATTTCAGTTTAGGTACAGGAAAAGAACTCACGAAGGTTCTATCGAAAGTTAGATGCCGTTTTCTAGTCATTGCCTATACTTCTGATTGGTTGTATCCTCCTTACCAATCAGAAGAAATTGTAAAATCTTTAGAAGTGAATGCAGTGCCTGTGAGTTTCATTGAGCTAAATAATCCTGCTGGGCATGATAGTTTTTTACTGCCTAGTGAAGAACAAGATTCTATTTTGAGAGATTTTTTAAGTGCAACAGATGAAGGAGGATTCTTTTGAATATCCATACAAATGAAGCACTTGGTTTAGATTTAAAAAATAGACCCGATATATCCTACATTGCAAATCTCATCAAACCTGGTGAAAGAGTTTTAGATTTAGGATGTGGGTATGGTGAACTCATGTTGATTTTAAAAACCAAAGGAGTTCGGGTACAAGGCATTGAAAAAGATGATAAGTGTATCATCCAATGTGTAAAAAAAAGTTTATATGTCCACCACGGCGACATTGATGATGGATTAAAACATCACTTAGACCATAGTTTTGATTTTGTCATCTTAAACCAAACCATACAACAAACATTAAATCCAGGAGACATCATTAAAGAATGTTTGCGTATCGGTAAACAAGTGATCATTGTGTTTCCCAATTTTTCGCATTGGCAAATCAGAACTTCGATTTTGCTAAGTGGAAAAACACCCGTAACAGATTTAATGCCATTCCATTGGTATGACACCCCAAACTTACATTATCTTTCAGGAAAGGACTTTGAAGACTTTTGTGAATTCGAACGTATCAAAATCTTACACAAGGCATTTTTCAATCGCACTCGTCAGATTAAGTTATTTCCCAACCTATTTGCGACGCTTGCTCTATTTGTCATTCGAGCTTAATCGAAAGTAATTTACAATCGAACAAAATAGTAAAACAGGATTCGTTGCTTAGGGAAATAGCTTCCTTGACTCGGTAGGTATACCATCCCCGCCCTATTCGAACTGGGTGGGGTTATCCACCCGCCACCCAATACGACCTACCTATCATCATTCACAAAAAATAAAACAACAACTTGGTTCACTGAAATTTTCTAGAAGAAAAGTTCATGTTTATACAAAAAAACCCGGCAATCACTCCGGGTTTCTTAGCTGTACGGCGATCAAAGGATCATTTCATATATCGATCTTTTCGGAAATTCCTTTAGGAAATTCATTCGAAATAGGAAAAATGATTTGGTAAGATTCACGATTCCAAAATTTAAAAACATCGATTTTCTAGATTAAATTAAATATTCAAACAGATTTTCATCTTCGTTGATAACAGTAAAATTCAATTTGTATTCTTTCATCCGCATTAATAAACTCTGGAAATCATCTTTTGATTTTAACTCAATACCAATGAGTGCCGGACCTGACTCTTTATTGTTTTTTTGGATAAACTCAAAACGTACAATATCATCATTCGGTCCTAAAATTTCATTTACGAATTGTTTGAGTGCTCCTGGTTTCTGTGCAAATCGAACTATGAAATACTGTTTCAAACCCTCAAAGAGTAAGGACCTTTCTTTGATTTCTTGCATCCGATCTATATCATTGTTTCCACCACTTAAGATGCAAACGATTGTTTTCCCATTAATGACTTCTTTGTATTCATCTAAAGCAGCAATACTAAGAGCACCGGCAGGTTCACTCACAATGGCATCTAAATTATAAAGATTTAAAATTGTCGTACAAACTTTTCCTTCCGGTATTAAGACCAAATCACTCAAAACAGATTGGCAAATTGGAAACGTAAGTTCCCCTACTTTTTTAACAGCTGCTCCATCGACAAATTTATCAATTTTCTCCAAAGAGATTGGTTTTCCCACTTTCAATGCTTCTTTCATTGATGGTGCACCCTTTGGTTCTGTTCCAATTATCTTTGTGAGTGGTGAATGATTTTTAAAATAAGAACCGACACCAGCACATAATCCTCCTCCACCGATTGGCAAAAACAAATAATCTATATTTGAAAGCTCAGCTAAAATTTCTATTCCGACAGTACCTTGCCCTTCCATGATTTTCGTATGATCAAACGGCGGGATAAACGACATTTTCCTTTCATTTGCAAATCCAATTGCTTCCTTTTGGCATTCATCAAATGTATCACCTATAAGTTTGATCTCAATAAAATCACCACCAAACATACGTACTTGGTTTATTTTTTGTTTAGGAGTAACTTCTGGCATATAAATGACTCCAAAAATTTGAAGTAATTTACACGAATATGCTACTCCTTGTGCATGATTGCCAGCACTTGCACAGACAACTCCATTTTTTCGTTCCTCCAAAGTTAAACTTTGGATCATATTGTAAGCCCCTCTAATTTTATAGGAACGAACAACTTGTAAATCTTCCCGTTTGATATACACCTGGGCACCATACAACTCCGACAATCGAGAATGAAATTGTAAGGGAGTGTGATTGATGATGGGTTTTAATATCTGATATGCGGAGTCAATTTCTAATGCCATCGGTTATTGTAAGATCTCTAATATTTCACTTGATGACTTTGTTTTTGCGATATCGAATGCTGTAAGTCCTTGGTTGTTTTTTATATTCTTATCCGTGCCTTTTTTTAATAAATACTCAACAATTTCTTTATTTTGATTTGCAGCAGCCCAATGGAGAGCAGTATCACCATGGTTTGTTTTCTCATTCAAATTCCATTTTTTAAGAGAGTCTATGTATTTTACCAATCCCGAGTCATTCAAATAAACTGCTTGAATAAGTGCATTAAATCCATTTTTATCTTTAAATTGATAATCTACTTTTTTTTCTAACAAATACTCATATATCTCCCAATTCGCGCGCACATTTAATGCATGTTGGAAAAGATTCAATTCATAGGCACTATTCTCATCAACCAAAATGATGTGGGTATCATTTTGGATACTACTGTTTGAAAAAAGTTCTCTCAATTTTGGTAAGTCATTTTTGGTAATTGCTATAAAAGCGAGTCTTGGCCCGTATGATTCCTCACGAGTTACATCATAAATTTCAATCGAAGGTTGTTTGTTTTTTAATGTATATAAGATACTATACATAAAAGATCCCTTTTTGTCACTAGTGGGAATTTCTAAAGATGCTTTTTTATCTTTATGAACAGTTGCTTTGGCACTCGCGTTTTCACTCGAATATGAATCCGACCTTCGTGATTCACCCGTTTTTAGGTTAACACTTGCATTGATTCTATGTATTGTGCGACCAAAAGAAAATGCAATTACAGCATCATTTGAATCAATTTTTTCAATACAACCAGCTAAAGTAGTCGTTCCATTCGTAATAAAAAAATCTGGTTCGACAACAGTAAGCCAAGTTATCTTACAATTCGGATTTGGTTTGGCGTTATCGATGACTTGAAATTTTGGAATTGTTTTGCAACTAACGGAAAGTAGAAGTAAAAATAGAAACCACTCTTTTTTCATATGATAAAAAATAGATTAATTTCGATTTTGTCAAATCAAAAAGGAATGGAAAGAGTCGAGGTGGAAAATTAGAAATTGGTGAAAGAATTTGGTGTAGAATTAAAACATTAAAAAAGAAAATCGAGAAACCAAAGCCGGGGCCCCAACCACCCTGCCCGGGACTTTAGTTTCTCTTATCCTATTACTGGAGCAATCTCATCACTGACTGAGACTTCATGTTTGCTTGCGCAAGCATTGATGTAGCAGCCTGAGTTAAGATTTGGTATCTCGTGAAGCTGGTCATTTGTTCAGCCATGTCAGTATCACGGATACGAGACTCAGAAGCTTGTGTGTTTTCATAAGCATTCATAAGTCCTTTCGCAGCATGCTCCATACGGTTGTAATAAGCACCAAGGTCAGCTCTTTGTTTAGAGATCACTCTTAGGGCATCATCACAAAGTCCGATTACGGAGTTAGCTTTACCTGCAGTCGAAAGAGAGATGAAAGTAAGAACCGTAGGGTTTCTTAATCCCAATGCCGCAGTGTTCATTGTTTCAATGTACACGCGCTCTCTTTGGTGCATGTTAGCTCCAATATGGAACCACATACTAGCAGTTGGGTTGAGTCGAGCAAAAGCTCCTGTAAGCAGTTTCATTTTGTTGAATTCTGCTTGAGAAGCAATACGATCGATCTCGTCCACTAGCTGTGAAACCTCGACTTGGATCTGTTGTCTATCTTCTTCCGAGTAGATACCGTTCGCAGCTTGCACCGCGAGTACACGAACACGTTGAACGATTTCGTGTGTTTCTTGAAGATATCCTTCCGCCGTTTGAATGAGGGACATACCATCTTCAGTATTCTGTTCTGCACGTCGAAGACCAGCAATCTGAGTTCTCATTTTCTCAGACACTGCAAGTCCAGATGCGTCATCTCCGGCTTTGTTAATACGCATACCAGAAGACAACTTTTCGATATCTTTGCTCAGGTTCGCGTCGTTAGACTTCAAAGTTCTGTGTGCAAAGATCGCACTTACGTTGTGGTTGATAATCATCCGGGTTCCTCCTTGAATCCGTTCTCTCACCGCTCAAGGTTTTCACCTTGAACCCAAGAAATTGATGAATTTTCGAAATGGCCATCCTTGGCCTTTTCAAGATAAGGATCGGTCATTCTGGGAGGGAGGATAATAGGGAAAATGAAATAAAATTTGAATAAAAACAGAACTTCCCCTTTTCGAAAATATGTCCTAGGAATTCTATGGAAATGGACTTGAGTGAAAAGGTAGGTTTTTCGTGTTAGAAACGGTTTATTTAGCAAACCCACGAGGTTTTTGTGCAGGTGTCAAATATGCAATTTCTTATGTGGAACAGGCTTTTGAAGAAAATTCAGGTGAACCTCTCTATGTGAGAAAAGAAATCGTTCACAACCAACGAGTTGTGGAAGAAATGAAAAAAAAAGGAATCCAATTCATTAGCGAACTAAGCGAAGTTCCTGATGGTGCAACTGTGGTATTCTCTGCACATGGAGTTTCCCCCGAAGTCGTAAAAGAAGCCACTGATCGAAAAATGAAAATTGGCGATGCCACCTGCCCTCTCGTTACAAGGGTTCATAAAAAAGCACGAAATATCAAAGACAGCCACCAAATCATTTATATCGGACACAGAGGCCATGACGAAGCCATTGGCACCATGGGAGAAGCAAAGATGTTCCTTGTGGAATCTCCAGAAGATGTGGAGAGTTTAAAAGAAAAAATCTCTTTAGACAAACCGCTTACCTACTTGATGCAAACTACCCTTTCCGTAGCAGACACAAAAAACATTGTCAAAAAAATTGAAGAAGTTTTCCCTTTTGTGGAACACCCACAAAAAGATGATATTTGTTATGCGACAACGGAAAGACAAGATGCCGTACAAAAAATGTTAGAGTCCGTTGATGCCATGTTAGTGATCGGTGCCGAAAACTCTTCTAATTCAGTTCGGCTTTGCCAGTTGGCAAAAAAAACTCGACCATCTAGTTTTCAAATTTCGAAAAAAGAAGACGTAAATCCAAATTACATCATAAACCAAGGAATCAAAACATTAGGAATCACGGCCGGTGCTTCAAGCCCACAAGTGTTGGTTGATGAAATTGTAGAAGAAATACTAAAACATTTTCCCAATGCAAAAGTTTCTTTATACCCTGAAAGTCGTGAAGATACTATGAGTTTCAAACTTCCAAAGGAACTCCTAAAACAATTTTAAAAATGATCCAAGATCCCTTATCATTATTTAAAGCCTCTTTAGAGGGAAATGATTGGGGAACTGCCATTTTACAGATCAATTTAGAAGAAAAAAACTATGATGTTTTGTTAAAAAACTCTATCTTCTCACAATTAGAGAAAGAGTTCGACTTACCTAATTTTTTAAAAAACAAAATCTCTCATTATGATTTTAATACAGAAATCATTTATAAAACAGATGGAAAAGTATTAGAAACATCCTTTGGGCATTTTGATTATCCGTCTGCCTCAAAAGAAATCCAATTTACAAAGTTTGTGATCCGAGATATCACAATCAAACAAAAGCAAGAAGAGGAAATTGCTTGGAGGCTTCGGTTTGAATTGGGAGTTGCTTCCTCCATCCAAATCCTCATCCAAAAACCTTCCATCCGTGAAAGTTTACCTCAAGCTCTTTACCAACTTTTGTATTTCACGGAGATGGATTCGATATTCTTTTTGAAAAATACCAGTACTGATGAAACACAAAAATTTGAAATTTGGGTAAACGAAAGAAAGTCCACCGAATACCCGTTACTACCTAATAAATTTCAAACGTTAGATTGGAAAAAAGAAGGGATAAACAGGTGGCTGCACAAATTAAAAAATGGAAAGATTATTTACTTAACAAAAGAAAAAGCATTACCAAAAGAACAATGGTATTTTGAAGAATCAAAAGCAAAATCGATTTTATTCATTCCAGTCAAATTCGAAAACAAATTCTTGGGTATTATGGGATTCCAAAAATATGTTCCCAATTTCGTGATCCACCACGAGAATTTACTCATTTACCAAACTGTGAGTCGGTGGATGGGTTTATTTGTACAAAGAGATTCCGATTTAACCGAACTCAACCGTTACAAATCCACATTAGAATCTTTAATTTTAGAAAGAACTTTGGATTTATCGAGAACCAAAGAAGAATTAGAACGAGCATACAAAGCAAAAACAGAATTTTTAGCCCATGTCAGCCATGAACTTCGTACCCCTCTCAATTCCATCATAGGATTTTCAAAATTGATCCAGTTACCAGAAGAAGATGTAACGGGGAAAGAATACCTACAGTACATTTACTCAGGTGGAACGAGACTTCTCAAGATGATCAATGAAATTCTCAGTTTGATGAAAATTGAATCAGGTCAACTTAACATTGTGTACTCTGAATTCAAACCAGAAGAAATCTGCAGACAAAGTTTAGAATTAATCCAACCACAAGCAAATGCCAAAGGCATTGAAATCCGTTTTTTCCCTCCCATCCAGTCGAAACTGGTTCGATCGGATAGTGGAAAAATCCAACAAATCCTCTTAAATTTACTTTCGAATGCGATTAAGTATGGTGATCATTCTTATGTCGAATTACATTGTGAATGGTCCGATTTTGGGGTGAATTTTTCAATTCGCGATTTTGGACCAGGCATTTCACAAGAAGACCAAAAACGGATCTTTCATAGTTTCACAAGACTTAACGACGATGGAAAAATTGAAGGCACAGGACTTGGTCTTTCCATTTCCCAAGGACTAGCAGAAAAATTGGGTGGGAATATCACCCTCTTATCCAACCCAGAAGAAGGTTCCACTTTTATACTCAATATACCCGAAAATATTAAATAAAGGTATTGAACGAATTAGGAAACTCGAATAGAATTTCCGATATTCTATATGGTGGAACTAATCGATACGACATATACTTCTGTTTCTAAAACAGAACACCAACGTAGGCCAAAAGAACCTATCCTGATCATTGAAGATAAAAAAGAAAATCAGGTTCTCCTCGAAGGGATCTGTAAACGAATTGGTGTATCATACGAAGTTGCTGAAAACGGTAAAATTGCCTTGGAAATGGCAAAAAACAAGTCGTATAGCCTCTATTTGGTGGATTTGATGATGCCTGTGATGGATGGAAAAACATTTATCGCAGAACAAAGAAAATTCGATCCGAGATCAGTTTTTATGGTACAAACTGCTATCGACCAAACGGAAGAAATCATCGAAATTATGAAAATGGGAGTTTATGACTACCTAATCAAACCTCTCCATGTAGAAATTGTTGCCGATCGTCTGGAAAAAGCATTAGAATACGTCTACTTAAAACGGATGGAAGCAGTTCTCATTGATGAAGAATCCAAAGAATTAAAAAGCCAATTGGAATGGCTCAATTATAAGGAGTCTCATCGCAAAACCAATGAAGTAAATTCGGAACTAAATTCTATCTTGAATTTAAAAACCACTCTCATGCAAGGTTCTGGACTCGGCGCGATGACTACCATTATCGATTCAATCGAAAAAATGAAAACAGTTGAGAATGGAAACTATATCATTCCAAAGGATTTTTGGGATTTACTTTCTGAAAACCAAGAACATAACAAAACAATGTTAAAAGGCCTTGATATGGCCGTTGAAACAATTCAAACCCACTTACAATTGTCTAAAATTACAAGTGATGAGTTGTTACAGATCCTTCCTGAGATTGTAAAAGAGTTTCAAAAGGAAACTGAATCCAAAGAAATCAAAATCAATCTTCCTGTTGTCAAACAAACAGTAAAATTAGAAGTCAATTTGAATGCAATTCGAACCATCATCCATGAAATTTTTACAAATGGATTAAAGTATTCCAAACCCAAGTCAAATTTTGATATCTTTGTCACTTTCGTTGATGGTTATTTTTGTTTATCAGCAAAAAACAACCTAATCGAAGATGATTATGCAAAACAACTTACAGTTTCAGAAAAAAAATTGGTGGAACCTTTTTACAGAATTCATCCACCAGTTGAAAGCTTTCACCACAAAGAAAAATTTAGCCTAGGCCTTGGTTTAACGATGGTAGATTTTTTATTACATAAACATAATGGAATGTTTTTTATACGAAATGCAATTGATCACACGACTGAAACAAAAGCATCCTGTGTGATCGCAGAAATTTTTCTCCCTATCCAATCTTAAAAGGAAAACAAAATGAATAGAAAAATCTTAATTATTGATGACTCAGCAGTGTTTCGAAAGATCATCTCTGTGCACTTAAAAAATGCAAATTTTGATCTTATTGAAGCTGGAGATGGATTAGAAGGTCTAAAACAATTAGAGTCAAATCCTGTCGATTTAATTGTCTCTGATATGAATATGCCAAACATGGATGGGATTTCTTTTATCAAAAAAGTAAAAGAGAATTCTAAGTTTAAATTTACTCCTATCATCATGTTGACTACAGAATCACAACCTGAAAAAAAACAACAAGGTATCGATGCTGGTGCAAAAGCTTGGTTAACAAAACCTTTTTCCCCTGAAGAATTGTTAGATACCATTACGAAATTATTACCTTAACGATGGAACCAAATCAAACCATTCAACATACGAAGGAGGGAATGGAGATCCATTGGAACGGATACCTCACCGTACCTTTTATCAAAGAATGGTCTACTTACTCAATCCAATGGGAAAACATAAAAGGGAAAAAGATCATTTTACATTTGAATGGAATTGAAAGAATCGATTCTTCTGGCATTCAATTATTGGTGTATTTAAAAAAACGATGCCAGTCCAACCAACAGATCTTATCATTAACAAACCACTCCTTACCGGTGTTAAAGGTCATGGATTTACTTGGTTTGGTTTCTTTTTTCGGAGATCGTATCAAAGTGAAAAAAGAACATGCAAATGAAGTCGAATTTCGTTATGGAACAAGGAAAGTATCCTGATGGACTTATCGGAAGTCATAGACGCTTATTTAGTTGAATCCGATGAACTTTTACGAGAGATGGAGGCAATCTTACTCCGAACGGAATCATCATTACCAAATGACGAAGACCTCAATGCTATCTTTAGAGCAGTCCATACCATCAAAGGTACTGCCGGTATGTTTGGGTATGAATCTACTGTTTCTTTTACACATGTTGTCGAAAATTTATTGGATGAACTTCGTTCCCATCTGATTCCATTCCAACCCACTCTGACGGAAATATTACTCAAAGCAAAAGACCATTTATCCTTTTTAGTTTCTGAAGAAACAAAAGGTAAAATTTCAAATGAAAAAATATCATTTGGCCAATTGATTTTGGATGAGATGAAACCATACCTTCAGTCGTCTGCTGCACCACCAAAAACGTCTCATCAAAATGATGGAATTCAAATGGTTACTCATCATGATTCGAACTCAAACGAACGGCAGAATGAACCTTCTACTAACATTGAGAGCATAAAATCAGAAAATACAACAAGTTACCTCATTTCCTTTCGTCCCAATCAAAATGTATTTTCACAAGGTCTTGATCCGATTTCCTTTATTGGATACTTAAAAAAAATTGGTACCATTATTTCTTTGAAAACCATTGACCAATTTTTGCCTAAACCTATCGAATTTGATCCTGAAAATTGTTATTTAGGATTTGAAATCAATTTTAGTTCCAAAGAAAATTTGGAAACAGTTCAAAAAGTTTTTAACTTCATTGAATCTGATTGCTTTTTGCACATTTACCCACCCGGGTTTTCCGTTGAGGATTTAGTTGATTTATCAAACCAACTCCCAGAAGAAGAAATATATTTAGGCAATGTTTGGAAAGAAATCCAAATCCTCGATGACAACAATTTTCTAACGTATCTGGAAGAGATCAAATCAAGAAAAACAGGTATTCCTTCCAACTCTTCCGTAGTTTCCCAAGGCATTCACAAAGAGGAACCAAGCTCGATAGAAAAAAATCAAAATTCAGACCAAAGCAAAGAATCACATAAATCTTCCACAATCAAAGTTGATTCTAAACGAATTGATAATTTAATCAATCGAGTTGGTGAACTTGTAGTATCTTGCGCCAATATGAACCAACTCATTGGAGACTCAGACGACTCAAATTTACAAGAATCATCTCTCATTGTAATGAGATTATTAAACGAAGTCAGGGAAATTTCATTAAAACTCAGAATGGTTCCCATTGGGGAGAGTTTTCAAAAGTATTCTCGAATTGTTCGTGACTTAGGCAAAGAATTGAAAAAAGACATTCGCCTCATTACAGAAGGTGACGAAACAGAACTTGATCGCAATATAGTAGAAAAATTAAGTGATCCCCTCACCCATTTGGTTCGCAATGCATGTGATCATGGATTAGAGTTACCTGAGGAAAGAAAAAGAAACGGCAAGGACCAACAAGGAACTGTAAAACTCACTGCATATCATGAAGCAGGGAATGTCATCATAGAAGTCAGTGATGATGGGAACGGAATCTCAAAAGAAAAGGTCTGGAAAAAAGGAATAGAAAAAGGGATTGTTTTTGGTGAGATGCCTGACTCCGACGAAGAAGTTTACAAACTACTATTCCATCCAGGATTTTCGACTGCATCTCAAATCACTAATGTTTCAGGTCGAGGTGTTGGTCTAGATGTAGTGTATAAAAATATAGAATCATTACGAGGATCCATATCCATTAAATCGACTCCAAACCAAGGAAGCCGTTTTATCTTGAGATTACCTCTTACACTTGCTATCATTGAAGGATTTTTGGTAGCAGTAGGAAAAAGTCACTTTATCATACCGATGGAAATGGTTTTGGAATGTTTACACTTTTCAGATGACCACAAAACAGACTCGAATCAATTTTTCGCCTTACGTGGAAATTTAATTCCATTCCTCCGACTGAGAGACTATTATCCATGTGATGTTGATTCAGAACAACCAAGGGAAAATATTGTGATCGTTAGAAACGGTGACAAAAAAGCAGGCATAGTAGTCGAAAAATTATTAGGTGAATACCAAACAGTGATTAAACCAATGGGTTCTGTTTTTCGCCATGTCAAAGGTGTCAGTGGATCAAGTATCCTTGGTGATGGAAATGTTGCATTAATTATCGATGTTCCTTCCTTATTTGAAAGAACAATCACAGTAGAAAACCAGAAATTTTATAGCCACAGGGGTTAATATGAAGTCAATTAGCACAAACACAAAGTTAGTCGGTTATTTTTTAATCGGATTCTTGTTTACCATCTTGATCAATTTGTACCAATTTGGATTGTTTTCAAAACAAGATATTCCAAGCATTAATACAGAAGAAAAAATCCAAAAATCTGACTCCATCACTCATTTAATCCAACTGAGTATGTCCATTCAGGAAGAAGTCACAAACTTAATTCTGTCGTCAGAACCACAAGAATCACAGATTGCAAAAATTAAATATGATATTGATAAATTAGACAAAACGTTCGAGTTAGTAACAAAACTTTTCACAAAAGAAGATGAGAAGAAAAAATTTCAATCTTCCATCAATGAGAAAAACATTTATACGGAATCAGTACGTTTCAGTTTAAACCAACTGGAAGGACAATCCAACAAAAAACAAAAAGACATTTTAAATCCAGAACTCTCTAGTAAGTGGAAAAATTATTCAAATAGTTTACAAGAGTTACTAAAATTCTTTTTTGAAGCAAATTTAAAAGAAGTAAATGCAACTTTATCGAACCAATCAAAACAAGACTACTCGATTCCATCCGCAAGTATTGTGTTTCTTGTTATCTCTTTTATTTTATTACTTTTACTCATCAAACAAATCACCAAACCATTCAAAGAATCAACACAAATTAAAACAGCTCTTGATTCTGTTTCTACGAATGTGATGATTGCTGACTTGAATTTAGATGTTGTTTATATGAACAAATCGATTCAAAAAATGTTTTCGAATTCAGAATCAGAGATTCAAAAACAAATTCGAAATTTTTCACTAAAGAATCTGATGGGTAGCAATATTGATACCTACCACAAGGACCCAAGCCACCAAAGAAAGTTACTTGGAACCTTCACTTCTGAACACAAATCAAATATCAAAATTGGAAATCGAGAATTTAGTTTAATTGCCAACCCGATACTTACGGAAACAGGAGAAAGATTGGGAAGTGTCGTAGAATGGGCCGATGTCACAGAAATCAATGCGACTTCACGAGCTGTTGACAGGTCCCAAGCGACTATCGAATTCCAAATGGATGGAACTATCATCACAGCAAATGAAAACTTTTTAAACTTAATGGGTTACAATTTGCCTGAGATCAGAGGACAACACCATAGGATGTTTGTAGAATCAAAGGAATATACTTCCGAAGCTTATAAACAATTTTGGGCTGCTTTAAACAGAGGAGAGTTCCAAACTGCGGAATACAAACGAATTGGAAAAAATGGAAAAGAAGTTTGGTTACAAGCAACTTATACTCCTATCCTCGATGCAAATGGAGTTGCCACGAAAGTAATTAAATTTGCAACCGATATCACTGAAAATAAAAAACGTACACAAGAATTTACAAGCCAAATTGAAGCTATCAATCGGGCACAAGCAACCATTGAATTCTTAGTTGATGGAACCATTTTAACTGCAAACGAAATCTTTTTGAATACAATGGGTTATTCATTGTCAGAAATAGAAGGAAAACACCATCGAATTTTTGTTGAAACAACCTATGTGAATTCAGAAGAATACAAACATTTTTGGGCATCTTTGGCACGTGGGGAATTCCAAACGGCAGAATACAAGCGGATTGGGAAAGGTGGAAAAGAAGTTTGGTTACAAGCAACTTATAACCCTATTTTGGATTTGAATGGAAAACCATACAAAGTCATCAAATTTGCAACCGACATCACGGAACAAAAAAAATTGGCAATCGAAACAGCAAGGATTGTTGATGATTTGGTGGTTGGACTTGCCGCACTTGAAAATGGAGATTTAACTCAACTGATCACAAACCATTATGAAGGTGGCTTCGCAAAGCTAAGAGACTCCTTCAATAATACGGCAAAAAAACTAGTTGAGATCATCAATGATGTTCGAACAAACACCGATGCACTTGTTTCGGCTGCAGATGAAGTTGCATCCACAGCAAGCACGTTATCACAAGGTGCAAGTGAACAAGCAGCATCAGTCGAAGAAACTTCTGCCTCTCTAGAAGAGATGGGAGCTTCCATTGACCAAAATGCAGAGAATGCAAAACAAACAGACACAATTGCAACCAAGTCTGCTAAAGATGCAAAACAAGGTGGTGAAGCAGTAAAAAACACAGTCAAAGCTATGAAAGAAATTGCTGATAAAATTTCCATCATTGAAGACATTGCCTACCAAACAAACTTACTCGCGTTAAATGCCGCAATTGAAGCAGCAAGGGCTGGAGAACATGGAAAGGGTTTTGCTGTAGTTGCCTCTGAAGTGAGAAAACTTGCAGAACGTTCACAAAAGTCAGCCAATGAAATTGGTACCCTTGCTGGAAGTTCCGTTCAAATTGCAGAATCAGCAGGGAAGTTGATCGAAGAGATTGTCCCTGCGATCAATAAAACTGCTGACCTTGTGCAGGAAATCACGGCAGCAAGCCAAGAACAGTCTTCTGGTGTCAATGAAGTGAACAAAGCCATGGGACAACTTGACCAAGTATCACAACAATCAGCCAGTGCATCGGAAGAACTAGCGGCAATTGCAGAGGAGTTACAAGCCCAATCGGAAAGACTCATGTCTTCGATTAGTTTTTTCAAATTAGGGAAATTATCAACTGTCACAAGCCAAGTGGAGAACAAATCTAGCAGGCTTTCACTCTCAAAACAACCAACTGGTAAAAAAGAGATTGGAAACAGTAAAATTGATACTTCCTATGATCATGATAAATTCCAAAAATACTAAGGGGGAGAAACAAAATGCAGGAAATTCAATACCTAACCTTTTTACTCTCCAATGAATTATTTGGTTTAGGAATTTTGTACATAAAAGAAATCATCGAATTTGATTCGGTGACTCATGTACCCATGATGCCTGAATACATCCCAGGGGTGATCAATTTACGTGGCAATGTTGTTCCCGTGATTGATTTAAACATGCGGTTTTATAAAAAGAAAACGGAAACCAATCGGAAAACCTGTATCATCATCACTGAGATCAAATTAGAAAAAGAAACAATTGATGTGGGTCTACTCGTTGATGAAGTCAACGAGGTGGTAGACATTCCTGAAAACCAAATCGAAGATGCACCCAGTTTTGGTTCTAAAATTCGTTTAGATTTTATACAGGGAATCGGAAAATTAGAAAATCAATTTGTGATCATTTTGAAAATCAACCAAATCCTTGATTTAACAGAAATCCAAACCATCCAAGAAACATCATCTCAAGTGAGTTAAATGGAACCTCCTGTTGAAGTGATAGACCGATTTTTAAATCCTGGAGAAATTTTCTTCGGCGATAGCAACTATCGGGTGCGTACTCTTCTTGGTTCCTGTGTTTCGATCGTTTTATGGCATCCAACCCTTCATATTGGAGGGATGTGCCATTTTTTACTTCCCTACCCTGCTGACATCAAATTGGAAAAAACTTACAAATACGGAATCGATGCATTTCAGTATTTTTTATCTGAGATCAAAAAAAAACATACAAAACCAAACCAGTATTCGGCTAAAATTTTCGGCGGTTCGAATATGTTTCTCGGAGAAGAAAGGGAAATTTTTCGCAATGATATTACCAACTTAATTGGAACTAGGAATGCGGAGTTTGCGAAAAAAATTTTATTGGAAAACCAAATTAAAATTATCTCAGAAGATACTGGTGGAAACCTATCGAGAAAAATTTATTTTTCGATTTGGGACGGAGAAGTTTGGGTGGAAAAAAAATAATGATGAAAAAGATCAAAGTATTTGTAATCGATGACTCTGCTGTCGTAAGACAAGTGTTAACCGAAATATTCAAAGAAGATTCAAATTTCCAATTTTTAGGCAGTGCTTCTGACCCTATCTTTGCTTTAGACAAAATGAATAATGATTGGCCTGACGTAATTGTTCTCGATATTGAGATGCCAAGAATGGATGGTTTATCTTTTCTTAAAAAAATTATGATGGAGAGACCAACACCTGTTGTCATTTGTTCTACATTAACAAAAGAAGGTTCGGAAACTGCTATCCTCGCGATGAACTTAGGTGCCTGTGATATCATCACCAAACCAAAAATTGGACTCAAAGATTTTTTAAACGAAAGTACAATTGCACTCACAGATGCAGTGATTGCTGCTGCCTCTGCCACCATCAAACATTTACCAAAACCAAGCCATTCAAATGAATTCAAAATCCAATTGGATAAAAAACAAGAACTCTCATCCTTACAAGCTACAGAAAAAATTGTAGCGATTGGAACATCAACTGGTGGAACAATCGCACTGGAACACGTGTTAACCAAATTACCAAAAGATAAAACCCCTGGAATTGTCATTGTCCAACATATGCCAGAAAAATTCACAGAGGCTTTTGCTAAACGTTTGGATTCGATCTGTGAAATTGTCGTTAGGGAAGCAAAACATGGCGATCGAGTCGTCAAAGGACTTGCCCTCATTGCCCCAGGGAACAAACATATGACCCTCAAACGTTCTGGAGCTCAGTACTTTGTAGAAGTCGTGGATGGCCCCCTCGTCAACCGACACAAACCATCTGTAGATGTTTTATTTCGCTCCGTGGCAAAATCTGCAGGGAAAAATGCGAGAGGTATCATCATGACGGGAATGGGTGACGATGGGGCATCAGGTCTTGTGGAAATGAAAGAGGCTGGAGCGGAAACAATTGCACAGAACGAAGAAACTTCTGTGGTTTTTGGGATGCCAAAAGAGGCAATTAAAAGAGGATGTGTAGACCACATCCTCCCTTTAAGTGAAATTCACAAAACCATTGTAGGCTACGGTTAAATCAACCGAGCCCCAATTCCTTTGTTACCATTACTTTTCTTTTTCGAATGTCTTCGGGTGATTCTTCCTTCAAAATTTCATCTGGTTTGATTTTGAAGATGGGTTGTGCTTTTGTCACAATCTTTCCATCAGAATCCACCATTAAATTTTTCACGATTGTCCCACTCACTGGTGCGAGGATTTTATTAAACATTTTCATCACTTCAATGATAAAGAGAGGTTGTCCTGCTTGGAAATGGTCTCCCTCATTGATGAGCGGAGGAAGGTTTGGAGCTTCTTTGGAGTAGAACATTCCACCCATAGGAGCTACAATTTCATCACCAGACATCTTTGGTGGAGGGTTTAGTGTTTTGATAAACGCATCGCGTGTGTCTTTGTTTTTGAATTCATCTGGAACCACTCCGTCCAAATCAGCATTCACATCCAAACCAAAAAAATTCGATTTGATTCCGATTTTAGGAAGAAGGAGTAACGTTTCGAGTCCCGCTTGGAAACCGTTATGACTTGCTTTTACTTTTTCCCAAAGTTCATCGGAAATTTCTTTGGATGGGTTTTTCCCTTTCGCAAACACATCCACAATTTCTTTCCAACTTTTGAGACCTGTGCGTTTAGAGAATTCAGAATAAAACTCTTTTGCTTCCATGAGTAACTTTTCGTCATGGTCCCAAATTTTTTCTGAACTAGCTTTTTGTTCCGTCGCATCTAGATTTAAGTAGTAATACAATGAATCTAAGAATTGGATTGGATTTTCATTGAAGGAAACTTGGTTTCCTGTTCGTGACCATAGTTTTCCGTCAAAGTATCCTAAAAAACCGCCAAGTAAATGTGGGTTTGCAAGGAGTCGTTCCATTGGTCGGATCACTAGTGTCATCTTTTTGCTAAGAACTTTTTTTAAGTCGGCTTCAGCGGCTTTCGTTTTTTCTGACCAAAGGTATTCCAAATCCAAATCATTGATGATGGATTGTAACGCACCTATCCCTGCTAAGTAGGAGATCATAAAAGCAGTGGATGGTTTGAACATTGCATCCTTACCTAAAATCCATTGGATGAGACCATAGTGGACAAGTAAGTTCGTTTCAAGGTTTTGGCCTCTAAGTTCTGTTTTGCGAAGGATATTTCCTAAAACTTCTAAGTTTTCGGAACGGCTAGTTCCATACGAAACGATGAGAGCTACGTTGGAGTCGTAAGCACCAGCCAAGTTGTAATGCACAAAGGCACCTGTATCAGGGTTCCGTGTACAAATCCCTTGGTCATCTCGAATCTCTTCTGGAAGTGGATTTGACCAGTTTTGGATGATTCCACCTGCGTGTGGTTGTAAGGCACGGTTAGTCGCATTGATACGAACTTCTGCTCCAGAAACATTACGAACAATTCGCTCTGGTTTTGGAACTCGTGGTCCGTGGATGGAGAGTACTGCCATCGCTTCCACTAGGGAATCAATGTAGAAGAAGTCATTTGGATCGTTCGGATTGGTAAACTTCATCTTGTAAACCATCTCAGTCACACGGTGTTCCACCTGGATCCGAGTGTTAACTTCCATAAAGAAAAAACTATTTCCTTCTACGATACATTCAAATGTAGATACGGAGTTAAGGCGAATTGCCTTTCCAAACACTTCTGCTTGGTGTTCCATATCTTTGAGGGTTTGCACATCTTTGTCGAGGATGGCTGCTTTTTTGGGATTGGAAGAACGAACAAGTTCTGCTTCTTTTTGTAAGAGTTCTACAGTTTGTGAAATCTCTAGGAGTTTTTGTTCGTGCATCTGAAGGGAACAATCACGTCCTCCAAGAGACAAGGACCATTCTCCGTTACCAATGAGCTGGATTTCATTGTGACGAGTGTTTTCGATGTTTAACTCAATGAGGAAGTTTCGGTTGGAACCAACAGCAGTCACTTTTGACTCCGCTAAGATTTCCATCACAGCAGATTCAATTTCTCCTTTAGAAGAGATTACACGTTGGCCTTTTCCACCACCACCACCGATGTATTTGAATCGGATTCGTTTGCCAGGATACTTCTTCCAAATGTCTTCACATAGAATTTCTGATTCTTTTTGTAGGTCAGGGATCGACGTGATATCGATTGTTTTTTCGTAAGACAATTGGAGTAAATTTTCCGCATTGTCTTCCAAAGATTTTTTCTCATCAAAGGAGAAGTTTAAATTATTTTCTTTGGCAACTTTTAGGAGACCATCTTTGGAATTCCCAGTTTTGCGAAGTAACGCGAGGGCTGTGATATTGTCCACACCTGGGGTTACCGATACATTGAGACTACGTGCGAGTTTTTTTGCTTCGTCTTTTGCCCCTGCACCTTTTGCGACATGGGAACTTGGTCCCATAAAGATGATGCCTGCTTTTTCAATGGCTTCAATGAACTCAGCATCTTCTGCCATAAATCCATAACCAGCAAAGATATGTGTGTATCCATTGTCTTTGGCGATTCCTATGATTTGGTGGATACGTTCTTCTTTTTCTTCCTTACCTGCTCCCATATAATCGGGAACACGGTGGATGTTTTCTGGGAAACGGAAGTTACGAAGTTCTGGGGCTAATGCTTTTGGATAGACGATAGAATCTTTTTCAGAAAGTAAAATTCCATATTCTTTCACACCAATGGCATCAAATACATCCATCGTTTCCTTACGAACAGGACCACGGCAAACGATGAGACATTTGATTGATTCCACACTGAAGGAACGAATCCATGCGGATTCTGATTCTTGGAACTGAATGCGTTTTAAATTCTTATCTAACATGGAAATTATTCAAACTCCCTTTGAGGTCCGGACATTTCCGCCGGTTTGTATTTCGACATCAGGAAACTTAAGTTTTTGGATAAAACATTACGAGTGTAACCTGGAAGGATGATAGAAGAAACTGAACCAAGAGAAAGTGCTTCTTTTGGATTCATGAGTTCTTTTTCGTATCGTTGGCCAATTTCAAAAAGTTTTCCATCGCGAATGGAAATTGCTTCTTTTTCACTCATTCCCTTTTTTACGTTGGCAAGGTATTCTTTTTGAACCCCAGTGATTTCATCTTTGTATACATACTCTTTTCCAGCAGGACCCATAACGGCAATCCTTGCAGTAGGGAGAGCAAATACCATCGATGCTCCCGTAAAATAGGAGTTAAATGTAGCATAAGCACCACCAAACGCATTACGAATGATGAGTGTGAGTCTTGGTGTACGAAGGTCAATGATGGAATCGAGGAGTTTTCTTCCTTCGAGAACGATACCATTATGTTCTTGGTCGCGACCTGGTAAAAATCCAGTTGTGTCTTCTACAAACACCATTGGGATATTGTACAAGTTACAGAATCGAACAAAACGAGTTCCTTTACGAGAAGCTCCAATGTCAATCTGACCAGAAGAAACAGCAGAGTTATTGGCAAGAAAACCAACTACGTGACCACCAATTCGACCAAAAGCAGTGACGATGTTTCTTGCTCTTTGTGGTTGTAATTCAAAGAACTCACCATGATCACAGATCTGTTGTAAGTACAGAGTGATGTCAAACGGAGTGTTCATTCCTGTTGGAGAATTGAATGTTTTACGGAAAAGAATGTCTTCCTCATAAATGAATCTGTCTACAGGGTCAGACGTTGGATAAAATGGCGCAAAACTATGGTTATTGTCTGGCAAATAAGAAAGAAGACGGATGGCTGTGCGTAGAGAACCCAACTCGTCACCAGTGACAAGGTCAACCACACCAGATTGCCCGTGTACTTTTGGTCCCCCTAAGTCTTCTGCAGAGATATCCTCCCCAAGGACTGACTTCACCACACCAGGTCCAGTCAGACCAAAAAAAGTACCATCACATTGGATCATAAATGATCCTTGGCGAGGGAGGTAAGCACCACCACCAGCGTTAAACCCAAACATCAGCATGACAGAAGGAACTACACCACTGATTTTACGAAGTGCCGTGAAAGCTTCGGAGTATCCGTCGAGACCACCCACACCCGCTGGCACATAGGCACCTGCAGAGTCATTCATCCCGATGAGTGGGATTCCATGAGTTCCAGCCATTTGGATGAGGCGAGCAAGTTTACTACCGTTTGTTGCATCCATGGAACCAGCACGTAGGGTAAAATCATGTCCGTAGACTGCTACATCGCGACCCTTGATGTTTAAAATTCCTGTAACGATGGAGGCTCCATCTAAATTGGGGCCCCAGTTTTGGTAAGTGATGTTCGGTTCTTCGTCTGTGAGAACTTTGATACGTTCCCAAACCGTCATCCTACTTTTGGAGTGTTGGACACGAATTCTGTCTTCACCACCACCAAGAAACGGTTTTTCGATTAATTCTTTTCCGAGTTTGAGTGCATCATCATATATTCCGGTTTTGGTATCCGGAGCCTTGGATTCTTTGAACGGGTTGTTTAGGGAATACTGCATGGTTTCCATAAGTTTTTTTCCAATGTTTTGTTTAGGACCACTTAGAAAAGTGATTTTTACTTTAAAGCTGCTTCTAAATCGGGATAAATTGTGAATAACTGCTGCATCCCGATGATATCAAAGACTTTCTCAACTGCAGGTTGTAATCCACAGATGGAAATGCTGATTTTCTGTTCTTGGCAATGCCTAAGTGTTGTGACAAGGAGGCGAAGTCCAGCTGAAGAAATAAAAGGAACTTCGCTCAAATTAAAAATAACAGACTTTCCCGAAGAACTGACGAGAGAGAGTAAATCTTTTTCAATTTTATGTGTATTGTGAACATCCAAATTGCCTTGGACGTGTACTACCATCTTGTTTCCCATTTCTTCCGAATGGATTCCAATTTTATCTTCGTTCATACGATTGTTTTCTCCAAATAGGTAATGTTTTGTTTCCCATTGTATTCATACGATACTTTGTCCATGAGGGTTTCCATGAGATAAACACCGAATCCCCCCTTTCGTTCACCTTTCAAATTGGCTTCCACGGAAGGTTTCGGAACTTTTTTCCTGTCGAAAGGTTTCCCTTCGTCTACGAGAACAATTTTTAACTTATCTCCAATGAGTTCAAATTTACATTCGAACTTTGGATTCTGCAGATTTGTATCTTTGTAACTATGCATCACAATATTGGTAGCTGCTTCATCCAAAGATATTAAGATGTCGTCGAAGGCAAAAGGTTTTGTAATTTTCTTCTCTAAATGTTCAGAAATAAAATCACGGAGTTTTGGGATTTCATTTGGATGCGCATCAAAGGTTTTTACCATTTCAAAACTTTCCACCTCCGCAAATTTTAAAATCATAACGGTAAAGTCATCGTATTGTTCTTCCGCCTTCGAAAAAGAACGAATGTCATCATAAACGGATTCGATAATCTTTTGAGAAGATTCATGCCTTCGTTCAATGATATAATCAATGAAGCGGTCGAGGCCATATTCTTCCCCATCTGGACTTTTTTCCTCAATGGCTCCATCTGTATAAAAAACCAAAATATCACCTGGTTCCAATTGGATCTCACCACCATGGTAATTAGTATGAGGGACCACTCCGAGCGGAGCCCCCTTTCCTTTAAGGAGTTCAAAACTCCCATCCTTTCGGATCCAAATTTGGTCATTATGACCTGCTGATGCAAATTTTAAAGTGCGAGTTTTCCTTTGGTAATTAACGAGAAATAAAGTAACAAACATCCCCGACTGCGAATCTTCATAAATCAATTGGTTGGCACGGTAGAGAAGTTCCGATGGGGACATATCCGTTGTCCTGGAAAGTGTTCGGATAATCGAACTGGACATCGCCATAAAAATGGCTGCAGGTAAACTTTTACCAGAAACATCGGCCACAAGAAAGGAAAACTGTTCATCCCCAAATGCATGGAAATCATAAAAGTCACCTGACACTTCTTTGGCGGCAACTGACTTTACTCCTAGGTCAAATAATGGAGATTGGATAAGAGCATTGGGTAAAATATTGTTTTGGATTTTTCTTGTGATTTCGATTTCTTTTTCGATCGATTTTTTGGTAATGATTTCTTGGTTGAGCCGTAAATTTTCATAAGCTTTGGCTAGAGGCGAGGATAATGTTTTTAACATCCGAAGGTCTGTCTCATTAAAGGAATGGGCAGAATGTTTTCCACTTACATACAAGGCAGCCCGTAAATTCCCTCCCCTCGGTGAAATGGGTAAAATGAGAAAATTTTTTTTAAGTGTATAAAACTCCAATTCCAAAAAGGATTCTTCCAATTGGGGAGTGACAACTGCCATTCTAGGATTCCCAGATTCCATAAGGCTTAAAAACAAACGACTTTCGAACATGGGAAAAAAAGATTCTCTTACAATCCCTAACTGCCTTGCATACACTTGGATTCTATTTTTGTTTTTTTCCTCAATGATGACCATTCCTGCATCTTCACATGACAATTCCTTCGTAAGAATGCTAAGTGTTTTTGACATGAGGCCCAATTCATCATGAGATTCCAGTACAGCCTGGCCTAAATCAAAGATAGATTCAAGAGTACTTAACTTTTGTTTGAGTTCTAAGTTTGTGACATTTAGGTTGTCAAGTAGCCTTGTTTTTTGGATCGCCACTGCACAAGCACTGGAAAAAGACAAAAATGTATCAATATCATCTTGGCTAAAGTTATTCCGATCAATGGTATTAATTGCTTCGATCACACCAATGACCTCATCTCCCACTATAAGGGGACTTGCTAGAATATTCCGAGTCACAAAATTCGATGCTTTGTCCACATCCCGAAAGACCCTGTCATCATTTTGCGCATCATTGATGATCATGGGTTGTTTCGTCACCGCTACGGTGCCTGCAATCCCCTGTCCTACAGGGACTTTGATTTTGGAGACCTCTTCTCTTTTTTCACCTGTTACTGTATGGAATAATAGGAACTCTTTTTTTTCATCTAATAAAAGTAAGGAACTTGCTTCCGTCCGAAACACGGATTTTGCAGATTCCATTACCATGACAAGCACATGTTCCAAATCAACACTCGTATTGATGAGGACCGCTACCCGAATGATTTCCTCCAAAAAGTATTGGAGACGATTATTATTGTTATGGATATTTGCGTTATCAATCAGAAGTAGAACTGATGTAGTCAGAGAGTTAAAAAATTGAGGTTCGACATCCGAAAAAACAGTGTCTTTAAATAAAGCATTTAAGTTGGCACTAAAATAATTGATTAGATCTAAATCTTGTTCTGAAAAATTTTGAAAATGTTTGATTCCTTCCAAAACCAAAACACCGAGGGACATATCCCCTATTTCGTCTCCCAAATAACAAGCTATATATGATTCGGAAACAGGTGCATCATTAACATTTAATTGAGTACCTTTTTTGACTAGAATACTCTTCTTAGACTTAAACACATGTTTTGCGATGTTCCCAGCATTTGTTTTGTCTGTGACGAGTCCAATTTTACTTAAATTCCCTTTCCCATTCCGAAGGTACAAAGCTGCTGATTTAGCAGAAACAAATCGTTTTGCTTGCCCTAAGATAAAATGGTATAAATCATCTAGTTCGTTTGAGGAAGAAAGATAAAATCCGCCATCTTCGTTTTTTAAGATAATCGGCGGAAGGGAGTGAGGTTTCAATGTTCTAATCTTTGCTAAACTTTAAAGATTCTTCTCTGAGTTTACGATTTGCATCTTCGAGAGATTTGATTTTATCAAATGCAGACATTAATTCATCACGACTTAAATTGGACACCATCGTACTTGCTTGTACAGTTTCTTTGGCTTCTCTTAATTCAACACGAGAGTAATCAATGATTTGTTCATACATACGAATGATCTCGTCTGCGTTTGCTAATTCTTGTTCATTGAGCCTAAGAACTTTTTCATAACCTTTAATGATATCCGATTGGATTTTCAATTTTTTAGTGAGTTCTTCTACCGTATCTTGTCCCATAAAGTCTTTGGTTCCTTAGCCATTTTGGGATTCTGTTGACAGACAAACGCGGTCTCGCACCTTGGAAAAGCACAAGGGGACGTAGCTCAGTTGGGAGAGCGTTTGAATGGCATTCAAAAGGTCGGGGGTTCGATTCCCCTCGTCTCCAAAATCCCTCACGAGATTTCAGCGTTTTAAGCCCAGCCTGTCAAATTCTTTTTCAATCGATTAGGAGTTCACTTGATCATTCAGTGACCTTTTTCAATCTATTCCATATTAGATTATGGCAGTACGAAAAATTCTTAAAATTGGTAATCCGATCCTTAGGCAAACAAGTGAAGATGTGACCGAATCCGAAATCCAAACCAAGGATTTCAAAAAATTGATACGCGATATGTTTGAAACCATGCGCCATGCCGATGGTGTGGGACTTGCTGCCCCACAAATTGGAGTTTTAAAAAAATTAGTGGTAGTTGGGCAAGAAGATGACAATGAACGATACCCTGGAACCCCAGAAGTTCCGAACCAAATCATCTTAAATCCGGAAATCACACCCTTAAGTCCTCCTGCTGATGGATTCTGGGAGGGGTGTTTATCGGTACCTGGAATGCGTGGTTATGTAGAACGACCTAACAAAATCCGAATGAAATGGCGCGATGAAAATTTCGAAGAACACGACGAAATCATCGAAGGGTATAGAGCCATCGTATTACAACATGAATGTGATCATTTATTTGGAGTATTGTATGTAGATCGATTAAAAAGCACAAAACTGTTTGGTTATAACGAAGACATTGATACCGCAGGCAAATTGTTAGATTAAGATAATTTCCATTTTGATTTTTATAGGTTCACTCTTACAGGAGATTCCATGGGTTCATCCATCGTACAGTATTTTCTTTCCAAAAGTTTATTCGTAAACCTATTAACTTTTTTAATCATATTAGTTGGTGGATTCACCGCTGCTACAATGAACAGAGAAGCATTTCCCAATATCAATTTTGATATTGTGAGTGTTACGACAATCTATCCTGGTGCGGCTCCCGCCGATGTGGAAAAACTTGTCACCAAACCTTTAGAAGATGCGATTAAAGAAGTTGATGGAATCAAAGAATTTCGTTCGGCTTCGTTAGAAAATCGTTCTGGAATCATCATTACAATTGATCCAAATACAAAAAACACTCAGAAAGTGGTAGATGATTTAAAATCAGCAATTGATAGGATCCAAGATTTACCGACGGAAGTGGAAGATCCAATTGTAACAGAGATTACAACAGCAAGGCAACCTGTTATCGAAATCCATCTCTCTTCGACTCTAAAAGACGGGAAACCAATCCTCAGTGCAAAAGAACTCAGAGACCAAGCAAAAATTTTAGAAGAAAAACTAAAAGACCTCCCTTCTGTTGCGAGGATCACCAAACGAGGTTGGCGTGAACGAGAAATGAAGGTGGACTTAGATCCTGATAAATTGAAAGCGTTCTCTCTCTCTTCCACACAAGTAATCAGTGCCCTTCGTCAGAGAAACATCAACTTTCCTGGTGGAAACATCAATGAAAAAACAAGGGAAATCATTGTACGAACTGTTGGAGAGTTTGATACTGCTGAGGAAATCGAAAACGTTTTTATTAGAACCAATGATGCAGGGAGATCCGTTCGGATTCGAGATGTGGCCCGAGTCACAGAAGGTTTTGAAGATTCAGAATACCTAGATAAATCAAATGGTAATATTGCCATTGCACTTACCGTTATCAAACGCGAAAAAGCAGATGCGATTACAGTTGTTGATGATTCCAAGAAAGTAGTCGAAACATTTATTAACTCCTCGAATGGCACAATCAAACATGCGTTTGTAAATGACTTATCGAAATACATTAGAAGGAGACTCGGTGTTTTAACTTCAAATGCTGTTTCTGGTTTATTTCTAGTAACGGCATCCCTATTTGTATTCCTCGGATGGAGAATGGCTCTCATGACAGCACTTGGAATTCCTATCTCCATTGCTATGACTTTTGTTGCCATGAATTATATGGGACTTACTTTAAACCTCATATCGATGATGGGTCTCATCATTGTTGTGGGAATTTTAGTCGATGATGCCATCATCATTTGTGAAAACGTATACCGCCATTTAGAAATGGGAGAAGAACCATTTGAAGCTGCCATGCGTGGTACTAGTGAAGTATTGGCACCTGTAACAGCAACGGTCACAACAACCATTGCTGCCTTTGGACCTATGTTATTTATGACAGGGATCTTTGGGAAATTCATCCATTCCATCCCACTAGTGGTTATCCTTTCCTTGTGCAGTTCATTGTTTGAAGCATTTTTTATGTTACCTTCTCACTTGTATGATGTCAGTAAGGCAAGTGATATGAAGGGGGAAGTAAAAGAAGAATCACATTGGTTCATCAAATTCAAAGAAAAAACTTACCTTCCACTCTTACGTTTTGCATTGAGTAACCGCTGGAAAATGGTAGGTTTATTACTGGGTTTATTTGTATTTTCATTGGCGATCCAAACTAAATTTGGGAAATTCAAACTTTTCCCAGGTGCCATTGAAACATTCCAAGTGAGAGTCACTGCGGAAACTGGATTAAAACTGGAAGAAACTGATCGTTTCATACGTGCGATTGAACACAGTATCGCCAAACTTCCTGAAGGTGAAGTTGAGAATTTTATCTCACGAGTGGGAATCATTCAGAAAGACCCGAATGATCCTTTTACAAAACGTGGAAAAAACTATGCCCAAGTTATGGTGTATCTAACACCCGATGACAACAGGGATCGTTCTACAGAAAAAATCATAGAAGTTGTAAGAGAAAATACAAAGTATCTATTAAATGATAAAGCACTTGCCTTACTTGAAGAAAAACTAGCGAAAGAGAATGTAGATAAAAAAGAAGAGGATAAAGTCCAAATTGATGCCATTCCGAGTGAGTATTTACCGTTAAAAGGCAAACTGGTGAACTTGGAATTTGAAAAATTAGCAGGTGGACCACCAGTTGGAAAACCAGTTGCCATTGAGATCAAAGGAGACGACTTTGCCACCTTACTCAAAATTGGTGCCGAATACAAAGCCGCTTTAGCAAAAATCAAAGGTGTTACCGATATCGGTGACGACTTTAATGAAGGAAAAGACGAAATCCGTGTATCCGTTGACGAATCACTGGCATCGTTTGCTGGAGTGAGTGTTCAGTCGGTTTCCCTTGCGATCAACACAGCGTTACAAGGAACAGTTTCTACCAAAATCAAACGTGCAGATGAAGAAGTGGACGTACGTGTTCGGTTCCCTGAGGAATACAGGTCATCCCTAACACATTTGAATAAAGTATATGTGAATAACCTCACAGGAAACCTAATTCCAGTTTCACGATTAACAAGTTATGATCGGAATCCAGGGCGTGCATCAATCAATCATTTGGATGGAAAAAGGCTTCTTACTGTTACCTCTAATATTGATGAAACTGTATCAACTTCCAGACAAGTCAATTTGGAAGCAAAACAACTCACAGAAGGCATCATTGCAAAATACCCTGGTTATTCGGTTCGATTTTCAGGGGAAAATAAAGACACAGAAGAATCAATGGCTTCTCTTGGGCGAGCTTTCCTTGTAGGACTACTCATCATTTATATGATCCTTGCCTCCCTCTTCCGGTCCTTAGCCCAACCTCTCATTGTAATGAGTGCCATTCCATTTGCAGTCATTGGAGTGATCTTTGCTTTTTTAGTGCATGGTCAACCATTTTCCTTTTTGGCATTCCTCGGAATCATTGGACTTGCGGGGGTGGTCGTGAACGACTCCATTGTGCTTGTGGACTGTGCCAACCAATTACGCATTGAAGACCCATCGAAATCCACCTTTGAATTGTTAGTGGAAGCAGGGAGTATCCGCTTACGTGCTGTGATGTTGACCACGGTTACCACTGTTCTTGGTCTCTTACCAACTGCGTATGGGATTGGAGGTAAGGACCCTTTCCTTGTTCCAATGGCTCTTGCATTTGGTTGGGGACTTGCCTTTGCCACGTTTATTACTTTGATTATGGTCCCTGTCTTTTACTTAAACTTATATACGTTTAAAGACAGTGTCGTGAGAAAGTATCAAAATCGAAAAAAACGATTTGTTTGAACGAAGATAGATTTGAAAGAGGTCCCACTGTCTACAGATGACGATGCAAACTTAAATTTTTGTTAGTCTTTTTTATCGTTTAGAACTTCAGAAAGGGTTACAAATTTGTAACCCTTTTCTTTCATTCTTTCAATGAATGTAGGAAGGATATAAATCAATTTATCAAATTTACGGGGACCACCAAGGTGCATGAGGATGATTGCACCGTTCATCCCGTTTGGATCCGCTTTTTCCCAATTGTCTAAAAACGTAAGTGTTTCCTCTCCTGTTTTGTAATGAGGGTTTTTTACGACTTCCTTTTTACCTTTCGACGTTTTTTTATATAAGAATTGTTTGCTGATATAATCTGGCAAGTCAAGTGATCCTTTGGCATTATTTGACCACATGATATGATCTGTATAACCAAGACTTGCATGGGCATCTAAAATCAATTGGCTAAGTGCTCCATAAGGCAAACGGTAATATTTCTTTAATTCTTGTTTGGTGAGTGAATAAAAGGTATCTTCCACTCGTTTGAGTTCTTCTGCCATACGAGGAAGGTCGAGTACTGACTTAGATAAGTATTCAAGTACCATTCTTTTTTTTAAGGAAGTCTCCGTTACAGAACGTTGGTAGTTAAAATGTGACCAAGTATGATTCCCAAATTCGACAGCACCTGTTTTTGCCATCCGTTTGATGTAATCTAAGTTTTGTCTGACAAAAAAGGAACCATTGATATCGGATGGTCTTTCATTGGATAAGAACAAGGTTACTTTGATTTTATGTTCTTTAATGTAATTATAAAGTACGGGAAGTTCTTCGCCAGTTGCCAAATCAAAGGTTAGAGCAATTTCCTTTTGCGATTCATTCCCACGTAAGATGTTACGACCTTTGGTATTTTGGCTCACTTCCTTTAAAAACTCAATATTTTCTTCTACTTGTTTGGCAAGTTCAGTGTCGGGTTCTGTGTCCCCTGCTAGAGCATTCTCTTCTCTCAGTTGTTCTTGGTACATCAAAGAAAAAAGAGACTGTTCCAATTCTCTTAAACTTCTATCTTTTTCTTTTACTTCGGATTCGAGTTTAGTGACACTGAGGCTCAAATAGAGCAGATAACTGAGTAAAACAAAAACGGTGAGTCCAACAAAGGATAAGGCAGAGATAAAGGCAAAACGACGGAGTTTTTTAGCAAATAATCGATCCTTTTCTATGTCCTTCGAAAGTTCATGGACAATGTCCTGGATTTCTTTCTCTTCGTTTGTCGGATCGAGTGACATGTAGGTATGGCTTTCCTTAGTATCGATTATCGGAATTGGGACTAGGGTTCTATACTAGTCCCTCTCCCAAGTTTAGGTTTTGATCTTTAAAAATTTCCCTTTCTTCCCTTGTCTGATGAGGTATTCTTTTCCCTGTTCCAAAACAAGGCCTGGGTCTGTTATTTTTTCCTCATCCAAATACAATCCCCCTGCCTGGATGAGCCGGCGCCCTTCCGAAACACTTGGTATGAATTTGAATTGGGACAACACATAGACAAGAAGGGGTGGTTTTTCTGTAAAATAACTGGAGTCCAAACTTTCTGTCGGAATTTCGTCAGGTAGTGCTCTGTTTTTGGTATTATGGATGGCAGTCCATTCTTCCACAGCCTTACGGTTTTCTTCTTCTGGATGGAGTTGGTCCATGATGAGGAGAGCCAGTTCTGTTTTGACTTCTTTTGGATGGAGAGATTTGGCACGAATCCCCTCTTTTCGTTTTTCCACTTCCGACATCGGAAGGTCTGTAAGAAGTTCAAAATAATTCCACATCAGATCATCGGAGATAGACATAATTTTACCATACATGTCGATGGGTTTTTCAATGATGCCTACATAATTGCCAAGAGACTTGGACATTTTTTTCACACCATCAAGCCCAACTAACAAAGGCAAAGTGATGACTGCTTGGGGTTTTTGACCGTATTCTCTTTGTAAGTCGCGACCAACAAGCATATTAAACTTTTGGTCTGTTCCCCCAAGTTCCACATCGGACTTCATTGCAACAGAATCATACCCCTGTACGAGAGGGTATAAGAACTCAATCATCGAAATGGGTGTACCCGCTTTATGGCGTTTGGTGAAATCATCTCGTTCCAACATTCGTGAAACTGTATACTTCGAAGTCAGAACCAGTACATCTTCAAATTTTAATTCCGAACACCAGTGAGAATTGTAAAGGATACGAGTTTTATTTGGGTCTAAAATTTTAAATACTTGGGTTTGGTAGGTTTTAGAATTTTCCAATACCTCTTCTTTTGAGAGTCGTTTGCGTGTTTCCGATTTACCTGTTGGATCACCAATCATTGCTGTAAAATCACCTAGCATAAAACAAACATCATGGCCCAAGTCTTGGAAATGTTTGAGTTTTCGCAGTAACACAAAATGACCTAAATGTAAATCAGGTGCCGTAGGATCAAATCCAGCTTTGATCGTTAAAGAAGGTTTGGATTTGATTTTTTCTAAAAGTTCCCCTTCACTGATGATTTCGACAGTGCCTCGGCGGATGGTTTCTAATTCTTGGTTCAATTCTCTTTCAGTTTTCATAACAATTTCAAAAATTTTCGATGGTAGAAAAGGTGACTTTTGACAACACTAACCTTAGAATCTCTATAGGCAACCACCAAAGTACGTAAAAACCCTTATGAACCATTTAGATGAAAGAAAACAAACGCTAAAACATTTAGAATCAACCCAGTATGATATTTTAATTTTGGGTGGTGGTGCCACCGGTTCCGGAACAGCCCTTGATGCCAGTCTCCGAGGATACAAAGTAGCCTTATTGGAAAAAGGAGACTTTTCTCAAGGTACGAGTTCCCGATCGACAAAACTCATCCACGGTGGAGTGAGGTATCTTGCCCAATTCCATTTTAAATTAATTTACGAAGCATTGTCAGAGCGGAAACGACTTCTCATCAATGCACCTCACTTAGTCAAACCACTTCCCTTTGTTTTACCAACCTATGTTTGGTGGGAAAAACCGTTTTATTCCATTGGTCTTACGATGTATGATATCCTCGCAGGAAAATCGATTGTCCCTGGCCATGAACGAATTTCAAAAGCAACTGCGCTCGACTACTTTGTTTCCCTCAAAAAAGAAAACCTAAAGGGTGGGATCTCCTACTACGACGCTCAGTTCAACGATGCAAGACTCAATGTAACAACCATTCGTGCTGCAAAAGAAAATGGAGCCGACATTGTCTCAAGGATTGAAGTGACATCCTTTTTAAAAGATAACAATGGTAAAATCATTGGTGTCACTGCAAAAGATTCTCTTACGAAAAAAGTGGTATCGATCAAAGCCAAAGTGGTCGCCAATACAACGGGTGTGTGGATTGATTCCCTTCGTAAACTCGATGATCCAAAAGCAGAGAATGTCCTTGCTCCAAGCCAAGGAATCCACCTCGTATTTGACAAAGAGAAACTCCCTTGCCGGACTGCAATGATCATTCCGAAAACTGCCGATGGCAGAGTGGTATTTGTGATCCCTTGGGAAGGGAAAGTACTGCTTGGAACCACAGATACCCCCATCCAAAAGATTGACGATGAACCTTTGCCACTACAATCCGAGGTGGAATTTTTACTCCAAACTGGAAATGATTACCTAGATACAAAATTAACTAAAGACGATATAGAATCTGTGTTTAGTGGCCTACGCCCTCTCATTTCCACAGGAGACAAAAAAGACACAAAATCTATTTCCAGGGAAGAAGCCATCCTCGTTTCGGATTCTGGTCTTGTGACAATGTCGGGAGGGAAATGGTCCACATTCCGTAAGATGGCAGAAGACCTCACCGACAAATTGATCTCTGTTGGAAACCTTCCATCCAAAATGAACTGTGTCACAGCAAGTTTTGCCTTCCCTGGTGCTGATGGGTATAGCAAACATTTGGTGGCAAAAATCCAAACCATGTATGACCTACCTTACGAAACAGCGGTTCGATTGGTGGATTCTTATGGAGGGGAAGTGCCTCTCATCCTCGGTAAAAAACCAAAAGAAATCAAAAAAGGGACTGGTTACTTCGCAGAAGAAATCAAACATTTTGTGAAAAAGGAATTTGCTCTTTCTGTCTCTGATGTTCTCTCGAGACGATGGAGAGTAGTCTTCCTTGATCTAAAACTGGCAGAGTCTCTTGCCGTTCCTGTGAGTAATGTGCTCGGGAAAGAACTCGGTTGGAAAGAAACGGAAAAAAAATCTTCTTTGAATGAACTCCTAAAACACATCAAAGATTTAAAGAAAACTATTTCTTAACGAAAAAAGACATTGAACATAAATTAGGTGCCTAGTTCTTCACCTGCACCTAATTTATTTCGGAATCGGTAATTCATAGTGATAAAAGGTTCTTCCCGTTTCTTTTTCTTTTAATACAAATAGAAAATGCGTTTTGGGTTGGTACACTTCTGAAAATTTAGTCCCAAGTTTTGTTTTAAAATTTTCATAATCTTCATCACCAACTTCTGCTCGTTTGAAGATCCAAGAAATATTTCGTTCTATCCCACCTTGGTCAAAATAACTTAGATTGATTTCTAATCCTTCTTCCGTCGCTTGAAGAATTGTGTAAGTGCCAATGAGTGATGGTAAAAAACTAGTAGGGTCACCTTCTCCATACATTTCAGAAAAACTAAAGGTTTGGTCAGGTTTAAAAAAAACAGGTAAAACAGTTCCTTGGTCGTAAAATAAGATTGTACCCTTTTCATTTGCCAAAACCAATTGTTTGAAACCATATGCATGTCGTTCTGCTTTCACAAATTGGGAAATTGCCAATTTGACTTTATCAAAGGACACCCAAGGTGATGCGGAAAAACTGTCTTTCAGGATCTCACCCATTTTGACTTCCGAGAGGCAAACTCGCCCTGAAGTGCCTAATCCATAGGTTTCTAAAATTTCAAAACGAATTACGTTCCCTTCGAATGTTGAATCTAAATCCAATATTTGTAGACCTTGTTTTCCGAATTTCGCTTTGGAAAGTTCAATGTCTTTGGTTCTGTCCAATTTAAACTGATTTTTAGTGTCGTTTTTCTCCATCCAAAAGGAAGAAAGTCTCAACTTTTTAATCATATCATTTGCCTTTAAATCATTGGCAGAACGATGGTATCCGTTTAACAATTGCAATGCTGTAAACTTTGTCTGGTTGGCTAAAAATAAAGTGAAACCAGATCCTATCTCTTTTGCATTTGCACAAAATGCAGTCCCATATTTTTCATCCAATGCAAACTCAGGACTAAACCTCCAAGGTTCTTCTGGACTCACTTGGCCAACACTTTGGGTTTTCTCATAATCCAATTGTTTTTCGGAAGCTTTACAATGAATTAGGAAAATGAGTAGGAAGATGGAAACGAATGTACGAAAGTGATGGGAAAAAGTAGGTAATGTCGGCTTTTGATTCCTTATTTTAGAAGTGGTAGCAAACAGAAACATTTTGAATTGAATAAAAAAAAAGAGATCCATGGATTTTCCAAACCATGAATCTCTTCGGAAGACCAATCAAGCGAAAAACGATTTCGTTTAATCGATATAGTCTTTCAGTTTTTTCGAGCGACTTGGGTGGCGGAGACGACGTAACGCTTTTGCTTCAATCTGACGAATCCTTTCACGTGTCACTTTGAATTGGTAACCCACTTCTTCGAGTGTTTGTGCATATCCATCATCCAAACCAAAACGCATACGAATGACTTTTTGTTCCCGCGCAGGAAGTGTTTGTAACACTTGTCTGATTTGTTCGGAAAGGATGGAAGATGCAGCTGAGTTCAGTGGCGAAATCACTTCCTTGTCTTCGATAAAATCTCCAAGTTCCGAATCTTCCTCGGAACCCACAGGGATCTCGAGTGAAATTGGTTCCCGTGCTACGTTTTTTACAGCCTTTACTTTTTGTACAGGCCAGCCGAGTCGTTCTGCAATTTCATCATTAGAAGGATCACGACCAAACTCTTGTACAAAGAGACGAGTTTCTCGGATCACCTTGTTTACCTGTTCGATCATGTGAACTGGTACACGGATCGTACGAGCTTGGTCTGAGATCGCACGAGTGATCGCTTGTCTAATCCACCAAGTGGCATAAGTGGAAAATTTATACCCCTTTTTGTATTCAAACTTATCTACTGCGCGAATGAGACCAATGTTTCCTTCTTGGATGAGGTCAAAGAAATGCATACCACGGTTTGCATACCGTTTTGCAATAGAGACCACCAAACGGAGGTTTGCTCGCACAAGTTCACGTTTTGCTTGTGCAATTTCCCTTTCCCCTTTGATGATTTTTTCACCCCAGTCTTTGATTTCCCCAACAGGTGAACCTGCTTCCTGTTCCATACGACGGAGTTTACGTTCATTGTTACGTATGTCTTTGATGACTTCTCTGACTTCATCAATATCACAACCCATCATTTTTTCGATTTCATCTAAGTTTTCATTTTTTTCGATGAAACGGTTGAGTGCTTTGATTTCACGAACATCATGACCGTATTTGGCTTTGATTTTTAAGAAATGTTTTTCGATTTCCTTAACACGGAAAACCATCGACTTGATCTTTTGAGAGATCTTTTGGATTTCTTTTTGCGAAACACCAATTTTACGAATGGCTTCATCGATTTTGCCCGTAGACATATCGATTTTTTCTTTGAGTTCTTTGAACTTCTTAGAATTTTCAGAATACTTTCGAATGCGGTTTGTGGATTCGTTAAGAACTTTTTCATCCTGTTGGATGAGTTCCATATTTTCAAAAAATACTTTTTCTAATTTGTCCGCTTGCTCTTGGTTGAGAGCGTACATTTTGTCCACTTTCACCAAGTCATAAACTTTGATTTTTTTGGACTTAATTTTAGGAATGAGTTTCGCAAAGTTTTGTCTGAGGATCGAAGAACTTAAAATCGTTTCTTCAATGATTTTTTCACCCTTCTCAATTCGTTTGGCAAGAAACACTTCTGTTTCTCCCGAGATCAGGGAAACCTTACCAATTTCCTTGAGGTAAAGTCGAATTGGATCCTCAGAACTAGAAGAAACACTGGACTCCCTTTTTTTACGTGCCGGTTTTTCTTTTGTTTCTTTGGTAGTTTCTTCTTTTGTCGTTGTGAGGGAACTAGATTCTTCCAAAGATTTTTTGGAATACTCCTCTACGATTTCAATCCCCATCTCGTGTAACAAGGTAAAGACATCGTCAATCTTTTCGGAGTTTAGAATTTTATCCGGTAGTATTTCATTGATCTCATCATACGATACCTCTCGGTTTGCTTTTCCGATGGAGATTATCTTTTGTACTTCTGGTAGGCTTGCTAGATTTTCCATTCTACCTTTATCCTCTTTAGACTTCTAACGTTTGGATCGTTCTGAGATACACAGATCTCTTATTTTTTTCACTCTTCAAAAGTGAAAGTTCTGACAGTAGATTGTTCTTTTCTTCAATCGTTAAGTCAGGTTTGGCCATTTCTTTGACAAGTTCTTCCATCCTTGCGTCATCCAACAAATCCGCATGGTAAAGAAACATCGCTTTAAATGTAGCTGGGGTTACTGATACATCGGCCGAAAAATGTTCAGCAATTAGTCCCAGGTATTCCGAAGGAATTTCTTCCCTCGAAAGAATTTCTGCAGCCGTTAGGTTCTCATTCTGCAAATACTTTGTATATAAATAGTCCCAAAAAAAGGCAGAAACCTCATCACGAAACTCGAGCGACAATAAATCATCAGCAAAACTGAATAACTCCAAATTTTGGATGAGCATTGCGATCATTTTCCGCTCACAAATTAAAACAGGAGAAGGTTTCCCCGGTTTTTGAATGGAACGGTCTTTCTTAGTATCGACAACGGCAGGGGTCGAAGTTACACCTGGTTTCCCACGAAAATCCTGAAAAAGAGAAGAAAACGATAGTCCAAGCTGGCGTGCACCCTCCTCTAAATAGACCTGTTTGTCGGTTTCCTTTTCCATGGGTTTTAAAAATTCAAAAAGTTTTTTCACCCCAGCCTGTTTTTCTTCGGCAAGAGATGTGGGACCTGCCCCACCCAGGATTTCTCGGATCATAAACTGAGAGGCAGGTGCGGCACCCTCGAGTAAATCTCGGATCTCTTGTTTGTTATGTTTGAGAGAATAATCAAAAGGATCTTTTCCTTCTGGAATATGACATACTTTGACAACCACTCCCTCTTTGGAGAGAAGGTTCACGGCCCGGAAAGCACCTTTGGTTCCCGCTTTATCGGAATCCATCATTAAGTACACTTTGTCCGCCATGTTTTTTAAGATGCGAACATGCCCTTCCGTAAATCCCGTACCAAGCGGGGCGACAACAAATTCAATTCCTTTGCGAAAGAGTCCGATAGCATCAAACACGCCTTCCACGATCACTGCTTCTCTTGTTTTACGTATGCTATCTTGGGATAAATTCAAATTGTAAAATATACGACTTTTATCATATATCAAAGAGTTTGGACTATTAATGTATTTTGCTTCTTCAGATTCACCGAGGATCCTTCCAGAAAAAGCAACCACTCGCCCTCTTGTATCAATCACAGGGAACATGATCCGATTGCGAAAAAAATCATATGGGTCTTTGTTTTGGTCTTGGCGTTTGAGTAGACCCAATTGTTCCCCTAATTTTACCTCGGCTTCTGTTTTTAACAATTCGCCACGTAAGTTTCCAAATCCAGGAAGTCCAAATCCAATTTGAAATACTTTTATATCTTCGCTGTACAATCCGCGAGACTCAAGATACTTTAACGCCAGTTCACCGGCAGCCGTATTTAGATTTTTTTGGAAGTATTCAAGTGCTTTTTGTGAAATTTGGTAGAGTGCTTCTTTTTTTCGTTCAGACTCTTCTTCTTCCTTGGTGCGTTCCACAAGGGGAATGCCAGAGTATTCCGAAAGGATTTCGAGGGATTTTAAAAAATCTACTTTTTGGTAATCCATCACAAAACGGAATAAATCACCAGAGGCCTTACAACCAAAACAATGATAAAACCCACCTTCTGGGTTTACATTGAATGACGGAGTTTTTTCATTATGGAATGGACATATGCCAACGAGGTTCCTGCCCATACGGCGTAAGGGAACAAATCGGTTGATGTAGGAGTCAATGGAGACTTCTCTGCGAACTCTTTCTTTAAAACTTTGGTAAGGATTCACAGTTTAGTTTTTTTAACTGGCGCTAAGTGCTTGTTTAACGAGGGAGGATACCTTGGAGCCGTCTATATTTTGTCCTTTAAATTTTGCCATTACATTCCCCATCACCTTTCCCATATCCTGAGGTCCACTTGCACCTAACTGGGTTACAGCTTCTTTCACTGCTTTGTTAATTTCTTCTTCGGAGACTTCTTTTGGAATATAACGTGAGATGATTTCTGCTTCTTCAATTTCTTTACTCGACAGATCGGGACGATTCGCTTTGTCATATTCCAAAGCGGTATCCTTACGGCGTTTGTAATTGGATTTGAGGATCTGCATGACTGCAGTATCCGAAAGTTCAGAAGCGCCAGTTTTCGTTAATTCATATTGAATTTCTGCTTTCATTAGACGTAAGGTGCCGAGGACTGTTTCATCCTTGGCTTTTAACGCCGTTTTTAGATCGGAATTGATCGTCTCTTGCAGGGTCATAGGAAAACCGGCTTAAAGATTAAAGTTTATCTTTTTTAGCAAATAATCTTTTCTTTTTGTCTCGTTTGCGTTTTGCAGCTTCCACTGCTTTTTTCTTAATGACACTTGGCTTTTCAAAGTATTCACGGCGTTTGATTTCGCTCATGATACCAGCATTTGCACAATCTCTTTTGAATCTACGAAGCGCTGCCTCAATAGATTCCCCTTCTTTTAAATAAATCCCTACTTGTGGGGTCATAGACAAACAACTGTCCTTTTGTAAAAATGGTCTAGTTTTGACGGTATCGGAAAGAGCCCTATTCTGTCAATTCAGCGTAAAATTGCTTTTAGAAATTTTCAAGAAAAATGGACGAAAACTTGGCATCATCCGCCAAAACGTCCGCATCAATCGGGAAAATCTTCAATTTATAGTCCAAAATCAAATGTTTGGAGGGAAAGTACAAAGATCCGAACCGGTGGTTCGCTCCATCCAATGTTTCCCCAGGGCAAAATAAAAAATAGGACCTAGGGTTCAGTTGGAAATTGAATTCGTTTTCCCTCGTTTCTTTGTGGAGGGTGGCCGTCACTTCTCGTAGAATTTCTTGACTTTTGATGACCCCCATGGGTTTGAAAAAGGGGCTTAAGTCTTGGAGGTGGAAAAAAGCAATCACTCCTGATTTTGTTTCTCCCTGAAACGCCTTCTCCATTCGTTTGCGAATGGGTTCTGTGATGGTTTCAAAATCGAGTAAATTCTTTTCGCGAAGGGAAATCCCAGTCGCACAAAAGGTTAGGACTTGGTTCGAAAGATCTTCCCAAACCCTAGGCGGTAAACTTTGCCCTTTTTCGAGTAAAACCAAAACATAAACAGGGACTTCCCCTTCAGGCAATCGGATGACAGATAATTCCACTTCTCTCTCATTTTCACGAAAGGACTCGATGGTAATGGGAGATAAATACCCCATCGTGCGGGTCCAATGGGAGTACGAACTGGAAACAATCCCTCGGATTTTATCCTCTTCCATCGTTTGCCCAAATTCATACACTAATTCTTTTCCTAAATACACCCAACCCATATAAGCACCAACACTGGCAAAACTGAGTCCCAAACGGCGGGAGTGGTAGTCGGTCATCTGCATAGAAGGAGAAGGGATTAGGTGCATAGGCTCAGTCATGGAGGTTCTAACGTACAGTATCGGATTTGTCATCCACTTTCAAAAGGAGAAAGGATTTGCTCCCTACCCACAACCACAAAAATGGTGTAAAAAACAACCTCGGGGAAACTGTGAACGCAACACCGAAACAAAAAAAACTCATTTCTCTCTCACAATTCATCCTGGAAGAGCAACTCAAAATCCCGCACGCATCGGGAGAATTCACCGCCCTTCTTAGCCATTTGGTTTATGCCGCAAAAATTGTAGGCCGAGAAGTGAGGAAAGCGGGACTCCTCGATGACATTTTGGGTGCCACAGAAGACACAAATGTCCAAGGCGAAACCCAGATGAAACTGGATCAATACGCAGACAATGCCTTTAACCAATCCTTAAAAATCTGTGGTCACCTTTGTGTACTCGCCAGTGAAGAACATGAAGCCATCATCCCAATCCCTGGTGGGTACAATATTGGAAAGTACACGATGGCAATTGATCCTTTGGATGGTTCATCGAATATTGATACCAATGTATCCATTGGAACCATTTTTTCCATCCACCAAAGATTAGAACCTAATTCCAAAGAACCAGGAACTGAAAGAGACCTGCTCCAAAAAGGCCATTTACAACGTTGCGCTGGTTATATCATTTATGGATCTTCGACTATGCTTGTTTTATCTACTGGAAAGGGAGTTTCTGGATTCACACTCGATCCAAGTGTCGGTGAATTTTTACTGTCTCACCCGAACATGCAAATGCCAGAAGCGGGAGATATTTATTCTGCCAATGAAGGGAATGCATCCTATTGGTCACCCGAAGTCCAAGCCTACTTACAAAAAATCAAATCCATTGAAGGGGGAAAAAAGCCAAAAACTGCACGTTACATTGGTTCCCTCGTAGCAGATTTCCACAGAAACCTGTTAAAAGGAGGGATTTTCCTCTATCCAAACGATACAAAATCCAGCAAATACCCAAATGGAAAACTGCGTTTGTTATATGAAGCAGCTCCCATGGCGTTCATTGCAGAACAAGCAGGTGGTATGGCAGTGACCGTAAAAGGAGAACGAATTTTGGACCTAACTCCAAAGGAACTCCATGAACGAACAACGCTCATCATTGGAAGCAAAAGAGAAGTAGAAGAATTCCTTACATTTGTTCCAAAATAAATTCCTTAGAAATTTCTGATTCCATTCAGAAATTTCTTTCAATGGAAACGAAGATCGTGTAGTTTTGGCAGAATTAAAAGATTTTTAGGAGAAAACTTTCGATGAACAAAAAACTACTCGTTTTAATTCTCGGTGTAACTATGGCTTCTGGACTTGCTTTCTGCAAAAAAGAAGAGCCAGTTGTAGAAGAAAAAATGGAAACTGTTGAAGATGCAGCAAAAAAAGTAACTACTGAAGTAGAGAAAAAAGTAGATGCAGCAGTAAAAACTGCTGAAACAGAAGTAAAAAAAGCTGCTACTGGCGCTGTTAAAGACGCAACAAAAGACATTAAAAAACCAGCTGGTTTCTAATTCTTTTTTATCGTTTTTAAAACAAAAAACCAACCGATCTTCGGTTGGTTTTTTTTTGCCCTTTTAGGAATCCGTGTATTTGATTTTTGCGTGGAGTTCTTCCTCTAACGCACATTTGGGATAGGTTCCTACATCTAAAGCAGTACCGATGTAACCAAATGGATCTTGAGGAGAGATAATCCGAAGGTCCCATCCATTCACAATCCAAGGACATTGGTAATTTCGGTCCTTACAAACGATCTGTGAAGATTTAGGTTTTGGATAAGCCCATGCAGATGTTTGGAATTTACATTTGTTTTCAATTTCGGCAATGGTACGAATCCGTTTGATCGCATGATCAAATTCTTTAAACCGATCAATCATGGGATCTGCCAAATCTTTTCGGAAGAGTCCCTTCTCTGCATTATAAGTAAACATCACAAGGAGTTTTTCAGAAACATGTTCTTTGTCAGTTGTGACCTTTAGATTCTCCATGATGTACCGAGCAATCTTCAATGCGTCTAACGTGACTTCTGCGGTGTTATCGGCATATTCTCCCGCTTCTTCCTCGTCATCACTTGCATCGTCTTCCATTCCACTGCCGAGTAGTAAGTCTTGGTTCAATTGGTGTTTTCGTAAGTCTTCTACATTGACATTGGCTGGGTTCACACCTGGAATTTCAAAATTAGAATTTCCATGGTTGTTAATTGCACTAATCACTTCTTCTGGTAAATTGAGTTTACGTGCGATTTCGATACTGAGGTTCACAGCAGATGTAAGAGAGGAACCAAAAAAACTTTGTCTGTACAAACCTTCTTTGGATACAGAAATATCAGCGCATAAACCTGCTAAAAAACTATAACGGTTCACCATTTTAAATCCGTATTGTTTTTGGATGACAGATCCCAAACTGAGGAGTCCAAAATCTGCAAGATGATTAAAAAATTCTTTGTGTGAAAGTAAAATGCGAAAAAATGATAAGGCAACTGTTTTCGAATAAAATGAGTTTTGAATGATCCCCTTTAGACTAGCCATTCGTTCTGCATTTTGTTCATAAAGGTGGAAAATGAATTCATTAGACCTATCATCAACCCGATTTAAGATTGCTTTTGACAAAACTTGTCTAAGCATCTTCATTAAATCTTTTGACATTGCAAGTTTGAAGGAAGGAATATAATTCCCTTCTAATCCTTCTAGTTTTTTTAATACGTTTTCTTTGATTGCTACTTTTTCTTTGATAAGAATGTTTCCATTTTTATCAACAACAGGTTCACTGAGTGAGACAGAACCTAACAGATCATAATCCACAGCAAAATTTTTAAATTCATTGAATTCTAGGAATTCGATACCAGCACTCGTAATTTTCATAAAGGTCCTAGGGAAACTGTCTTTTATGTTCTTTTAAGAGCAAGATTTTTGCTTTCTTTCTTTGTCTAAATAGTGTAGTTTTTTAGTGGTTTTGGAGGTTCTATTTGGTTTCTTCTATCCCCAAAGACTCACAATCTGTGAGCGAATTACAAGAGTTCTACAGGCAAATGGTACTTATACGAAAGTTTGAAGAGGCTGCGGCGAAAGCATACAGTGTTGGAAAAATTGGCGGGTTTCTGCATTTGTACATTGGGCAAGAGGCAGTTGGTGTTGGTTCCATTGCTGCTCTCACTCCTCATGACTATATTGTCTCGACTTACCGTGACCATGGACACGCACTCGCTCGTGGTTTACATCCGAACGCACTGATGGCAGAACTTTTTGGAAAGGCAACTGGAGTCTCCAAAGGAAATGGAGGATCGATGCATTTTTTTGATAAAAATGCTCACTTTATGGGAGGGCATGGAATTGTAGGTGGTCATATCTCACTCGCTGCTGGGATCGCATTTGCCTCCAAGTATAAAAAAGAAGATTCAGTCACCATTTGTTTTTTTGGTGAAGGAGCTGCCAATATTGGTTCTTTTCACGAAGGACTCAACCTTGCTGCTATCTGGAAACTACCAGTTGTTTTCATTTGTGAGAACAATCATTATGCGATGGGAACACCCGAATACCGTGCTCTAGCTGTCAAAGATGTGTCGGTGCGAGCCTATGCATATGATATGGCGAGGGACCATATCGAAGGGGATGAAGTAAGAAAGGTTAGAGACCATGTGAAAGTTGCGGTAGACAGAGCACGCCGAGGGGAAGGACCAACTCTCATTGAAGTATCCACTTACCGGTTTCGTGGTCATTCCATGTCAGACCCAGCCAAATATAGAACCAAAGAAGAATTAGATGCTTATAAAAAAAAGGATCCACTGATGCGGGCAAGGCATGAACTTGAATTAGGTGGAATTAAACCAGAAATTTTGGACAAATTGGAAATCGAAATCCAAACCCAAATTGATGAAGCTTATGCATTTGCAGAATCCTCTCCCGAACCACCTCTTTCCCAACTTCACAAGTATGTGTACGCGGAGGATAAATAAATGGCAGTGTTAACCTATCGAGAAGCACTCAATCGCGCCATGGTGGAAGAAATGGAAAAAGACCCCATGATTTATTTGATGGGAGAAGAAGTGGGACATTACCAAGGTGCCTATAAAGTTTCCCAAGGGATGCTCGATAAGTTTGGAGAAGCCAGAGTGATTGACACCCCTATTTCCGAAAATGGATTTGCAGGGATTGGTGTGGGATCAGCGATGGTGGGACTCAGACCTATCATTGAATTTATGACTTGGAATTTTTCGTTGGTTGCGATCGACCAAATCATCAACTCAGCAGCAAAGATGAATTATATGAGCGGTGGTCAATTTCCGATGCCAATTGTATTTCGCGGTGCAGGTGGTGCAGGAGGAAGACTTGGAGCCCAACACTCACAAGCCTTTGAATCTTGGTATGCTCACTGCCCTGGTCTCAAGGTTGTATGCCCTGCGACACCAAAAGATGCCTATGGCCTCCTCAAATCTTCGATCCGGGATAACAATCCAACCATCTTCATCGAATCAGAAGTTTTGTATGGTTCCAAAGGAGAAGTCCCCGAACAGGAATATACCATTCCTTTAGGTCTTGGAGAAATCAAACGAAAAGGAACAGACATAACTATCGTTACCTGGTCGAGAGCTCTCAGTTTTGCAGAAGAAGCTGCAATCATTTTAGAAAAAGAAGGAATCTCCGTCGAAATTGTGGATCTACGCAGTTTACGACCGTTAGATGAAAATCTCATTTATGAGTCGGTCAAAAAAACAAACAGAGCCATTGTTGTCGAAGAAGGATGGCCTGTGGCTGGGTTTGGAGCACAAATTTCACACCTCATCCAAAAAAATGTTTTCTCATATCTAGACCACCCTGTGGAACGAGTCACACAAATGGATGTTCCTATGTCTTATGCTGCAAACCTCGAACGAATGAGTTTGCCGAATGCCAACCGAGTGGCAGATACCATCCGAGAGATGTTACGTTAAGGAGACCAGAGTGGCAAAAATACAAGAAATGACCCAATTATCCCCTACGATGGAAGAGGGAACCATTGTGAAATGGCTAAAAAAAGAAGGTGATTCCGTAAGTCCAGGGGACATCCTCGCGGAAGTTGAAACTGACAAAGCAGTCATGGAGATGGAAGCTTATGATTCAGGAGTGATCTTAAAAATCATCCAAGGGGAAGGCACCAAACTAAAAGTAGGTGAAGCACTTGCCGTGATTGGAAAACCAGGAGAAGACATCACATCCCTACTTACGAACCTTCCAAAAAAAACTCCCGGTTCGACGCTAGCCACAACGAGTGAAACTCCAAAAGAGGTGGTCTCTTCCACACCAAGTGTTGGAACAAACGAAACTGTAGCCAAGGAAAGTCCAAACCTACAAACTCACTCAGTTTCCCAAAACCAATCGCCTGCCCCAATTCAGACAACCACTCTTCAAAAAGAGACAACAAATGGAACACCCTCTGTACCACGTGGAACTCTTCGTGTACTTGCTTCTCCCCTTGCAAAATCCATTGCCATCGAACATGGAATTGACTTACACAAGGTCATAGGAACCGGTCCCGAAGGAAGGATCACTAAAAAAGATGTATTGGATACCTTAACAAAAGGAATGGGATCAACAAGTGGAGGGTATGAAACACAAGTGAGTGATGAGGTGATTAGTTTGAATGGAATGCGTAAAACCATAGCCAAACGACTCACGGAATCCAAACAAAACCTACCCCATTTTTACTTGAATGTGGATGTCAATGCGAAAGCCCTTGAGGCCTTACGCAAGGAAATCAATGATTTCCAAACCGCTCAAAACCCAGAAACACCCACTAAAGTGAGTTTGAATGACATCATTGTCAAAGCAACAGCTTCCGCCCTCAAACTCCATCCTAAGGTGAATGCAAGTTTCCAAGGTGATTCCATTTTACAATTTGGTCGCATCGACGTAGGAATCGCAGTGTCAATTGACGGAGGACTACTAACGCCCGTTATCCGTGATGCAAACAGAAAGTCCATCCAACAAATTTCACACGAAGTGAAGGAACTCGCAAAAAAAGCCAGGGAAAGAAAGTTAAAACCAGAAGAGTTTACGAATGGTACTTTTACCATTTCCAATTTGGGGATGTATGGAATCAGTCGGTTTACAGCCATTATCAATGAACCTGAAAGTGCAATCCTTGCTGTTGGTTCTGTAGAGGATAAACCCGTTGTGGAAAATGGAAACGTGGTGGCAGGAAGGATTCTTTCTCTCACACTCTCCTGCGATCACCGGGTGATCGATGGAGCTGTGGGAGCAGAGTTTTTAAAGACCTTAAGGAGTTTATTGGAAAAACCAAATCTTCTCCTTGCAGTCGGTTAATCAAATTTAAGGTTAAGCAGCAAAAAAATCTGCACTTTGGATATCGGCAATGGGAATGCGAACCACACCAGTGGCCAAATTCCCGATAACGACATCGTCCATCATTTGGCGGTTTTTATCGAGTTCGATGCTCTTTCCATCTTTGAGGTGTAAAACGATATCGATTCCTCGGTAGTGGATGTAACGTTCGAGTGTGTTTTTGAATTTGTGAGCTTTGTCCATCTGGTTTTTCGTTCCTTTATCTTTGTAACTTACAAAGGGTATCGTACGAAGTGAATGAGACCTTTAGAAAATTTTGTCTCATTAGATAAGTTTTTTTTGACATCCATAGGAAACTAAGAGAATTATGTCACATGAAGTCTGAGAACCCAACCTCCGCCACTCCTGGCGTACGAAAAGCTGCCCTCCTCCTCCTATCCCTTGGCAAAGAAAGAGCCGCCGATGTTCTAAGACACCTAGACGATTCTATGTTAGAAGCAGTGATTTTGGAAATGTCCAAAATTAGGTCTGTTTCCAAGGAAGAAAGGGAAACCATTCTAAAAGAATTCCATCATACCATTGAAGACATTTCCGAATCCACTTCGGGTGGATTGTCAACAGCCAAATCCCTTCTCGAACATACAGTGGGATCAGAAAAAGCCAATGTGATCTTAAAAAAGATCCATAAAGAAGAAACGAAGAATGATTTTGAATTTTTAAACTTAGTTGAGCCGACGGTTTTACAAACCATGCTCGCGACAGAATCACCTCAAATCATTGCAGTTACCCTTTCGCACCTGGATCCCAAAAAAGCAGCCGATGTTTTGAAACTCTTCCCGAAACCAGAACAGGCAAAAATCGCAGTCCGTCTCGCCACGACCTCCAAAACCCACCCAGATGTGATCCAAAACATCGCAAGGATTCTCAAAAAACGGTACGAAGAAAGGGACAAACAAGAATATTCCGAAGCTGGTGGTGCACACGTACTTGCGAACATCCTTAACTTTATGGAAAAGGGTGCAGAAGAAACCATCCTTTCTGAATTAGAAGAAACCTCACCAGATGTTGCTGACCAAGTCAGGGAAAAATTATACACGTTTGAAGACATTTTATCTCTCGATAACAAAGAGATGAGGATTCTCATCAATCGATTGGCAGATGATACGGCAATCTCTCTTGCCATTCGTGGTGCCGGAGATGAAATCCGAAAAAAATTCTTAAACAATATGAGCCAAAACCGTGCAGAAGATATATTAGATATTTTAGATATGAAACCCCGCGTCACCTTACGAGAGATAAACGAAGCACGAAGTAAGATTGTCCAGGTTGCAAGAGTTTTAGAAGAGGAAAATCAAATCCTATTCAAAAAAGACAAAGAAGAATACATCGAATGAAAAGGGGATGAACAAGAAGGGAAATTCCCGATGGCGGAGTTGACGGGGCTCGAACCCGCGACATCCTGCGTGACAGGCAGGCACTCTAACCAACTGAGCTACAACTCCATCGGAATAAAAACCAAGGTATAGATTCGACTCCAATCGTCAACATTGTTTTCATTTGTTTTCTTGCCTTCGGTTAGAATTTTGAGAAACTGGCATAGGTTCTATGCAAATCGAAGAAAAAAAAGCCAAAGACCTTTTCCAGGATCGTATCTTCACACTTTCCAATTTTTTATCCATATTCCGTGTATTGTTATTACCGTTTTTTTTCTATAGCACATATGATTATGCCAAAGATCCATCTAACCTAAAAGCATTCTTTGCTTCCATTGGTTATGCTTTGGTTGCCGTTTTTACTGATTATTTGGATGGCCTCTTTGCTAGACTCTTACACCAAGAAACCACTCTCGGTAGGTACTTAGATCCTGTTTGTGATAAACTTGTGACTTTGGGTGGACTTTCAGTTGTGACACTTCATTTTGCATTTCCCAGTTGGATCCTCATTGTGTATTTTATCCGTGAGGTTTTAGGTGTTTGGCTCGGTGGGTTTTTGTATTTAAAACGTGGTCTCCAAGGTAGGCCTAATTGGTGGGGGAAATTTGGTGTGGGAATTGTTGCCGTTTCTGTAATTTGGTACATGTCACTTCCCTACTTCCACCAGTTTGGTGCCCCTTATCCGTTTCTCATGCACCCTGTGATTTCGGCTTATGTTTTACTTTTTGTACTCACGGCAGGTGTGATCGCTTATGTGGTACGGTATTGGAATATTGTCTTACATCCTGAAGCAATCGAACTAGACCCAGAAAACAAAAAACAAGCAAAGAAATACCAAAAGATCTAAGCTGCCCAATCTTATCTTTAGAAAATCTGATTTGGCATCATGAGATACGTTTTTTAACTTTTGCTTTTTTCTTGGCTAAGGAATCAAATTCCCTTAGTTTTAATTTTAAAATATCAAGAGTTTCTCTCAACACTGCTTTTCCATGTTCACTATCAATTTCACGAACAAAACGCACAATCATACCCAATGTATGACTGAAATACAAGGCAAATGGACGAAGTTCTGATTCTTTGAGTGTTGGAAGGCATCGGATCATGGTCCTTATCATCAGGTCAGCGTTTCGGTATGTATCTCGATTGTCTTCTTGTACCAGTTCGGGAATTGCCCTTGCACCTGCCCAAAGATTGGCTAGGGCTGGGTCTTTTTGGAAAACAGAAACAAACTGTTTGAAGGCTTTCTCCGAGGCAATTTCCAACTCTTCTATGGTACGAACGGGATCCAAAATCCGTTTGGTTTCTTCAAACATGAAATCGTAATATTCAGTCATAATCGAGAGTAATAAGGTACTTTTTCCAGGAAAGTATTGGTATAAGGAACCAATTTGAATGCCCGCAGTTTGTGCAATTTCCCTCATACTCACTGCATCAATTCCCTTTTCTCCGATGAGTTCCTTTGCCGTTTTTAGGATTTGTTCTACCCTTTCGCGACTTCTATTTTGGACAGGGACTTTCATAGACGAGCTCATAGGAAAAGGAGAACTCACTAGGCAAAATTTGCACATCTTTTTTTAGAAGGACGTTATTTTTGATCTTGACTCATTCTGATTTATGATCAATGCTCAGATTTATATGATCATTGATCATATTAGGATCGTGTAGAATGGAACAAAGAACAAAACAGGAAATAGAATCAAAGGGTCTTATCGATAAATCAGACACAATCTGTATTATTGGTGCAGGGCCTGCGGGATTAACGATGGCGAGGTCTTTATTTGCAAAAGGCATTCCATTTGTTGTATTTGAGAAACACAATGATGTTGGAGGGATTTGGGACATTCAAAATCCAGGTTCTCCTATGTATGAAAGTGCTCACTTTATTTCCTCAAAGTATCTTTCGAATTATTTTGATTACCCGATGCCAAGTGATTACCCTGACTATCCTTCGAACCGCCAAATTTTGATGTACCATCGAAAGTTTGCGAAAGATTTTAATTTATACCCATACATTCATTTTCATACAAGTATCAAAGAAATTATACAATCAGGTGAAAAATGGATCGTGAAAACAACGACAAACGAAACTTATCTCTTCCAAGGGATTGTTTGTGCGACTGGTATCACATGGTCACCCAACCAACCGAAACTCAAGGGAGAAGAAACATTTTCGGGTCAAATTTTACACAGTGTCCATTACAAATCACCAAACCTATTTCAGGGAAAACGAGTCTTAATCGTTGGAGCCGGTAATTCGGGATGTGATATCGCCTGTGATGCTGGCGCAAATGCAAAACAAGCTTACATCAGTGTAAGACGAGGGTATCATTTTATTCCCAAACATATCCTTGGAAAACCGGCTGATGTATTTGGTGATGGTGCTCACTTTATACCCAATTGGATTTCTCAAATGGTATTTGGGAAGTTATTAAAATTCCTTGTGGGAGACCTTACAAAACTTGGGTTACCAGCACCTGATCATAAAATATTCGAAACTCATCCGATCATCAATGACCAATTAATCCATAACTTAAGGCATGGTGATGTCATTGCAAAACCAGACATCGATTTTTTAGAAGGAGATTCAGTTGTCTTTAAAGATGGTACAAAAGAGAAAATTGACCTCATCATCTTAGCAACAGGTTATAACTGGTCCATCCCTTATATGGATGAGAAATACTTTGAATGGAAAAATGGAAGGCCAGACCTCTACCTCACTTTATTCAATCGGAACTACGAGAATTTATATGCCTTAGGTTATATGGAAACCGATGGAGGTGCTTACAAAATGTTTGATGAAATGGCAAACCTCATTGCTTCCTATATCGAAGCCAAAAAAAATCACCATCCATCCGCCTTACAATTTGCCAAATTGATCCAAAATGATCGTCCATTGTTGAATGGAAACATCCAATACCTAAATTCAGGAAGGCATTCAGTATATGTGAATCAGGTCGCCTACAAACAATACCGATCGAAAATTCAAAAAAAGATGGGATGGCCTGAACTAAAAATCGGACAATTCAATCCACTTAAGACTTTGGATTCCTCCTCCTTACAAACCTTTGTTTCAGGTGGATCCAAATGATAAACTCAATCGACGGACAGCCGAAAAAAACCGCTTTGATCACAGGTGGAGGTGGTGCAATCGCAGAAGAAATTGCCATTCAATTGGACAAAGCAGGATACCAACTTTTACTTTCTGATATCAATTTGGAAAAAATGTCTTCCCTTCAGACAAAATTAAAAGGGAAACCTGAATACTTTGTCTGTGACCAAACCAATCCGAAAGAGATTCAATCCTTAATCACCAAGATCCAAGAGAAGGTTCCAAATATTGATGTGCTGATCAATAATGCAGGTTACACCAAAGAAGGGCCTTTTATCTCACAGTCCATAACCGACATCGAAAGGCAAATGTGGATCAATTTGATGAGTCCAATCCAACTGATCCACGGGATTTTGCCACTGATGTTAAAACGTGGAAAAGGATCCATTGTTTCGATCGTTTCCATTGGTGGGATCATTGCTTTAGCTGACTCTTCGATCTACTCTGCTGGGAAATTTGGACTACGAGGTTTTTTAACTGCCTTATACGAAGAACTAAAACATACAGGTATTAAAGTTTCAGGAATTTACCCCGCTGCTGTGGATACACCGATGCTTTTACATGAAGCATTAAATGGCGGAACTGCAATCAATTGGTTAAATAAAGTGCAAACCCCGAAAAAAGTAGCAGATGCAGTTCTAATAGGGATCAAAAAAGGGACCTTAGAGATATACGTACCATATTCCGACGGTCTAGTTTCTCGTTTGGTCGCTGTGTTTCCTTGGCTTATGGGGAAACTATCACCACTCCTCAAAATGATAGGAGAACGAAGTAAAGAAAGGTGGTTAAAAGGAAAGGGAATTCAAAATCCCACACAAAAGAATCATTAGCGATCCTATGATGGTTTGATTTGTATTCAGAACGAAAAGATGAAAGGAGAGATATAAGGGATAATAGGCCCAAGACAACTGAATACCATAAGGTATTCAGTTTGAATCTATTATCCCAAAGGGATTAACGTCGTTTTTTCTTTGCCGCTCTTTTTTTAGCTACTTTCTTCTTTGCTACTTTTTTCTTTTTAGGAGCAACTTTCTTAGTTTTTTTCTTGGCTGCTTTTTTCTTTTTAGCTGCCTTCTTCTTCTTAGGAGCTGCTTTTTTTGCTCTTTTTTTCTTTGCCGCTTTCTTTTTGGCTGCTTTCTTCTTTTTAGGAGCTGCTTTTTTAGCAACAACTGTTACTTCAGGAGCAGGTTCTTCCATTACTACGGGCATTTCTATTGTTTCGTTTTCTTCCATACATGTAACCTTATGAAGATTGGTTCTATCTTCCGTCTGGAAACGATAACAATGGTTGGATTCTAAAAAGTAAATTCATTTTTATTTTCTTAAGATGATCTGACCTAATTTCTTTCCAATTTAAATTAAGAATCGATTCAATCCTGAAATCTCATACGATGATACAAAGAATTGTATACGATTTCACCATATTCATGAAGTGATCCCTCAATTTGTAGATGATTTCAATTTATGGTAAGTCGACACAACTTCCTTCGCACGTTCAGGACGTTTTGATTTTTGGTACAATTTGATTAGGACTTTTAATACAGGTAAAACATCTGGTTTTCGACTATCAAGTCTCTCTGCTAAATCGATGGCTTCTTCTATCATACCAGCCTTCGCATATTGTATGACACCATTCCAAATCATCTGTAAACCTGATGGGTGCACATTCGAAAAGGATTCAGCAGCTTGTCCCGCCAAAGAAAACCTACCTAGTTTACGATACAATTGGTACAATACTTTCCAAAACAGGGGGTTTTCATTTTCAATCACTAACTCTTTCTCTAAAATTTGTAATGCCTCTAAATTTTGGTCATTCTTTACCAATTGGATACATCTTTCAATTGTTCCGGATTCAAAATTCCTTTTTGGGGTTTCAAATGGTTGGAATTTGATGCTGAGAAACGACAAATCATCTGTTAACTCACCGATTGATTGTAATTTGATTCCTAAGGCAATTACATCAGCTTTTGTTTCTTCCACTTGTTTTAAGATGGAAGTATGATCAAAATTGATGACACGATTTTTGGATTCATCCATCCCCAAATCCAAATCATCTCTACCATCACTTCCTAAAATAATGGTGTCTCCAGGTCGAATCCAACATGTTTCAATTTTTGCTCTTTCCTTTTGCATTCCTAATTTATAATTAGTGGCTTGTTCGGAAAGGAACTGTGCTTTTCCCTCTCGGTACCGAATCGGAAAAGGATGTTCTGCGTTGATATAGTACATATATCCATTTTTTTCATCAACAAGTCCCAAAAGTAAGGACATTGACATCGATCCATCAAAACCTTCAAAAACATTATTCAAATCATTTAAAGCAGTGTGTAACCAACGTTCGGGGTAATATTCGGATAATATTCCTTCTCGATTCGTTCGTTCTATGAGAGCACGAAATGCTGTACCAAAAACTAAGACTCCACCTGCCCCTTGCATGGATTTCCCCATCGCATCACCATTGGCAAATACACAATACTTACGCCCTCGTAAAACAATTTGGTCAGTAACACAAATATCCCCTCCCAATTCATACTCTCTCTCCTTAAATTGGAAAGATTTCTTCTGTTTGACATAGGATAAAAATGATACTGATTTTGATTGGTTTCGTATCCCAGAAAGCGGACGAGTGAGAAGTGAAGTGAGATAATAGTCACCATCTTGTTGTGACTTCAAGCGACTAACCTCTAAAATTGCATCTTCATAAGAACGATTGAGTGTTCGTAACATCAGTCCTAATAATAGTAAAACAGAAACAGCTGTGATGAGGAAATCTTCACTCCTTGCCTTTAAAGATGAATAATCAGAAAACCAATTAGGGAATCCATTTTGTACTTCATTGATTACAAATAAGAGTGAAACAAAAAAAAGGATCGCAACACTATCCCATTTTTTGCCGAGAATTAACATATTCAGAACAAGGATGGGAGCAAGTAACATCACATTGGCACTGACAATCCCACCACTATATTTAATCTGCAAACAGGCAGTGAGTGAACTGATGATAAACGTAGGGACAATTAAAATTTGAAAGTAACGTTTCAATCGAGACAAATAATAAAATAAAATGGTAGAACCAAATGCTGCCCATAAGGCGAGTAATCCTCCCATTTCAAAGCCTTCTCGGAAAAACTCTGATCCAAGTCCAACTAACATGGCAATGAGTCCCGCAAACAATGTGCCATTCAAAATTCGGTGGCGCATCACAAATTGGTCAGTAGGACCAAGGACATTCACGATCCAAACGGACAACGTTCGTTTGCAGAAAGAAAGGAAAAATGGGAAATTCGCATGTTTCATCACTTCAAAACCTGGTGTAGTTTGTAATTTTACCGACATTTGTCGAGAAATTAAATGACTAGAAGGAACTCTGGAAATAGAACGAATCGACAAAAGGGAATATTTTTTAGTCGACAATTGTCGACTATTATTCATCCTAGAAAAGGAAGGAAATTGTGATGACCCTTGACACAAAAAAAACCAAATCCATCCAAAAAGAGATGATAACCGCCTGTATTCAGTTAGCTGATCTTGGTTTTTTAGCAGGGATCGGTGGTAATCTAGCTGTACGTGTGGATGAAACTTATATGGTGGTCACACCTTCTGCAAGTGATTATTATACAATGAAACCAGAAGACCTTTGTGTCTTACGAATTGATTCCCTAGAGATGGTGGAAGGTACCAAACAACCCACAACGGAAAGTGGAATCCATGCTAGTTTTTTTATAAAACGACCTGACATCAATGTCAGTTTACACACGCACCAACCCTTAGCAAGTGCCATCACATTACTAGGAAAGGATTTAGTCTTAACAGAGAAAGAAACAAAGGAACGATTAGGGGATCGATTGGTAATGGTTTCCTATGCTCCTTCCGGAACTTCATTTTTAGTAAGTGCCTTTCAGTCAAAAATTTCAGACAATACAAATGGATACTTACTCAAAAACCATGGAATTGTCTGTGGAGCAAAGGATCTAAAATCTGCAATCCGTTCTGTTACCTTGATCGAAAAAGAAGCATCTGAATTTTTACGCCAATCCATTCAAAATCATCCAAATCCAAACCGACTTTCTTCAAGACTACTCAAACAAATCAATACGATCTTTTTAAGTGCAAGGCATACTTAAGTTACAAAAGGAATCATCATGATCCAATTAGCTAAAAAAACAAATAGAGTGAAAAAAAAACTATCTCCCGACGAATTGGAGTTACAAGACCTCTGGACCCGATTGGAATCCAAGGGACTTTTCCAAAATCTAACGGCAAGTTTGTCTTTTTTAGTACCTGGTGAAGGGAAAATGATCCTTATGGTGAAGGGAGATGGAAAAAAGAAACAACCTCACGTCGGAATTTATCATCTAGAGAATCCAAATACGATGTTAAGTGGAGATGATTCGTTACCCACTCTCCCTTCCTTAATCCGTTTCCATGTTGACCTTTATAAAATTCGCCCTGATGTTGGTGCGATTGTAAGATTCATCCCCCCTTGGAGTTCTCATCTACATTCGATTGACCACCCTCTTCCTTTAGTTTTTGACGAACAATGCCGGCAATTAGGGGCACCAGTTTACCAATTACCAATTGATCTGAATGGGAATTTACTTACGAGTCCAACACTTACTTCTGGTGCAAATGGATTTTTGTTAGGTGAAGAGGTCATCATCACAAGTGTGACTCGTGAGAAGGCAATTTATAATTGTGAATTAATCGAAAAATGTGCCAAAGCATACTTGTTAGCGATTGCCACTGGGGGAAAGGTAAAACAAATTCCATGGTTTGTTCGTTTCATTGCAAAAAGCCGGTTATTAAAAGACGAAAAAAAAGCGATGGAATTTTACAAACGTGGAGAAAGGCCAACGGGTTTCAAGGCCTACTAATAACAGAAACATTCGATTGGAAATGAATTCGGTTTTGTCGATTTAAGACTGGTTCTTTTTTTCCATTTCTTCAGGCCATTCTGCTTTGATTTCTAACACTTTTGGTAATACTTTCATAAACTCTTTTACCAATTGAGGATCAAAATGGGTTCCCGATTCTTTTTGTAAAAATGATAAAGCATCCTCTACTTCCCATGCTTTTTTGTATGGTCTTACGGTTGTTAGAGCATCAAATACATCTGCAATTGCAATGATCCTTCCTTCTAGTGGAATATTTTCCCCTTTTAATTGGTAAGGGTATCCAGTACCATCAAATTTTTCATGATGAGTGAGTGCTATGGATTTTGCTAATTTTAACAGACTAGAATGGTGGTCTCCTATGATCTCCGCTCCAATTTGTGGATGGCGTTTCATGATCTGCCATTCTTCTTCCGTAAGTTTTCCTGGTTTTTGGATGATGGAATCTGGGATCCCAATTTTTCCAACATCATGCATAGGAGCTGCATTCAGAATTTCATCTGCACCTTCTTCGCTGTATCCAATGGCAAGAGCCAGTGTTTTTGAATAGTGGCTCATACGAATAACATGCATCCCCGTTTCATTGTCTTTATATTCAGAAGCCATACCCAATCTTTGGATGATTTGTAATCTTGTAATTTTCACTTCTTCACTATCCACAAGAGACAAATGAGTTTTGACTCGTGCTTTGACAATGGAGGGACTTACTGGTTTTGTAATATAATCAACAGCACCTAATTTAAATCCTTTTTCTTCATCTCCCACATCAGTGAGAGCCGTAACAAAAATCACAGGAATGTATTTGGTACTTTGGTTTTCTTTGAATCTCTGGATGAGCTCATAACCTGTGACTTCTGGCATCATCACATCCAAAAGAATTAAATCGGGAGTTTCTCGATTTGCAAGTTCCCAACCTTTTTCCGCATCTTTTGCAAAAAAAAGGATATAATCATTTTTAAGAATTTCGTTTAAAATTTGTAAATTTGTAGGTTCATCATCGATGATAAGGACCTTTGCTTTTAGATTGTCTTTCATCTAAATATCTCCTAATTGTTTCTCCAGTTTTTTCAAACTTTGAATGGATGTTTCAAAATCAAATTGTTCAATGGATTTTGTGATCGTGTGAATCTCTGCAAGAAAAGAAGGTAATGATAGTATTTTCTCAAGTTCCTGCCAATCAGTAGGATTGAGGTTACCTTTTTCATACGAGAGGATAAGGTTCTGAATCAATTGAATTGCTTTTTTGGCATCCAATGGATCCAAAGTTTTGTTCTCATTATCATCAGATACTGGCACTGTTTCTCTATTGCCTTGGGATAAAATTCCAAGAAGTTTTTGGAATTCCGTCTGGACCAAATTCCATAAAGAGTGGAAGTCTGATTCGTTATGAGATTCTTTTTCCCATCCTTTTAGAATTTGTAATACTGATTTTAAACCCAAATTCGAAGTGACCCCTTTCCATTTATGGATCACTTCAGTCATTTGGCTCTGTGTTAACATTTGATTTTTGAAGTTTGGAATGGTATTCACTTGGTCACGTAAGTAATCCTGTAACACACGAATGTATTTTGTTTTGGAACCATAAATTTTAATCCCTCGATCCCAATCAATTGGAGTATCGAATGAATGGTCCAATGTACTTTGGTTTAACAATCGATTCTGTTTCTCAATGGATTCATCCGTCATTTGTTCTGTCTTTTGACTAGGTCGTTTCAAAACCCATTTCGCAATTTCTTCGTAAAGTTCCTCTACATCAATGGGCTTGGACACAAATCCATCCATTCCTGCCATTCTTGCTTGTTCCTTGTCCTCTTCAAATACACTTGCAGAGAGGGCAATGATAGGAGTTCGATTCCGCAAATTGGCAGATTCAAATGTACGCATTTGTTTTGTAGCTTCTAATCCATCCATCTCAGGCATTTGGATGTCCATAAGAACCAAATCAAAACTATTTGTTTGAAATGCCTTTAATGCTTCCAATCCGTTGTGAGTTACTTGCACCTTATGTCCGTTTGTTTCCATTAAGATTTGAATGAGTTCCACATTCTGTTTGACGTCATCGGCAATGAGGACATTTAATTTAGGAAGGGAATGAAGTTCTTTATTTTGGATGAGTGTTTCTAAATTCCCTTTTTGTAATGGTAAACAAAAATAAAAATCACTCCCCTCTCCCATTTTACTTTCTACCCAAATTTTCCCACCCATCAGTTCCACCAATTGTTTGGAAATGGTCGTACCAAGGCCTGTTCCTCCAAATCGACGACTCATAGATACATCTGCTTGTGTAAATGGTTCAAAAATTTTTTCAAGTCTGTCTTCTGCAATGCCAATCCCTGTATCATGGATATGAAACATCACCTGGTTCTCCTTTGGTGTAACAGAAAGGTGAATTTTTCCTTCTTTTGTAAATTTAATCGCATTGCCTATTAAATTCGTTAAAATTTGCCGAATGCGAAGGTTATCCCCTTTGTAATAATCTTCCAATAAATCCGAATAAAAGGTAGTAAATGTTAATCCCTTTTTCTTTGCTTCGATCGCAAACGTCGAGGATACTTGGTCTATGAGAGAGAGTAAAGAGAAATCAAATACTTCTAACTCTACTGAGCCTCGGTCCAGTTTCGCAGAGTTCAAGATATCGTTTAACAATCGTAATAATGACTTTGCAGAATTTCGTATGGTTTCAAGATGTTTTTTTTGTGGATTGGGTAGAGGGTCTGCAAGCAAAACTTCGGTAAAACCTATGATAGCATTCATAGGAGTACGAATTTCATGACTCATATTTGCTAAGAAGGTTGTTTTTGTGATAGAAGCCATCTCTGCCTTTTCTTTTGATTCAATAAGAGCCTCTTCAATCATTCGCCTGTCTGTGTTATCGAGTATCACTCCATCCAAAAACTTCACTTCATTGTTTTCATCATAAACAAGACCACCATATTCCAAAACCCAACGAATGTCTCCATCTTTGTGCAAAATTCGATAATTTAATACAAATGTATCCGAGGTAGATATCGCATTTTGTATCGTGTTAGAAACGTGTTCTCTATCATCAGGATGGATGATGTCAGAAAAATTAAGAATACGATTTGGTTCTAAAAAATCACTCGCAGGATAACCTGATAAAGTAAAAATTGCATCACTTAGAAAAACAGAAGACCAATATTCATCAACCAAACAACGGTAAACTACGCCAGGGATATTTTGTATGAATGATTTTAATTGTTCTTCATTTTCCTTTAATGCATTTTCAATCATGATTCTCTCTGAGATATCACTAATAAGCCCAACAAAAATATCGTCTTGTGGAAGTTTGGTGTGACCGATGGCAAGACGGATTGGAAATGTAGTTCCATCTTTACGAACTGCAATGGTTTCCCTACCGATACCAATGATCTTCGCTTCTCCTGTGTTCAGATAATTGGATAAGTATCCATCATGTTCCTCGCGAAAGGGACTTGGCATCAAAATTTTTACATTTTTACCGATGATCTCATTCGAAGACCAACCAAACATTCGTTCCGCTGTTACATTAAATTCCTGAACAATACCACGTGTATCAATCATAACGATTGCATCGGCTGCCGTTTCAATGATTGCTCTAAGCCGAGATTCACTTTTGACTAAGTTTTGGAAAAGATCCTTATAACTGATAAATGCAATTGTTACAACGGCAGATCCAATCACAAATAAACTTCCAAAACCTACTAAAAAGGCTAAAAATAATTGGTCATTCGTGGAATTGTCTACACTGGTTCCGATGGGCACAACAAATCGAGCTGCTGCCATTCCAGTATAATGCATGCCCGATATCGCAGAACCCATCACTATTCCACTAACTAACGTTAAATAAATACTCCTAATCTTTAGGTTTGAGTTTTTTAATCGGAATTGGATGAAAATGGATAAAATCGAAAGGGCAATGGCTACAACAAGTGAAATCAAAAAAAGAATCGGATCGTACATCAATTTTGGTTTCATCTGCATTGCAGACATTCCCATATAATGCATAAATCCAATGCCAACTCCAACGAGAATTCCAATGGAAACCAATTCAAATTTCGTAATTTGTTTTTTACTGAGGGTTTGCAGCGCAAAAAAAGAAGCAATAAAACTAGGAAGGATGGACAATGTTGTGATCAACTTATTGTATGTAACTGTAGTGCATAACTCAAAGGAGATCATTCCGATGAAATGCATGGACCAAACAGCACCACCAAGAGATAAACTTGCGGTAAACAAAATCGCAAATCGAGAGAATTGATTCCTTACTTCAGAGAATCGATGTAATAAATATAAAGAAATCCAAGAAGCAAGGATGGAAATGAATATGGATAAAAGTACAAACCAAGGGTTATAGGTTCCTTCGACAAAGTACACATTGGTGGGCGAGATGATGAAAAATTCCTGCAACAAATCCATAGCTAAAATAATAGTGCTTTAGAAAAAACGAATGTTCCTTCCCCATTCTTTGACTCTCGGTGGAGAGGGAAAGGAAGTATTTAGAATCATCAGATTTCAGTTTCCTTCGATCCGTACTATTCCTAAAAATCTGATTGGAAACGGATCAAAAGTAATGAGATTCACTATAAAGACCAAACCTTTACCAATAAACGAATAAAGGAAAACCCATTGCCTTTCGAATATTCTGGAGAAATCAAATTTTTCCAACTGCAAATCCTCCCAATGTACTTATCTGCATAAAGACATCTTGAATCAAAAACTCACATCCAATGTAAAACCTCATTACATATCACAATTATCTCTAAATAAATATACCGATCGGTTCACCATTCAGCTAACATAGAAATAAAATGGGTTGCCATTCTCTTGATTCTTTCACAACTTATATAAATGGATAAAAGTTTAATTGGAAAAAATGCAATTGTAACTGGCGCAGCCCTTGGAATTGGAAAAGAAACCTCTCTCCTACTTGCGAGAAAAGGTGCCAATGTGATTGTCTCAGACATCAAAGAAGAAGAAGGGAATCGTCTAGTAAACGAAATCCAAAACTTTGGTGGGACGGCTTCGTTTGTTTATTGTGATGTCAGTCGTGAAGAAGACATCATCCAGTTAACCAATTACTTACCGAACCAAAACAAACGGATTGATATCATGGTAAATAATGCTGGTATCGCCAATAAACCAACCTTCATGCATAAAGTTTCAACGGAAGTTTGGAATCAATTGATTTCACTTGATCTAACAAGTGTATTTTGGTGTCAAAAATATGCAACTAAACTGATGTTAGCTGATAAGAAAGGTGGTTCCATCATCAATGTGGCATCCATTGCAGGACTTGGAGCCTCACCTTCCCTTGGGCCGTATTGTGTAGCAAAAGCAGGTGTGATTGAACTTTCGACAACTGGTGCTTTAGAAGTAGCAAAGGCAGGAATTCGGATCAATGCAGTTTGCCCTGGTTGGACAGAAACTGCCATCCTTGATGTCGCAGGCGAACGGGGGAAATCGGCGATGGAAAAAAACATTCCCATGGGACGATTAGGCAAACCGAGTGAAGTGGCAAATCTCATTGTTTTTTTAGCATCGGATGAATCCAGTTTTATCACAGGATCTGTGTATAAAATTGATGGTGGTACAAGGAGTTAATTTTTTTGGGAAAGGGATCAGTAGGGCTTGGTCTGACGAATGTCAGACGGGAGCGATTCGCGCACCCCGAATGAGCCCGGTCCCCGAATGATACGAATATAGTTTCTGATTAGAAATGAAATTTTCTATCGAATTAAATCATTCGGGGATTCCCCCCTACCGCATTACTTCAAATAAACGGCCAAGTAAACTGTCCTGGGTTTGCATGGTTTTGGAATTGGCTTCGTAAGCACGATTCACTTCAATCATATCCACCATCTCAGTCACTACCGATACGTTCGATGCTTCCAAATACCCTTGTAACACTTGTGGGGCAAGGAGTTCCGGAAAGGCTGTAGGTTCTCCCGATTCTGGAGTGTCGGAATAAAAAGAATCCCCTTCTTTGTCGAGGTGGCGCGGGTTTTCGACCGTGCGGATTTTCAATTTATCAAGTAACACTGGTTCTTCGAAACGATTTTCACTAAAATTGGTTCCGTCTTTTGGTGCCGTTCCGAGTTTGGCATTGATATATATTTCGCCATTTTCTTTCACAAGGAAGTTCCCTTGGTTCACTTGGATGGGACCTTTTTCGCCAAGGAGAGGAAATCCTTGTGGGGTCACAACAAAACCATTTTTATCAAGTACAAAACTTCCACTCCGAGTGAGACGTTCACCCCGGTTGGTAAGAACAGAAAAAAAGGCAGGTTTTTCCATTCCAGGTTGGTCTTGGACCATAAGGTCAAAAATATTGTCAGTTTTTTTCACTGCCCCTTGTTCAAAGCGAGTGTACACTTCGTTCACTTCCGCACCAAACCCCAGTTTACCGACAACAGGAGAGGTATCAAAGGAACCCATGGGAGTTTTTCCAATCCCATCTTCAGAATAACGATGTAATAACATTTCAGGAAAGGTTTTGAAGACAGTGGTATCTTTTTTGAATGCAGTTTTATCCACATTGGCCAAATTATTGGCTATCACATCCATACGCACTTGTTGGGAAATCATCCCATTTGCACCTGTATACAATCCTCGTAACATAAGTTCCTACCTATGTTTCCAATCGACCAAATCCCTGATTTCCCCAAGAGAAAATGCGACATAGTCAAAAAAGAGTTGAATTTTTGGGGAATTTTTCGGAAAAAAGAAGGACATGAAGTTATCTATCGGAAACCTCCCCCAATCACTTTCGGACGATGCCCTCGAGAAACTTCTTTCCGCCCATGGAAAGGTAACACACCTACAAATCAAACGTGACAAACTCACGAAGGTTTCGCTTGGGTATGGAACCGCCGAAATGGCCGATGCAGATGCGGAAAAAGCCATCGCAAATCTCAATGGAAAGGAATTGGAAGGGAAAAAAATCGTCGTGGTCAACCAAGAAGAATTGACCAAAGCGCAAAATGAAGCCCAAAAGAAAAAAGGAAGTCCTGCTGTCGCAAAACCAACCTTTGGTAGAAACCAAACATCAGGTGGTGGCAATACAGGAGTACAACGCCGTGGTGGTTCTCGCGGGTCCTAAATGAAACAATTACATGGAAGTTATCTCTCCGTGGGTGCCGGGGAGAACCAAATCCCTCTCATTCGTGCAGCGAAACAAAGAGGACTTAAGGTCATTGCTGTGGATACCAATCCAATGGCACCTGGCCTCGTTGAGTGTGATATTAAAATATTAGAATCTACTCACGAATACCGTAAAATTTTACACGCAATGGGTAAGGTCCCCCTTCCCTACAAATTATTGGGAGTGGGTTCGCGGTCTTACGGCAAAGCAGTGTATACCGTTTCGTATCTTGCTGAAAAATTAAAACTACGAGGGAATCCAAGAGAAAGTACAAACCTTTTTTTAGACAAAGAAAAGTTTAAACAATCGGTTTCCAAGTATGGAATTCCAGTTCCATCATTGATTCCCACTTCTGTTTCACCCAAATCGAAAGATAAAAAATTAGATCTGCAATTCCCTATGATTGCCAAACCCAAAGAAGGATCAGGCAAAAAAGGAATCACTGTCATTGAATCAGAAGTTGATTATAAAAAATTCTTAAAAAACAAATCGAATGAGACGTATTTAATCGAACCTTACACTCCAGGGGAAGAGGTGACTGTCCTTGGGTTTGTCATCAATAAACGATTTTATTTAGTATCACTTACAGACAAAGTAACAACGGGGATTCCTCATTTTATGGAAGTGGCGCACATTGCACCTTCGCAACATTTAACAATGGCAGGAGAATTAAAAATGATCTGCCAGAGTATTGTGACAGCCTGTAAATTAAAAACAGGACCTTTTGTTGCAGAATTTAAAATCACAAAAAATAAAGAATGTATTCTCATTGAAGCAACACCTGAAGTGGGTGGTGAGTTTTTAGCCGACCAACTTTTACCTGCTCATTACGGGTATGATTATTTTAAGGACTTACTTTCTGTCACCATCGGTGAAAAAACAAGACCTGAATTTTTAAAAACACCTGGAAAAGGAATCACTCATTCAGGTATCTTTTTTATCCTTCCTTCCACCAAACAAAAAAAGATGACGGATCCAAAAGGATTCGTTCCTAATTCGATGGAAACTTTGTTCTTCCAAAAACAGTTGATTCCTACAGGGACAAGTTTGGACTCACGAGAAGGAAACCATAGACGAACGTTTGTTTTTGGAATCTCTACCAAACAAAATATTTCCCAAAAAGACTGGTATAGGTCAATCCTTGACCGATTGGAAACATGAAAAACGTCTGGGACAAACACTACGAAAGACCAAAATCAAAACTAAATTTCCCCGATGAGAATCTTGTACGCCTACTCTCCAAAATTGATCCCCCAAATCGGAAAGCGTTAGACTTTGGTTGTGGGTCAGGAAGGCACTCAGTCCTTTTACAAAGTTTTGGATACGAAGTAAAGGCATGTGATAATGCCAAAACAACCATTGATTTACTAACAAAATCGGAACCATCCATAAAGTTCCTGCACACTCCAAACCTCCCATTACCATTTGGACCAGAGGAATTTGCAGTGATTGTCAGTTGGGGAGTATTTCATTATAACAACCGAAGTGATGCAAAAGAACTCCTCGCTTCTCTTTACCATTCTTTAACACCAAACGGGTATTTGCTTGGTTCCATTCGAGCCGAAGGAGATACACATTTAGGCTTAAGCCAAGGAACAATCAACCTAATTGATCTTAGTGGTGGGTATGCCGAGACATATTCCCTCTCTGACCTAAAAGATTTTTTATCAATCTTTTCCGAAGTTTCAATTGGTTATACAGAAAGAACTCCCCTCGGAAAACTCACAGAACGAATTTGCCACTGGTTTTTCCTTGCGAAAAAATAATGGATGAGATGGATTCTTTAAGAAAAGAATGCCCTCTCCAAGGTGAATGTGATTGGAAACCACTTTACCAAACACAAGGCCAATACAAAGGCCTATCTATTGTAGAATGCCAAACTTGCAAACTCCAAGCACTTTCACCAAGGCCCAACCAAAAAGAATTATACACACAAGAGTATTACCAAGGAAAAGCAGATTACACCTATATCGATGAACGAGAACAAAAACCTTTTTTTCGTTTTGTATGGAAGGCAAGGATCCAAAACATCAAACGGTTTCGTCCAACTGGCCACTTTTTAGACATTGGTTCTTCCTTTGGTGGATTTTTGGAAGTGGCAAGGGAAGAAGGATATTCTATCCAAGGAGTGGAAATCTCAACGTATGCAGCTAGTTATGCGAATGAAAACCAAATCCCTACATTCAATGGCAATCTGTATGAGGCAAATTTTCCAAATCAAAGTTTTGATGTGATCACGATGGTCGAAGTGATCGAACACATTGAAAATCCCATCCTATTTTTCCAAGAATTAACAAGAATTTTAAAACCTGGTGGGTTATTACTTCTACAAACTGCTAATTTTGAAGGTTGGCAAGCTAAAACAGAAGGTTCCAGTTACCATTATTATATGCCAGGTCATGTCTTTTATTACTCTGATACCCTGTTAAAAAAAATATTGACTCAACTTGGATTTGGAAGTTTCGTATCTTACTTCGGTGTGGATTTTCCATTAATGGCTAAACTCAAAAAAGTAAGGGGTTCCTTCCGGACATGGAAAGATTACCTGAAATGGTTTCGCATTTCCTATTATCATTTTGTATCCAAAATGAAACGGAATGGATTTCCTCTCACCTCTAGTTATGTTTTGTATGCATTTAAAAAATAGGACAGTTTATGAGCGACACCATCAAAACCCCACTCCTTGTTCGTCTGACAACCATTCCCGAAACACCTAGTATCAAACAAAAAATCATTCTAGGTTTACGAGTGTTACTTGTATCGGTACATCGTTTTATGAAAGACGACTGTCTGATCATTGGCTCAAGTTTAGCTTACACGACAATTGTTACCCTCATTCCCACATTAACTGTCGCTCTTGCTCTCATTACGGTGGCGTCCGGGGTGCACACAAACCAAGGCGAACTTGTTGATAAAATCAATTCATACTTATTACAAAACAATATTCAATTTGATATCACACCCTATTTAGAAACACTCACGGATATTATCTCCACAGCAACACAAATTGGAGCTGTTGGATTTGTGGTATTTATCTTTTCTGCCACAGCCGTATTACGTTCGTTAGAAAAAGCATTTCATATCATTTGGAAAATTGACTTTCATCGAAATTTTATTAATAAATTTGTGTTTTATTTTTTCCTAATTTCTTTTGGACCTTTACTGTTCGTTGTTGGGAAAAATATTACAGATACAATTTCTGATTCTGTTCGTTCACCACATTTAAAGTCTATTGTTGCAACAAAACATGGAGAAATTTGGGTAGCGGGAGAAAAAGGGAATATTGGTGTGATGCGGGAGTTGAACAAATCCATTTCCTTCATTCCAGAAGCAAGCATAGACTTTGAAAATATGCTTTGTATCGATATGGAAACTGTCGAAACAGGAACATGCAAAAAGCCCAATATCAGAAAAGAAAACTTTTTTAGAATCAGAAGTGTAGGAAATGACTTATTCACCATTTCAGAAGAAGGTACATTTTTATATTCAAATGATTTGGGGAAATCTTGGAAGGTACACGCATTAAAAGGAATTTCAATTTCCGATTTTGGTGCCATTGATTACGATACACTCTACATTTTAACGAAGGATACAAGAACCTTACGATATGATTTAGGAAAACCATTCAAAGAAATCAAACGATTCCATGATGAAGCGATCACTCCCATCCGAGTTCGATTTTTCTCCGAAAAGGACGGATTCATTTTGGATCGAGAGGGAAGGTTATGGAAAACGAGTGATGGTGGAACAACTTTTTTCCCTCAAGAAATCTCTAGCAAACCTCTAAACGATATCTCCTTTCTCAATCGTAATGTGGGTTTTTTAGTAGGAGATAGTGGTGCCATTTTCAAAACGACTGATGGTGGCTATACTTGGACAGACCTTAGCCATAGAAAATATTCATATGAACGTGTTTGGGTATTTGTTTCTCCTAAAAAACAAGACTATGATATCTTTGTTTTAACTTCCTTAGGAGACATTCTCCTTTCAGAAGATGAAGGTGAAAATTGGTCAGTTGCTTACAAAGGAAAAGCAGGAATGATCTTAGACATGTTATTACTTTCTAAGAAAAAATCAGATTCCAATTTAGAAAATAATGGTTCGAAGGAAACAGTTTCCTCCATAGTTTCCAATACGTTAACATCTGAAGAACCAATCGAAATCGAAAACCAAAATGAAGCTGAAAGTCCGAATGAAGGAATGTTAGGCATCGTTGGAGTTGGTGAATTTAATAAAATCATTCGTGTAGAAGAAGATGGAAATGGCCAAACCATTTGGAAAAAATACCAAGGTGGAAAACGATTTTTTTCCCTTTATTCCATTTTCCAATTTTTGTTACCATTGTTAGCATTATGGTTATTTTTCTTACTGATTTTTAATATCATCCCGAACACAAAGGTTCCTCTCAGAGCCTCATCAATTGGTGCAGCTGTAACTGGTTTGATTCTCATTTTGTTTTTTTGGGGGTTTATCAATATTTACCTCACATCTTTTACCGAAAAAACAATGTTAGTCTATAAAGCATTAGCAGCAATCCCCATCACCTTACTTGCAATTTATTCCATTTCTCTTATCATCTTGTATGGAGCAGAAGTAACGGCAACCCTACAATTCCCTGATCGATACTTACTTCCGAAACATCCATTTGATGATATTGATGGAACACTTTCCTTTGAATTTTATAAAATTCTGCAAGTATTAACACTTACCTATTCTCACCAACAAAGCCAAGGGGAACTCATCAAACTTGCACAGTTACGAAAGTCACTTGTTTTGCCTGAAAAGGAATTAAACCAAATTTTGGACAAATTAACTGAGGCTCAATTCATCCAAATCACGGAAGACAAACGAATCACACCAATCAAATTAAAAGATCAAATCAATCTGGTTTCAGTGTATGAAGAAACATCTAGTTTTAAACTAGGTGCACCAAAAGAAAGGGCAAGTTTGTCTCCAAAACTAAACGACAGTCTCACCCAATTGGAAGATAAGTGGAAGGAAGAACTTCGAAAAACTTCTTTTACGAATTGGATTTAAAGATACGGTTTTGATTTCAAAGGTGGAAGAGACGCAGACATTTGTTTGTAGATCTCTTCCGCCAAACCCATTGATTCGTTTTGTGAAATATTTTTAGCATACTCATCATAAAGCATATCTTCAAAAATCTCTTCTGCATACCCACCATCGATGAGTTTTTCTTTATGGATGGTGTTTTTCATTTCCTTTAACATCATCTTCACAAATACAGATTCAAATTCCACAGAAGCATCATATAATTTTTTACGATAAGGATCAGCAGTAATCTCCTCACGGATGTTTTGTGGTACTTTTAAAGAAGAGGAACTAACCTTCCCCATGAGTTCTTCATGGTTCTCGAGTAAATTTTGAAATTCCGATCTATTGTTTCCGTTTGTTTCTTTCCCTTTGGGGTCAGATAACGACTTCATCCGATTGAGGATGGTTTCGTCTTTGGATCGGCTGAGTCTTCCCGAGTAATCTTGGATTTTGTGAATGTCCATATATTATGTCTACTAAAAGTATCGGCAGAATTTCCAATTACTGGATCACAAGTTCTGCTTTTAATGCCCCTTGTTTTTTTAAGGCTTCCAAAATGGAGATGATATCCTTCGTGGAAGCTCCCACTTTATTTAAGGCACCCACCACATCCGAAACCTGGGTGGTTTCCTTCAGGACAAAAACAGACTCACCCTTTCCATCATCTTGGATGGGAAAAAAATACCGTGCTTTGTCTCTGTTTGCAATTTGGATGGTTAGGCCTTGTTGGGAAATGGCCACTTCATCAATGGCTATGTTTGCTCCCATTACAATCGTTCCTGTCCGTTCATTGATGACAACTCTTGCCACCGGAGAGGAATTGATAGTCAGGTTTTCTAATTTGGATAAAAAGGTAAGATCTAATTTTGGTGCACCAGTCACTAATTCACCATTCGGACCAGTCGTATCTTTTGCCATCGGTAGAGGAACAAGTATTTCTGTTGGTGACACCACTTCAGGTACCACCGATAATTCAGCGGTGATGGTGTCCACAATGGCTCCCATGGTTGTGTAATCTTTTTCGAGTAATGTGAGTTTCACTGATTTGGTGATGGGTGCATTTGGAATGGATTTTTCCAAAATAGCTCCAAAGGGAACAAGAGCCGTGTTCGAACCAGATTTTTTATCAGCACCTCTCTTTTTTTCCTTACCACCAAACACGAGTACACCGGATGCAACGGCTATCGTTTCGCCATTACCGGCTTTCAGTGGAGATTGGAGTAATACCCCACCTTCTAGAGAACGGGCATCACCAAGAGAGGATACAACCACATCAATTTTATCCCCTTCTTTTAAATTCACAGGGACATTCGCAGTGATGAGAACTGAGGCAGTATTTTTGGCATCTCGCAAATTCTTTTTGGTATTTACCCCAAGACCTGCGAGGTAGTTTTGAAGTGCTTCCTCAGTCAAAGGGTTTTTAGTATCCCCAGTTCCATTTAGTCCTACTACAAGACCAAATCCAGTCAGTTGGTTTTCCCGAACCGCATCAATCCGAACCAAATCCTTAAGCCTCGTTTCCACAGCAAAAAGGGAACTGTTTAGACAAATCAAAGAGAATACATAAATGAACAAAGAGGTAACCTTTGTTTGAAATAATTTCTGTTTCGAAATCGAAGCATTATTGGAAAAGTCAATTTCTGTGAAAGTTTGTTTCAGTTTGTTGTTTCGAATCATAAAGGATTACTCACTTTCACCTAAGAGTCGTTTAATGTTTTTTAAGATGATTTCCTGTTTTTCTTTGTCTGAAAGTTCTGCTTTTTCTGTCACAGATCCATCAGGATTTGTAATCCGTTTCATTTGGATATTGGGATCATTTAGTTCTTTGGGATTCAGAGTGCCTTGGTATTCTACTCGTAAATTGGCGATGAGGTCACTCGGAATGAAACGATTTTTATCTAGGTCTTCTGGTGAAATTGTTCCCGATAAACGTAAGTTAATTCTTTCTTCCGAAAGATTAAACACACGACTGCCTTCTAATTCTAAATTGCCAGTACCTGGATCAATTCCGGTCACAAGAACTGCCATCACACCCACTACTTTCCCCTGGGATTTGGATTTTCCCACTTTGGATCGCATATAGGTAGAGTTTGCAGTATAATTGGGTAGGTCTGGGACTAATTTTTTATCAGGAACGGTTTTGATATCATTGTCAAAGGTTGCTTTGTATTCGGATTCATATTCCACTCGAAGTCCATTTTTCAAAACCACTTTCACAACAGTCCCTGGTTGGATGGTTTTAGGATAGGAATACGGGTCTTTGTCCTTCCATAAGGATTCTGCAGATAAGGTAGGTGACAATGTGAAGGAAGAAAACAAAACTCGGAACTCACCAAAATAAGTGATCATCCCACAGAAAAAAACAATCATACAGCTTGATTTGGATTTTAAAAAGTACATCTCTTATCTCTCTTCCAAAAGGCATACACCTTCGTTTTGTACACGAGCTCGAATGGTCTTTTGGGAAGCCAAATTGAGGAGTGGAATTTCTTCCCCCTTATTGCCAGAAGCAAGAGCTCTTGTTTTGATTTTTAATAATAGATTTCCAATCGTGTAGACAAGTTCCACTTCTTGGCCTCGTTCAATGGTATGGAGAGTACGTACTTGTTTTTTTTCAATGGCAGTGTCTGGTAAAAATCCATTGAGAGCCGTTTTACCCACAGGGTTTTCCTCAGTGAATTCTCGGAATGAATCTGCAGAAAAAAAACTACGTAGTTCTACATCGTTTTCTGTTAAAACCGTTTTTGCTGGAATTTCTTTAGTCGTGAAGTAAGCTTTTTTCTTTTCTTCAATGAGGAAGGGAATGGATTCCGAATGAACCAGTTTCCCTTCGAAGTAAAAATCCAATGGAAACAAACGTTTCCCTGCATGTAAAGAATGGCCAAGGCTACGCCATACGGGAGAAGTTCCCGAAATGATGGGAAAGGATTCCTTCTCTGATTGGATCCGAAAGTTTTCACCGATTTCGCCTAACCCATTTGGGTTCGCAAGTGAGAGAGCTTTCCAAAGAGACTCTTCTAATTCTTTTTTGGATACATGGGAAGTTTTCGGAAGGAGAATCCCTTCTTTCCCCATCACCTGGAACGATATTCCTTCTCCAAATTCTTTGGTATAAAGAGAAGTAATTGTATCCGAAAGTGATTCAGGGCTAATGATGATGGGTGTTTTGACAGAACGAAACACAATTGGATTCCAATTCCCTTTCCAGTTGGTAAATTCAGACAATCGTACCTCACCCATACCCACGATGGTTTTTGGTTTGAGATAGAGTCGGTTGTCTTCTTTGTTTGCAATTACTGGCAAACAGAACACCAAACTAAAAAGGATGGAGATCCAAAATTTCATTAACGTTTTAATCCAATCGCCGTAGAAAGCATGTTATCCGAGGTTTGGATGGTTTTGGAATTGGATTCGTAAGCCCTTTGTGCCACGATCATATTCACCATCTCTTCTACGATTTTCACGTTACTCATTTCTAAGAATCCTTGTAACACACTTCCATACCCTTCTTGGGAAGGCATCCCTGGAATTTCTTGGCCGGAAGCAACGGTTTCACGGAATAAGTTTTTACCCACAGCTTGGAGTCCTGCAGGGTTTACAAATCGGTAAAGTTCCAATTGCCCGATGGTTGTGGGGCGAATGTCATTTCCGATTTTCACTGTGACTTCGCCTTCTTCGGACACCATAAGAGTATTTAAAATTGCATTTTCAGGAAGGATGATGGGTGGTTCGAGAAGATATCCATTCGAAGTCACCACTTGTTGGTTCGAATCAATCTTAAAGGATCCGTCCCGGGAATAAGAAAAAGTGCCATCAGGCATTTGGATTTTAAAAAATGCCATCTCACCAGTGAGAGCTAAATCAAGTTTATTCCCAGTTGCTTGGAAGGAACCAATTTCGAATAACTTCTGTGTGGCGGCAACTTTCACACCATGACCCACATTCACACCAGTTGGGATTTCGGAAACAGAGGTAGCAGGAGTTCCCGCAAGCACTTGGTGTTGGTACACTAAATCTTCAAAGTCCACTCGGTTCTTTTTGAAACCTGTGGTATTCACGTTGGCAAGGTTATTGGCAACGGTATCAATATGAAATTGTTGGGCAATCATCCCGGTAGCGCCGGTCCAAAGGGATCGCATCATAAAAAGGCACCTCTACAGCTTCTATCGGAAGACTGTCAAAAAAGCTAAGTGTCTTTTTTTATGATTATGTCTTATTTTCCTGTACTCCCGAACCCACCCGTCCCACGTTCTGTGGAACCGAGTTCCGTAACCACTTGGATGGGAAATTTCACCACCGCTTGGATCACCATTTGCGCAACACGTGTACCTGGTTCCAAAAGATAATCAGATCCACTGAGATTCAATAGTGGGATGAGGATCTCACCCCGGTAATCGGAGTCAATGGTGCCTGGACAATTGGGCATGATGATTCTCTGTTTTGTGGAAAATCCACTCCGAGGTCGGATTTGGCCTTCATACCCATCAGGGATCGCCATGGCAAGTCCAGTCGGAACCAATACCACTTCCCCCTTCGGAAGGAGAAGATTTTCCGAAAGGCAGGCGGAGAGGTCCATACCCGCAGAACCAACTGTTTTGTATTCAGGGACAACTGCCCCTTCTCTTAGAATCTGGATTTGTAAATGGTTAATTTGATTTTGCATCAAGTTCCCTTTTTTAAACCGATCCACCAAACTGAACGGGAATTTTGGCAAATTGGGTTTCCGTCATATCCCCGACACAAGACAAATGGACTTTGTCTAAACCAAACATTTCTTTGGCGGCAAGATTGATCTCGTCTAAGGTGACTGACTTAATTGCCTTCATACGATCTTCCAAAGAAAAATAGGTACCGTAATAGATTTCTTGTAATCCAATATTATTCATTCGGTTTTCAGGGAGTTCATACCCAATCGCAATCGAACCCATTTGGTTGGATTTGGCATCCGCCAGCTCGGATTTGGTAAAACCATGTTTTGTGATCGTTTCCAATTCTTTTAAGATCAGTTCCACACATCGTGCTGCTTTTTCTTTGGAAGTGGCAGAGGAAATCGAAAAAAGTCCTGTGGTTTTGTAATACGAAGGAAAACTGTAAATACTATAACAAAGCCCTTCTTTTTCACGGATGTTTTGGAAAAGCCGAGATGCCATTCCACCACCCAGGATGGTGGAAATAAGACCTGAAACAGTCACAGTTCGGTAGTCTCTTTTTTTTCCGTTCACACCAAGCATGATATGGAACTGCTCAATTTTACGACGTTCCAAATGTTTCGAATAACTTTTTCTAGGTGCTGGAATGATGAGTTCAGTCGGATTTTTCCCTTTGGGATTTTCAAAAGAAAAGTATTTATTTGTGAGATCCAGGACTTTCTCCCAAGTGAAATTTCCCGAAACAGAGATCACCATATTCTTTGGGAAATAATGTTTTTCAAAAAAAGTACGAATGGATTTTTCTGTGACACCTGTTACTGATTTTTTGGTTCCAATGATATCACGCCCGTAAGGTGACTTCCCAAAGATATTGCGAAAATAATAATCATACACAAAATCATCGGGGGCATCTTCATATGAACGCATCTCTTCCATGATGACACCTTTCTCAGTTTGTATGTCTTCCTTTCGAAACAGTGGTCGAAAGAGCATATCTGACAAAATTTCAAATGCTAACTCTGCTTGGTTTTTGATAGCAACGACATAGTATTGTGTGTATTCTCGCCCCGTAGAACCATTCAAAATCCCACCGACTCGTTCGATGGATTCAGCGATTTCTTTACTTGTGCGTGTTTCTGTATCTTTGAAGAGCATATGCTCTAAAAAGTGAAAGTAACCATGTTCAGAATTGGTTTCGGCAAGACTGCCTTGTTTTAAAAAAACACCCACCCCCATAGAGGATGCGTGTTTCATAGGTTGGAAAAGAACTGTAAGACCATTTGGCAATACAGTTCGTTTGCATTCAATGACGGGTGCCATTTTGTTCACTCCCCCCAAACAGATGTTTGGGGACTGTTGTTTAGTTGTCTAAAAGGACATCCTTTCTCGAAAGATCAATTTTTCCCATTTTATCAACGGAAATTACTTTCACTTTGATTTTTTCCCCTTCGGAAACAATGTCACGAACAGATTGAACTCGTTTCACATCTAGTTTAGAGATGTGGCAAAGCCCTTCTTTTCCTGGTAAAATTTCAACAAAAGCACCAAAGTCAGCGATTCGTTTAATCACCCCTTCGTAAATTTTCCCCACTTCAATTTCTTCAAAGATTCCATCGATCATGGCAATGGCTTTTTCTTTGGACTCTTCACTTGGAGAGGCAATGGTTACCTTTCCAGAGTCATCCACAGAAATTTCCGAACCAGATTGTTCGATGATGGCACGGATCATTTTCCCACCAGGGCCAATGAGTTCTCCGATTCGATCCTTTGGAATTTGTTTTTGGGTGATACGTGGAGCGTTTTCGCTTAAGTTTCCTTTTACGGAAGAAATCGCTTTGTTCATCTCACCAAGGATGTGGTCACGACCCACTTCTGCTTGTTCGATGGCCTTTTGTAAGACTTCAAGTCCTAGACCATTCACTTTTAGGTCCATTTGGAAGGCAGTGATGCCTTTTTTGGTTCCCGCAAGTTTGAAGTCCATATCACCAAAGTGGTCTTCGATCCCAGCAATGTCAGAAAGAACCGCAAATCGGCCTTTTTCATCACTGAAAAGTCCCATTGCAATCCCAGACACAGGGCCAGAAATCGGAACCCCACCCGCCATAAGCGCGAGTGTTCCCGAACAAACGGACGCCATAGAAGAAGATCCATTGGATTCTAAAATTTCAGACACAAGTCGTATCACATACGGAAACTCTGTTTGCGTAGGAAGGACTTTTTTAATCGCACGTTCTGCTAGATTCCCATGACCAATTTCACGTCTGCCAGGGCCAGAGTTACGTCGCACTTCCCCTACAGAAAACGCAGGGAAATTATAGTGTAACATAAAGTTCTTTTCTTTGGAACCTTCGAGAGTTTCGTAACGTTGGTTATCCGAAGTAGTTCCAAGTGTCATGACCCCAAGGGACTGAGTTTGTCCTCTTGTGAAAACAGCAGAACCATGTGGTCCAGGAAGTACATCAATCTCACATGAAATTTGTCGTATTTCGTTTGTTTTCCGACCGTCAAAACGAATCCCTTCTCCAAGCACTAGTTCACGAACAACTTCGTATTCTAATTCATGAAGGAAATGTTTGATGTCTTTTGTTTTATCTTCTGGAGCCAGTAAGGTTTTAAAATGTTCAACCGTTTCTTTGTTAATGGCTTTGATGTCATCGTTACGTTTTGCTTTGTCTGCATTCTTGTTAGCAGCTGTTAAACGTTCAAATGCAAACTCACGAATTTTTGCGTGGAGTTCTTTATCAGGAGTTTTTAAAACGACTTCTTTTTTAACCGTACCATTTTTCTTAGCCAATTCTTCCTGCATCATCACAGCAATTTTCAGCTGTTCTTGTGCAAAACGAAGAGCATTCATCATGTCTTCTTTGGAGATTTCGCTTGCTTCCCCTTCGATCATGACGATGGCATCTTTGGTTCCTGCGACGACTAAATCCAAATCAGATTTAGTGATTTCTTCGTTGGTCGGGTTTAAAATGAACTCACCAGCGATCCTTCCGATACGAGCACCCGCAATGGGACCTGCAAATGGAATGGAAGAAACAGAAAGTGCCGCCGAAGCTGCATTAATTGCATGGCCTTGGACAGAAACTTGTTTATCAGCAGATAATACTTGGACGAGGAGTTGGACTTCCGAGAAGTAACCTTCAGGGAACATCGGACGGATCGGTCTATCGATGATACGAGAGAGTAATACTTCGTGCTCTGCAGGTTTTGCTTCGCGTTTGAAGTAACCGCCAGGAAAACGACCTACTGAGTAAGCTTTTTCCGTATATTCGCAAGTTAAAGGGAAAAAATCTTGTCCTTCTTTTGGTTCGTCAGCTGCACACACAGTGGCAAGCAGGACCAAATTTCCGGTTTTGTATACAACCGACCCGTGAGCTTGTTTCGCCCACTTGCCGGTCTCTAGGGTAATAGAATCTCTACCCCAAACACCAGTGAACTCTGTAGCCATAGGAATTACTTCCTAAGGCCGAGTTTTTCAATCAGCTTTTTATAACTTTCTAAGTTGGAACGTTTGAGGTATTCCAACAAACTCTTTCTCTGGTTTACCATAGCGATTAGGCCACGGCGAGAGTGGAAATCCTTCTTATTTGCTTTGAAGTGTTCCGTAAGGTCTTTAATACGAGAGTCGAGAAGAGCGATTTGTACTTCTGCAGAACCTGTGTCGTTTGGTTTGCTACCGAATGTAGCAATGATCTGCTGTTTTTGTTCTTTTGTGATCATACTAGTGTCCAGATTTTAAGAACGACTCATTTAGAAAACATAATTTTTGCAGAAGGGTCAAAAAATACTTTTCGGTAGCGGTAAGGAATGTGGTTCGGTTTCTCTTCGTAAGAACACCAAGCAAGGATGGTGGCCTCGTCTGCATCCACGATGTAAAACCCAAGGGAATCGGCTTTCGGGAGTTTGTCCCAGATATAACCCCCGTGGATTACCGCTTTTTTTTCGGTTTCGTCCACAATCCGTAACGGCAAAGGGAATACTTCTTTCCAGTCTTTGAGGTCACTTGCCGTGACCTCTTCCAACGTTTTGGCACCACTGACATTGTACTCACCGATCGATTCTCGTACAAGCCTACCGAGGGAAAGTGGAATCCCCCATTTGTCGGAAAGATCAAGGACTAGTTTTCGAATGTAGGTTCCAGAACTAACATGGACCCGAAACGAAAACCCAAATTCTGTTTTTTGGATGTCTTTTACCGAATGGATGGTGATAGCACGTTCCTTTTCTTCCACCGCAGTCCCTTCCCGGAAGAGATCAGACTGGCGTTTGCCTCCTACTTTCAGAGCTGAGATTTTGGGTGCTTTCTGAGTTGTGAGTTTTTTGAGGTTTTGTAGTTCTTCTTCCAATCTTTGGATGGAAAAAAGAGATTCAAATTTTTGAAGAGAGGATTCCCTTTCGTCAACTTCCACCATTCCATCTGGGTCTCCTGAATCCGTGCGGTATCCCACGATCACTTCTGCCAAATAGGTTTTGTCTTTTCCGAGGAATACTTGGGAGAAAGCAGTATAGTCCCCACACGGGAGAATGAGTAGGCCTTCGGCAAATCGGTCAAGAGTTCCCGTATGCCCCACAGATTTTTGGTTTAACAAACGTTTGGTCTTTAGAACCAAATCAGAACTGGTAATCCCAGGTGGTTTATAAACAAATAAAAATCCAGATCGGTAGGGTTTTGCCATCAGTGGTCACCAAACAAACTCTAGGTGCGAATGATAAATTTTCATTTGAGGGAAAATCCAAATGGGAATCGGTCGTTTCGGTTTCGGAAAGATTTATTCTGCCTCTTTGTCTTTCCGGGAAGAGTCTTTCTCTTCATCCGTATCCGTCGTATCCTCATCCGCTGCATCGGGATGGAGTTCTTCAAAAAGTGTTTTCGGAGCCGATTCATCGATGAGGCGGTTCACTTCTAAACTTTTGATGTAGTTATTATCCCAGACAAAACTAAACTTTGGGTTCGTATGCAAGTGAAGGTTTTTTCCGACAAGCGAGGACAAAAATCCCGCACAAGAAACAAGTCCTTGTGTGAGTTTTTTTCTTTCGTTGTTATTACAAAGGGCAGTGAAGTATACTTTCGCATACCGTAAGTCTTCGCTGATTTCAATGCGATGGAAACTTGGCAAAAAGACCCGTGGGTCTTTTACCTTTCCTTCCAGAATCGCAGACGAGATGAGGCGAATGATCTCCGATTCGAGTTTTTTCATTCGAATGGGATTCATTTAGGCCGCCTTACAGTTTACGAGCAATCTCGCGAATCTCGTATGCTTCGATCTCGTCACCCACTGAGAAGTCATTGAATCCATCGAGTAAGATACCACACTCAAATCCAGTGAGGACATCAGCCACATCGTCTTTCATACGTTTGAGGTTTTTGATTTTCCCTTCCCAAGTGATCTCACCTGTTTCGCTGGAAATCACACGAACGTATGCTTGTTTGGTTACCTTACCGGATTTCACCATACAACCTGCGATGTTCCCCACTTTGGAGATTTTGAATACATCGCGAATTTCGACTTTACCAATGATGTTTTCCACTTTTTCAGGTTCGAGCATTCCTTCCATGGAAGCTTTCACTTCATTCACCACATCGTAGATGATGCTATAGTATTTGATTTCGACTTTTTCTTTCTCAGCAAGGGAAACCGTTTTCGGATTCGCACGAGTATGGAAACCAATCACGATTGCATTTGATGCTGAAGCAAGGATGATATCGGAATCTACAATCGCACCTGTTCCTGCATGGATCACATTGAGGCGAACATCTGCAGTCGAAAGTTTTTCAAGAGCTTCTTTGACCGCTTCTGTCGATCCACGAACGTCTGCTTTGATGATGACTTTGAGTTCTTTGAGGGCACCTTGTTTGATGATCTCACTCATATTGTCGAGTGTCACACGAGTGGCAGCATTTTTTGATTGGCCGAGTCTTTCATAATCTTGACGGCTATGAGAGATGGTTCGTGCTTCTTTGTCATCGATCACCACATCAAATGGAGCCCCTGCATCAGGAACTCCGTCGAGACCCGTTACAAGAGCTGGAAAGGATGGGCCCGCTTCTTTGATGGAACGACCAAGGTCGTCATACATCGCACGAACACGTCCTGCATGCACTCCCGCAACAAACGCATCACCCACACGGAGAGTTCCGTTTTGGATGAGAACCGTTGCCACAGCACCACGACCTGGATCGAGTTTTGCTTCTACAATGGTTCCTTTTGCTTTTCGTTTCGGATTGGCTTTGTGGTCTAAGAGTTCTGCTTGGATGATGAGCATCTCAAGGAGTTTATCAATTCCAATATTACTTTTTGCTGATATATCACAGAAGATGGTAGTTCCACCCCATTCTTCTGGTTGTAATCCATAATTCGAAAGTTCTTGTCTCACCTTTTCTGGGTTTGCTGCTGGAAGGTCAATTTTGTTGACCGCAACAATGATAGGAACTTCTGCTTCTTTGGCGTGGTTAATCGCTTCAATGGTTTGAGGCATCACCCCATCATCGGCAGCAACAACGAGGACAACAATGTCTGTCACAGACGCACCACGTGCTCTCATCGAAGTAAAAGCTTCGTGACCTGGAGTATCAAGGAAGGCGATTTTTCCACGTTCCGTTTCTACTTGGTAGGCACCAATGTGCTGTGTGATTCCACCAGATTCCCCTTCTGCCACTCGGGAAGACCGAATGGTATCGAGGAGTTTTGTTTTACCATGGTCAACGTGACCCATAATCGTGACAACTGGAGGACGAGTGATGTAATCTGCTGGATCGTCTTTTTCTTCCTCGATGACGGTTTCATCATAAAGTGAAACAATCTTCACCTTACAGCCGTAATCGTCAGCAAGGATGGAAGCAGTTTCGGCATCGATCACATTATTGATCGTTACCATCATCCCCATTTTCATGAGTTTACTAATCACTTCCCCCGGTTTGAGGTTTAGTTTTTTAGCAATCTCACCCACTTGGATGTTTTCTAAAATTGAGATTTCTTTTGGTACAGCGGCAAGAGCTGCTGCTTGTGCCTTTTGTTTACGAAAGGATTGTTTGAAAAACTTAGTGTTTTCATTTTCTTCCCTTCCGCCTTTTTCTTTATCGAATACTTTCTTTTTGGCACCACCTGGTCCACCTGCACCAGGAAGTCCTCCCGGAGGAGCACCGAACGGAGCATCACCTGGTGGTCTACCACTACCAGGTCCACCTTGGCCAATCGGTCTTGCACCACGGTTCCCTTGGTAACCACCACCTGGACCACCTTGGCCTGGGCCTCTGTTTCCTTGGTATCCGCCGCCCTGTCCTGGACCACGATTCCCTTGGTAACCACCACCCGGACCACCTTGGCCTGGGCCTCTGTTTCCTTGGTATCCGCCGCCCTGTCCTGGACCACGATTCCCTTGGTAACCACCACCCGGACCACCTTGGCCTGGGCCTCTGTTTCCTTGGTATCCGCCACCCTGTCCTGGGCCACGATTCCCTTGGTAACCACCACCTTGTCCATCTTGTCTTTGCGGACGTGGAGTCGTTGGTCGGCTTACAATGGGATTACGATCTTCTTTTCTAAAATAACCTTGGTTTCCACCACCTTGACCACCACCAGAACGGTAGTTTGGCGAAGATGTGTCCCCAGAAAGAATGGATTCCGGTTTGCGGTCCATCTGCGGTTTTTCTCTTTCGGCTTGCGGAAGAGGTTCCGGTTTTCTTTCAGGGCGAGATACAATCGGAGAGGCTTGGGAAGGAGCTTGCGGACCGGATCCGAGACCTTGTCGTTTAGCTTCTTCACGAATGAGTTCGTTTAAATCCTTTTTTTTGTCCCCACCAGAAGTGGAAGGTTGTTTCACTTCCGCCGCTTGTTGTTGGCCTTGGGAACTGGATTCTTTTTTCTCATCAGAAGGGGCCGCTTTTTTCTTGATGACAAGTTTTTTCTTGGTTTTGTCACCACTGGCTCCCTGCTGGAGGGTTTCTTTTATCGATTTTTGCTCTTCCATATTATGCCTTAAAACTTAACCCTCTTCTACCCATTCGATTGACTCACGTAACAGACGTAAAATTTGTTCTGCCGTGGTTTTTCCGATTCCGGAAATTTTCGAAAGTTCTTCCTGGCTGAACTCGAGAAGGGTTTCCACATTTTTGATCCCACCAGCCTCTAAAAGGCCAACGATTCTTGGTGTGAGACCCGGGATTTCAGAAAGAGGTGTGTAACCAGAATCTTCTTCCTCTTCTTCTTGTCCCGATTGGTTGTAATTGTCTTCCGATTCTTCCATTGCTTCTTGTTGTGCATTGAAAAGTCGGTCTAATTTTTCGCGTGCTTCAGGCGACGCGAGTTCTTGGTTGTATTGTGATACAGTTTTGATGTCGATTTTAAATCCCGAAAGTTGAGACACTAATTTGACATTGGACCCGTTGATCCCAATCGCAAGTGATAAAGATTCATCAGGAACAATCACTAGGGCGTCCCCACGTTTTCTATCCACATGCACTTCGACAGGTTTAGCAGGAGAAATCGCATTGGCGATAAAAACGCTCGGCTCATCGGAATGGAGGACAATGTCAATCCTTTCGTTTCCTAGTTCCCTAACAATCGCTTGGATCCGAACCCCTTTCATTCCCACACAAGCTCCCACTGGGTCAACATCAGACTTACTTGTGGTCACGACCACCTTAGTTCTGTAAGATGGAATGCGGGCAACATCTCTAATCTCGACAATCCCATCATACACTTCCGGGATTTCCATTTCAAAGAGTTTTTTCACAAAGTCACCAGAGGCACGGGAAAGTGTGATCACTGGCATTGGTTCGCGGGGCCTTAGTTCTACACGAGAAATGATGGCTTTGAGACGGTCCCCTTGGCGGTATTTTTCCCCAGGGTTTTGGTCTTTTTTCAGCATGATGCCTTCTACCTTACCTAGGTCGATGGACATGATGTCTTTTTTCCAACGTTGGAAGTACCCGTGTGTGAGTTCCCCTTCTTTGGATTTATATTCTTGGTAGAGTAATTCTTTTTCCATATCGCGGAGGCGTTGGAATACCATTTGTTTTGCTTGGCTCGAGAGTACCCTAGACAAGTCTTGTGGTTTTTCAAACACTCGGATTTGGTTTCCCACTTCAATTTTTGGATCGATTTTAACAGCATCTTCCAAAGAAATTTCTAGTGGGTTTGTTGTTTTCCCTTCTACGACATCGCGTAACACAGAGATGATGATTTCATTTTTATTGTCGGAACCAAATTCAACTTGGCAACGATCGTCGGTTTCCGCTTCTAAACCGACTTTTTTGCGATAGGCGGCAAGGAGTGAGTCGCGGATGACACCGTATACGAGATCTTTATCAAGAGATTTATCCTGACAGAATTGTTGGATGGCTTCGAATAGCCCAGTTTCTTTCGTTGCTTGTTTTGTCGCCATAGTCTTAAATTTCTAAATACAAATTTCCCTTTCGTATTTCTGCGATGGGCATAGATACCGATTTTTGGTTCTTTTTGTGTCGAGTTTTACGATCGTAAAGCGTAAGCTCAACGGAATCCCCCGAAACCGGTCCCAAACGAAATAATCGTTTGTCCCATTTCCCTGATTCCAGCGGCACTTCTAGTTTTGCTAAAAGTCCTTGGAAACGAATTAAATCCTCCGGCAAACGTAATACACGTTCTGCTCCCGCGGAGGAGACTTGGAGAGTGAAATCAAATTCCTCTCCCCATTGGTCCAGCTCCTCTTTGAGTCTCCTAGACACAGTCTCACAATCTTCTAAACTAGCAGAGCCAGTTTTGTCTGTGAGATGATCAAGTTCTATCTCAATGAGGGCGTGGTTTTTCCGATTCTGTACTTGGAGCGAAAAAAGCGCTAGAGGTGGAGCGAGAACTCGTAAAATCAGTTCTCTGATGTTTTCCTCGGTATATACCAAACCATATCCAAAGATTCCAATAGGAATCTGTATAAGAGACCAAAGCTCATGCTAAAATTTAGCACGTCTCTAGACAGGCTAGGAAAAGCGAGTTGTCCTGTAAATAAAAAATTAGGGAATGGATGTTGCACCATGAGACCCCTGTATTTTAGCCTCCTTCTTTTTGTTTCCGTTTCCTGCTTACGTTTTCGTGTTGAAAACCTAAAAGAAGAAATCCTCTTCCGAATCCCCCTCGGGGCGACAAATGAAACCTTTGAAGGTGTGGTGGTAAACCAGGTATTGACCAATGTTCCCTTAACCATCCCAACATCCTCGAATATCTCGGCCCTTGCCGACAACAAACAATCAGTCATCAAACTCTTTGATCGGAATGGTAGGCTCGATGCCACCATCGGAAACCCAGATTTCAAATCAGTCGCTGGGATCCCCCATTACCCATTTCGTTTTGGTGGGATCGGGATTGTGGCCATGAATGAAGACGGTGACCTCGTGGTCCAAAACCGAATTTCTTCCAAAGGGATGGAACTCCCACCTGGACAAGAGAATTTATACAAAACCTACAGTGGTGCTTTTTCCACACAAGGGACAACGGTGCTTCCTTCCTTTCTTGTGCAAATCACACAGAAAGGGGTAGTGAAATTTATGTTAGGTGCATCTGGAAAAAACTCAGAACCATTCCGTTACATTGAATCCATTTTACCAGGTGAAGGGGACAAATTATTCGTATACCATCGAATTGCAGAAGAGATGCGACTCTCCTATTTTGAAGAAGGAGAACTCAAAGGGAACTTAAAAGAATCTACTTTGGATGTTTTTAATAGTAATGATGCCAAAGAATATGACATCACTTTAGACAAACTTCTCCCCCACCCAGAAGGTGAGTATGTCCTCGGTTCTTTTAGTTATGATTCCAAAAAAGACAAACGGTTTAAATTTCGTCGTATTTACAGATTCCAATTTGATTCCAAACAATCTAAACTTTTAAAAGAAATCCAAGACCCTTCGGAGATTTTATTTTCCATCCGTAATAATGGTGAGTTCTACATCTGGGAAACCGAAGATGGTGGAAACTCAGTTCGCCTCCAAGTACATGACAAAGAAGGCAATCATATCAATAACAAACGAATTCCCTTTTCAAGCCCGAGAGGACAATGGAGAGAAACATACACGGATGCCTTTGATACCATCTATTCCGTTCGTATTCGAGCTGGTGCTTTAGAAGTGTATCGCTGGATTTAGATGAAACAAATCCCTCTTTTTACGAACAAAGAATCAAAAACCTTAGATTCATTGGCGATTTCAGCTCTCGGGTTTTCAGAACAAACTCTCATGGGTATGGCTGCTTTATCAGTGTTTCATGCCAATGAAGACCTTTGGAAAACAGCCGAATCTATATGGATTGTTTGCGGAAGTGGAGGAAACGGTGGAGATGGTTATGCACTTGCTCACACTCTGTTCCAAGAAGGATATGATGTTAAAGTTTACCAAACTTCACCAAACAAAAATATTGCGGGAAAATTTTATGAATCACTTGTCAAATCTACCTTAGGTTCGATTAGCGATTTACAAAAATTCGAAACTGATTTGGAAGTTGGAGAGGCAGATTCTGTTCTACTTGTAGATGCACTCCTTGGAACAGGATTCCAATCCCCTATCACATCGGAGCTAAAATCCACAATTGAAGCCATCAACGATTCCGATGTTATTTTTTACAGACTCTCACTTGATACACCAAGTGGATGGGATCCTTATCACTTAGGCAATCAATCCAAAGAGAATCCAATATTTGTCTATTCCGATTCCATTGAGGAACTTGGTACTCGCAAATGGGAAAATGTTGGGTATATTTATGAAAAAGATAACCTCATCCCAAGGTATTACGAATCCATTGGGTTTCCCATCCGCACCCATTTAACGGACGCTAATTTTTCCAAACGTTATTACTTAGAACCAGATCCAGAAAAAGCAATCCAAGTCCTAAAACGAAAAAACAAAGCTCATAAATACAGTGCAGGGTCTGCTATGTTTTATGGAGGTGGAGAAGGCATGGAAGGTGCCATCTTACTTTCAGAATCTGCCTTTTCCAGGTTAGGTGGAGGAATTTCAAAAGTATTTTCACCTTCAAAATCCATCACAAACTTAGTTTTAAAAGAGGATTTGTCTAAGATGGCATTGACCTCTGATTTTTTGTCAATGGTGAGTGATCCTTTTTTTACCAAAACCAAAACAATCGTTGTTGGACCAGGACTCACTTCTTATCCAAAAGGCCTGGAAGGATGGAAATTGGAACCTGGTAAAACTTTGGTTTTGGATGCCGGTGCCATTCCAAGCAACGGAACCAAACCTCCAATAGGCGACAGAGTGATCCTCACTCCACATGTGGGGGAACTAAACCGCATGACGGGAAAAATTCACAACTCCGTGCAGGAAGCCTTTGATACAATGATTGGATACACAAAAGAAAACCAAGTGTATGTTCTCTTAAAGTCATTCGTAAGCCTTCTTGTTTGCCCCGATGGAACAAGTTACGTATGGGAATCTCCGAATCCGAAACTGGCTACGATGGGAACTGGAGACCTACTTTCAGGAATCCTCGCACGTTATTTTAGTTTGGAGTTGAATTTGTCTGTACCGGAAGTGGTTTTACTTGCTTTATCGTTTTTAGACCAATCCAAACAATTTGAGGAACCCTACCCTACTGCAAACCAAATCTTAACATCACTTGTGGGAACATTGTAATGGGAAAAGGATACCACTCACGTTCACCGGAAGAATTCCGTGACTATCTAAAACAAATCAATGAGAAACATAAAAAAACTAGATGGAGGCAAATTGTCCTTTTTATTGATTTGGTTTTAGTTGTTCTTATTTTTTACATTGGATTCAAAGCTCTGAACCCAGGAAGTTTTCAAAATAGCACAAAGTCCGACAAACAAGTGGTAGATGGTTATCCTATATATTTGAGTTTATCACGAGAAGAAGACCCAACATACCAAGGTTATTTTTTATTCATTGAAAATCATACAAAATCAGAAACCAAAGTTCCATTTGCCACATGGAAATCTGAGTTTCGGATCAAAACCAAAAATGGTATTTTGTGTTTTTCGGAACCCATTGAATGGGAAGAAAGAACCATTCCTTCCGAAGCAAATGGATTTTTGTATCATTCGGTTTCCAAAGAAAGATGGAAGTCACTTGTTCCAGATTGCCGAAAGGAAATTTTTGATGAAGAAGCTTCTATCTTTCGTTCAAAGTTTCGTTCCCTTGATTTAGGGTTTTATGCACAAGTGGTGATCCATACAAATGATAGGTCTTACACCTTTCAAATCAAACAAAAACCTTATAAATGAACTTCTGGGTACTCCTCAGTATAACTTTCACCATTCACACCAGAATAAACGACTTTCCTTCCAATGAAATCAACATCATACCCGACCACACCGGCTTCCCAAGTTTCTTTTAAAAATTCAGGGAATGTACTTTCACCATTTTGGTCTTTGCGGAGTGCCTTGATTAAATTTACTTTTTGAAAAACAGGTATTTCATGAACACCAGATACAATGGGAGTTCCTTGTTGGAGAACAGAACCACCTTGCATCTGATAAATGGACTGACAAGACGGTAAGGTCCATCGGTTCATAATCACACCAGCTTGCCTTAAGACTTCAGCAAGGACAGGAAATCCACCGACCTTTGGTCGGATGGACATGGCATACTTTTGCGCTTCCGTAAGTTTTGTAACTAGGTTTGACATTCGTTGTTTCCTCATTCGATTGGGTTTGTATTTAAATTGAGTAAGTTCGTGAGTTTCATCAAAATTTTTCGAAGTTCCTTTTCTTCGAAAGGAGTTAAATGTGAAAAAAAGGCCTCATCATTTTCGTCAGCTATTTTTGCAAGTTTGGGAACCAGTGTTTTTCCCTGTTTAGTGAGTTTGATCTCCTGGTAGCGACGGTCACTTGTATCTTCTGTACGACTCACAAGTCCTTTGTGTAAGAGTCGATCGATGAGTTTGGAGACTGCCCCTCGACTGAGGCCCGTGATCTCCGCAACAACACTCGGTGATGTATATTTTTCATGAGAGTACATTTCCCTTAGGATCACCCATTCCGCGACGGTTACATCCAAATTGTTTAGTCTTTTGGCAAAAGAATGTGAAACTGCATTCGAAACCACTCGTAAATGGTAACCTAAATGGGATTTGAGATGGCTTGGTTCTACAAAATTTCCTTTCTGCATAAACAATACATAGTTTCCTAGGAAACTATTGTCAAGGAAATTATAGGGCCAATTTAGGATATATGTACTAGATACATACTGGACAAGGAAGAAAACGGATCGTTGATTTGACCGATTGTTTTCTTCCTTAGGTAAGGTTTATTTTACACAAACAACACAGTTTTGAACATTGTCGGCAAATTGAGTCATATACATCTCTCCTTGAGGGCCATAATTTGATCCACTGGAAGAAGGTGCGGTTGGACTTGTCGCTGACCGGATGTATGGTAATTGCATATAACCAGTGTAAGCAATATTCCATCCAGATGCACAAGAGGTTGTGCCCCATGCAACATAAGTAGCCCCAATTGCTACGTCTCCTCCGGCACCAGTTCCCATAAATGCTGACAATCCCAAAACTGCCATAAGTCCATTCTTAGCAGAATCGTTGTTTGTTTGATCATTCCAATTCTTTTTCCAATCTTCTTTTGACAACATCCAAAACCATAACCCGTGCATAGTATTTATCGTTTGCAGGTACTAGGTGCCAAGGAGCTTTTGGAGAGTCTGTTTTTTGGAACATTTCATTTGCGGCTTCTTCATACAAATGCCACTTGTCTCGGTTACGCCAATCTTCCTCTGTTAATTTCCATCGTCTGAGAGGATCATTTTTTCTTTCTTCAAATCGTTTGAGTTGTTCTTCCGAACTAATATGCAACCAAAACTTAATGATGATGGTTCCAAAACTCTGTAGTTGTTCTTCAAATAAAAAAATTTCTTCGTAAGCCCTTTCCCATTCAGAATCCTTAGCAAAACCTTCTACACGTTCCACTAAGACTCGCCCATAGTACGATCGATCGAAGATTCCAATTTGACCAATTTTGGGAATTCGATTCCAAAAACGCCAGAGGTAATGGTGTTGGATTTCTTCTTGGTTAGGAGCAGATATATTGTGCACTTCAAATAAACGAGGATCAATTTCTGAGGTTAACCGACGAATGGCACCACCTTTCCCTGCTGCATCCCAACCCTCAAAAACAATCAACACAGGTGTATCTTTCGTTTTTGCCAAAAAGGTTAATTCTCGAATTTTATTTTTTAATTCTTTCATTTGGATTTGGTATTCATCACGCGAAAGTGACAAACCGAGATCCAATTGATTCAAATTTAAGATCCGTGGTTTTGTAAGATTTTGTTTCATGGGATGAGTTCCATTCCGTGGTTGATCAATTGTAAGTTTGCTTTGGAATCAAAATTTAAGGTACGTTCCAATCGTTCCAAAATCGCTTCGAAAACTAAAAGTTTTGTATTCTCTTTTTGATCACTCGAAATGACAAACCAAGGTGAGTCAATTGTACGCGAAGAACTTAAGATCGAATCGAATATTTCAAAATAACGTTTGTAATGTTCTCCTTGGTCCTTGTCATAACTTGAAAGTTCCCAAACTTTTTTCTTTTTTTTAGCATCCTCAAATCTTTTTTTTTGTTCTTTTTTCGATAGATGCAAAAAGAATTTATGTACAATGATTTTATCTTTTGATAGGATTCGTTCTGTATTGAGAATTGATAACAGTCGGTGGTCATATTCAGCAATACTGATTTTTTTCTGGGATCTTAGATACGCCAAACGACTGTAATACGTATTTAGATAAAATAAAAATTCACCATACCTTGGTAATACTTTCCAAAAATTCCATAAAAAAGGATACCCTCTATCTTCCGATTGGTCTACATACGGAGAATAAACTTTGAATTTTCTTGGGTCCAGTCGAATGGTTAATGATTGTAAGATGGAACCTTTGCCCGTGGATGCATACCCTTCTAAAATAAAGATATGTGCGATTTTTTGGTTCGCACTTTCTCTTTGTAAAAGGAAAAAACGTTCTTGTAAACTCTCGATACCATCAAGCGAAGTATGAGGGATTTGGTTTGTGGGGTGTCTTTCTAAAATCACAAAGAAAAAGTCTAAAGTGATTTTTAAAAAACCTCCAACCTTTTTTTACATTGGCTTTGGAAATCCGGGCCCTGTTGCCTGAGCAATGTGGTCAATTCCTCGTGTTTGGCCTTCAAAACGTGGGATCAAATGGACATGTAAATGGGGGACTTTTTCTGCAATGGCAGTCATATAGACTTTCTCAGGATGAAAGGATCCTATCATCTCGATACCTTTGTGGAGAGCCCGACCATAAGCTTCCAGCTGCTCTAAACTGAGTCCACTCCAAGATTCTCCATGGCCTTTTAATTCTAAATATAGATAACCATCGAGGTTTTGGTTTGCTTTTCGTAAGATCCAGGATTCATTTTCGAACAGGATCTCCTCAGGATTTTTATGGGCTTGGCAGATTGGACAGTTCATCATTGCTCCCTATTTTGCCGATACTAAGGGAGATGAGAATCTATTTTTTTGTGCTCTTCATCTTTCTTTTCTCCCTTTTATCTCCTATTACTGCAGATGGAAACACGGAGAAACAAGACCCAATCACAGAATTATTACTCACGCTCTCAGAAGTTGTATTTTCGGATCCATTCCAAAAAGAAGAAATTGAAATTCGAAAACGACTCTTGGAAACAAACCAATCCGAAATTCGTGATCTACGTATCCGTTTGAAACAAACACTCCGCAATCGTAATATCCATAAAGAATCATTTGTAGCAGAAAAAAGAATTCCTTCGGAATGGGAAAAAGATTTAGAACAACTAGGAAATTTGGGCGGTTTCTTGTGGAAGGATGACCGAGGCACTATTTACCAATGGGGTGATTGGTCTGATTTTTATGAAGATGGATTTAGCAAAAACAAAATCAGACTCGAAGGCCAAATCCCCTCCTTTCCTTATGAAGGTGGAACCATTTATTTTTTCATTCGGAACCCACCTGGTTCTTATCCAATCCATTTTGATTTTATAGGGTGGGAAACTTCTTTTTATGCCTTTGGTGATGAAGGTTCCTTACGATACACCAACGATTTTGCTTTGGACCCTTCCGAACGTTTAGGCGAATTTCGAAAGAACTTTGATGCCATCCGCAAAAAAATCCCAGGATCCCTCTTGTTCCAAGCAAATGACTTAACCATCTTTCTTGTTCCAGGGAAACCAAGACCGATTTACTTTGTCTTTTTATTCTTACGAATCTTACTTGTGGTATGGACCATCCTACTCTTTCTCTACATTGTTCGAATGAGTTTTTCTTTTCCAAAAAATCAATTGCCCGAAGACACGGCCCACCTATCCTGACAATACATCCCAATCCCATGCCCTGGTAGTTCAACGGATAGAACATCGGTCTTCGGAACCGACAGTGGGGGTTCGATTCCCTCCTGGGGCACCAGTTAAACTTCAAAATTAAATCCAACTAACATAAACAATTCGGGAATCGAACAACAGATTGATTCTGCATTTGCACTTGCAAAAATATCGAAAATGGATTTCGTAATTTTTGGAACTGATTCCCGTTCCCTCCTAAAAAAATGAGTGAACACTCACTTTTTCTCTTGACTATTTGTACAATTCGTCCAGTTTCCTCCTCTTATGGGTTTTCGTGCTGTTGTTCGATTGGCAAAAAAAGGATTGTCTGTGTTCGTTATTGTCTGTTTGGGACTCACTGCCGGACTAAAAGGACAAGAAGCCATCCCTGAACCTGGTTGCATCAAAGACCCTCCACCTAAAAATCTTCCCTTCCCGATGGATGTTTCCAAACAACTTTGTAAAAAGGACATTGAAGACAAAAAAGATGGTTGGTATCCAACTGGACTTCCCCTTATCAATTCCGATCCAAATGAAGGGATCGGATACGGTGCAAGAGCTTACATCTACAATAATGGACCAAAAACTGATCCCCTTTTTCATTACACACCTTACAGAATGCGACTTTTCGCTCAGTATTTTAATACAAATAAAAATGCACAATACCATCAGATCAGTTTGGATATGCCTTTTATCGCCGACACACAATGGAGGTTACGTGCGGATGCATTTTTAACCATCACTCCAACAACCTTGTACTTTGGTATTGGTGAATCAAGCATGAGGTCCCTATCCTATTTAGAGAGGAACCAACCTTACAATCGTCAGGTGAACAATGCTAGTTTCGTCGACCAAGAAACCAATTTAACTTTTTATCGTCCAGGGACAAGTTCTGATCCTTTTTCTGTCGGCGGAAAAACTTTTTCAGGAATCCCACAAATGCCTGGTTATGTGGTGACAGACAGAATGTACAATCGGTATACCATTGAAACTCCAATGGCAACAGTGAGTGGAGAGAGATCATTTGTTGGTGGGACAGTTCGATTGGTATCGGGTTTAAAATTTTCAAACAATATCATTCGAACGTATGATGGGAAAATGGTACGAGGTGTGGATCCAACGTTTGACCAATTATCTGCAGAGGTTCCAAATGGAAAAACAAGACTTACAGAAGACCACGAAGGGAAAAAAATAATTGGTTACCAAGGTGGGTATGTAAACGCATTACGACTGGGAATTGTTTACGATACACGTGATTTTGAACCAGATCCTAATTCTGGAATTTTTGCAGAAGTAACTTACGAAAAACATAGTAAAGCTTTGGGGTCGGACTTTCAGTACCAAAAGTATTTTGCCCAAACAAAAATGTTTTGGAGCCCCTTTCCCAAGTTAGTTGATAAATTAGTTGTCGCAAATCGATTTGGACTTGGTGTTACAGAAGGAGATGCTCCTTTTTTCGAATATAGAAATATGTGGGGAACGGAAGGACTAGTGGGAGGACTTGGTGGACTGCGTACATTACGTGGATTCAAACAGGATCGTTTTGTTGGACGAGCGATGGGATGGGGAAATTCCGAAATACGATGGAAATTTGCCGAAGCAAAATTAGGTTCAGAGTTCTTTGCCTTTAATATCGTACCGTTTTTTGATTATGGAAGGGTTTGGGATGATGAACATAAAATTAACTTAAAAAATTATTTTTATTCCAAAGGGATTGGATTACGTATCGCATGGAACCAAGCAACCATCATTATGATTGATTATGCCAAATCAAGAGAAGACGAACAATTATTCGTAAACTTTAGTCACGTCTTTTAGATTTTGAAGAAATCGATCGTTTGTCTTAAATTAGAAGCTTTCTCGGACAACGCCGAACACAACTTATCAATATCGTTCACAAACTGATTTAGATATTCAGTACCTTCAGTAATGGTTGCTATACTTTTTGCAAGTTCTTCTGAAGTACTTGCCTGCTCATTGGTGTTTTGTTCAATTTCCATTGCAGACATTGTCAATTTTTCAATATTCTCTTTTACATTTTTCACAAGTTCCAATTGTTGTTTTGTCATGTCACTTGATTGTTTGATCAGTTCAATTGTGGTGTGGACAGACTTCCCAATTTGAGTGAAGGTTTTTTCTGTATTGGATACGGCAAGTCTTCCTGATTTTGTAGAAGAGGAAGCTTTTGATACTGCTTCCAGAATTCGATTTGTATTGGAAAGAGTTTGTTCCCCTAATTTCGAAATTTCACTGGCAACTACTGCAAATCCTCTTCCTGCATCCCCTGCTCTTGCCGCTTCAATCGAAGCATTGAGAGATAATAAACCAATTTTATCTGAAATTTCGCCAATCACCTGGATTACATTTGATGTGTTTTCGACACTCAATTCTATATCAGACATAGCAACTAAGGTAGAATGAAGTGCTGATTGTCCCAACTTCGTTTCCTCTTCCATTTGTTTGGTTTCGGTTTGTGTTAAGTTCATCATATCATGGATGGATACAATCGAAGACTCCATATCGATTACTAAGTCTTGTGCATCTTTAGTAATATCATGTTGTTTTTTGGCTCCAAAAGCCGTAGAACGAATGCTTGCTGACATTTCCTCAACACCTGCTGACATCTCTTCCGAAGACGAAGCTTGTTCCATCATTGCCTGGGTTAATCCTTGGGTTTGTGTTGCAATGATCTTTGCATCCGAATTCACTTTATCTGACTCTTCAATGACAGTGGATGTAATTTTTCGGATGCTTGTGATGAAAGAATTGAGAGAAATAGATCCATGCCCTAGTTCATCCGTAGAAATGATGGGAACGGATTCACTTAAATCCCCACTTGCTAAAGATTTATAACGATTTGCCATTTGGATGGTATTAAACTTCATTGCTTTTACAAAAAGTGAGGTGAGTACAAATATATTGATGGTGATAAATGCTGCCATCAACACCAAAGTCACTTCTGCATTTTGGATTTGTACAAATTTTGTTACTTCCGCTAAAAGAAGGTATCCTAATGCAGTGAGTGTCATACTAAATACAGCAGACATTGTAAAAAAGATTCGTGCGTAAATTCCAACCTTCGGAATCATATCAGCATTTAACGGCAAATCTTTTAACTCAGGTGTAATTAAAACTTCTGAAATCACTAGTTCACTTAAAAAAAAGTGTGAAACACCTAATACTGGATATATGAGAATTGGCAAAATGACATAAGGAAGGTATTCCGCGAGCGTTGGAGTAAAAAATTGAAATGTGACAAAAGCAGCAAATGGAATTCCGAAACTCCATTGAGTCAAAAAATATCCCAAATTATGTTTTGGAAATTTCAAAAGTGTTAATTTGATCTTTTGTTTTTCTTCGAGTGATAACGATTGAAAGAAATCAGGAATGGTATTTGTGAGTAATTTTTTAAGTCTTATGAAACGAATGGTAGGGATAACATAAGAGGTAAAAAGTGCAATGGTTGCACCTAATACAACTAGCACCGACTTATCGAATGAATAAACACCTGCAATGACAATAAATAAGACTGCAGTTGGTACAGCAAGCACCGCTGTCAGTAATTCTAATCCGATTGTCAATCGCCAACATAAAGATTTAATTTTGGCTTCATTCATTTCCGCTTTTTCCTTTTTCAGGACAGTGTAGGAAAAGCGGAGAATCGTATAGTATTATTTTGAAGTACGCGTATAAACGCCATCCCAGCCGACAGGTGGTGGGTTTTGGAATAGAGTTTGGCAACGTTTGATGAGCAAGTGGCTACTCACATCTTCTTTTCCTAATATTTTAGAAACATTCTTAAAATGTTCGATGGCAACTTCCCAATTTCGTTTTGAGTATTCGGAAAAACCTAACTCATACTCTTCGAATGCTTTTACAGACATTGGGGAGATTTCATTTTTAAATGATTCTAAACTATAGATTTTCACAGGTGCTTCTTTTCCCTTTACACGGATCCAATCTAAAAATCGAAAGGAAAATGTATCCCGACAAGCTAATTCAATGTTTTCTGATACCAAAATCGAAACACCATAATCTTTGGCAGCGGCTTCTAACCTCGCAGCTAAGTTAACAGTATCACCCATCATTGTGTAGGATGCCAAACTATCTGTTCCCATAAATCCAACTTTAGCCAAACCACAATTAAGACCGATACGAAATACCATAGCACGTGCAAGTGGTGTGTAATCCCCTCTTTCATTCCATTCTTTTCTTAACACTTCCAACTCTTTCACCATCTCAAGAGCTGTTTTACAAGCAAGTTTTGGGTGTTCCTTGTTTTGTATGGGTGCACCGAATATTCCTACAATTGCATCACCTATGTATTTATCCAAAGTTCCGGAATTGGCTTTTAAAACATTGGTCATAACAGAAAGGTATTCATTTAATAACTTTGCTAAATCTGTTGCACTTAACTCTTCACTAATGGATGAAAATCCAGCTACATCTGAAAAAAATGCAGTGATTTCCCACTCCCCTCCTTGTTTTAAGGATTCCATATTCTCGAGAGCCACACTTACCACTTCTGGATCGACTAAGTTCCGTAAGATGTGATTGAATTTTCTTTTTTCCTTTCCTTCAGTGTAAGTTAAATAGGCAAATCCAAGTAAGTAAGAAACTGGGAAACCAAATACGAACGAATAAGTAGACAACACATAATCCATCCGATAAAGGAAATAAAACAATCCGATAAACAAAGAGATTGCAAATACTGGATAAAGATTCTTCAATAAATGCCATTGGTTAATGAATAAAACAAGAACACCAACAAACAGAACTAAGATTGTAAATACAAACCCATACGTCACAGGTAATTCTTTTAATAAATGCCCTTCTATTAAATTCGATGCGAACACAGCCTGTGCAATCACACCAGGAAACAATCCGTGCGGGGTAACAACATCATCATGTGTGGCAGCAGCTGATGTACCAATGAGGACAATTTTATTTTCAAAGAGTTTGGGAGGAACAAGGAGAGTGTTTGGATCTTCCACCTCACCAGTGTTTAACTTTTCCAATGATTCGATGATCCCTGCAGCGGAATACCTCGGAATATTTCTCAACTCTTCTTCTGTATAAAAATAAGCTCTGACTAGGCCATCCCTTCCGACGGGAATGATGCGTTTTGATCCCTCTTTTTCTAAGTATACATTAAAATCTTTAGTTTCTACCTTGTAAGTTCCGCCTAACGAAAACGCTTGCAAAGCTAAGGTTGGAAAATACAATCCATTCCAACGAACAAAGGGAGAAAATCTCCTTAAAATTCCATCACTATCAGAAATCACATTCACCACATGGACCATCGGTGCTGTTTCTGCAATTTGACCGATGGGAAAGGAAGCATTTTCATAGTTTGGGAAAGGAATATTTGTATTTAATGGAACGCTGAATTTTTGACTAATGACCTCGATACTTTTTCTTGGAATCACAATCCCGCCATTTCGGAAATTGGCAGCATGCGATATCTCCCCCAAACTTTCGTTTGCGATAACCAATGCATCATCATAATCTGACCTTTCTGTGAACATGATATCGATGATTGTAAATTTAGGCGGAGTGAGAAGTTTTGTGTATCCGATGAGAGTGGGATAAATATGCCGTTTCCAAGGCCACTGTCCAAGTTCAGGATGGTCAGCATATTTGGCAATACTCTGTTCATCGATATCAATAATCACAATGTCTTTTGAAAATGTATGATGGGAAGGTAAAAGGTGAAACAAAGCATCCGACAATTTACGATCTAATGTCGTAGAAAATCGAAAAAAGGAAATGAAAGTAGTGAGTAAAGTCGGAATCACCACCATTAGAAAAATCGGGAATAGTATTTTATTTTGTTTCATTTGTTGTTAATCGTTTTTTGTAATCACTCCATCGGTCAATGATGACAGGAGATCCTTCCATAGAAACCGAAGATTCAATAAACACGAGTTTTGCGATTCTCAAATTTGTATCAGGATGTGTTTTTTTCATAAGGTCAGTACCTTCTGATTTGGACATTGTATTCAAATAACTAGACAAACCAAGTGGTGAATATCCCACCTGAGAAACAAGACCAACGGCTGCCTCATCCGCTTCCAATTCCACCTTAGCATCTCGGCCAGTTTCAAAAAATTGTTTTTCCATTTCGCTTATCGCAGTTGCCATCGCTGTGTTGACAACCTCACTGCCTGGAGGAGATAATAAGCCAGATAGAATATCAACAAATACATTTGATTCTTTGAATTCTCCATTATGAAATAAGATCACATGGCCCATTTCATGTGCAATGATACCAGCTAACTCAGCTTCTGTTTGGATTTTTTTTAGAGTGCCTGTAGTGATAAACAAATAACCACCAGGACAGGAAAATGCATTTACCTCCTGTGAATCGATGATCCCAACCCGAAATTCCAAATCCTTACGGGAAGAAACAGAACCTAACTTTGATGCGATGGAATTGAGATACCTCGTGAATTCTAAATCACGAACCAAATTATACTTTTTCAAAAGCCTTGCTGCAAGCGAACGGCCCATCTTCACTTCTGCTTTTGTTTCCCCAAGTACAGGCAATCCAGAATTAGATGAGAATGAAAAAAAACTCGGACTTTGTGTGATCCCAGTCTTATTTATTTCCTTAGGAGATGTTTCTTCAAAGGCCAATGGTACGGATTCGAGCCAACGTAAAGATTCAAAATCGTACAAGTCTCCTTCTCCACGCACTCTCATTTTCTGAGTTTCTGAGAGTCCTCTTGCAGCAGCGGTTTTTGTGAAATCAGAGGCACGTTGTCTTGCGACAACGGCTTCCGATGAATTAGAAGTGATCCCTAATTTCATTTGGGTTCCAGGTGGGAGTGGAGATACAAATAATTTTGAGACCCAACCTGTTTTCTCTTCGACTCGAACTTGGACAAAAAGTCCTTGTTCGGTGATAGGCGTTAGTACTTCTCCTATTTTTAAAAGACTTCCTTCTGCATTTAACTTAGGTTGTGAAAGTAACTTTGCTTTGTTGCTTTGCACATAAACATTTCCTTTTGCAAGGAGTGAAACACTGACAAAAAGCAATAAATAGGATAAAGTGTTATACTTCATTACCAATGAGTGTTGGGTCTCATCAATCTTTGAAAACTCTTTTTTTAATTTTGACTTTCGAATTGACAATTCCTATCCATCCATTGTTATGAACGGGCAATGAAACATTTTTTTCTACTTCTCATCATATTGTTTATGACGTTCGAAGGTTGTAAAAAAGAAAAAGATGAAAGTAATACGCTCAGTGCATTAGCCACTCGGTTTTTCATTCGTACATTATTTTCTTCCAATATCAATACAGAACTCCCATCCAATTTAAGTGTGGCTGTGCCAAGGTCTATTCGGAAACCTTCGAGCGGTTTAGGTGCAAGTTTTCTGCGCCAAAACCGTTCTACCAAAATGGCTTTTTCTAATAAAGGAATCGCACAAGATACTTTGGATTATGGATTTACAGGACAAAATTTTTTAACAGAAGGTACAAGTATTGTCGCTGAGATATTAAGAGATTCTAAAAAAGACTTAGTACTCATCAGCGGATCTTATCTCATTGCCAAAGCAAGTCCGGGAGTTTGTATTCCCGGTGGATCGGGAACCGTGCGTATCACCCAAAGTATGGAAGAAGAGTTCCTGGAAGGGATTGAAAGGCTAGGTCTGAGTCCCGAAGAAGCAAGAGGTGAACTAGTAAGTCTGCAAAACGAAGGGATTTTGCCATTTACGGGACAATCAGTGCCTACACCTGCGATGGTTTACAAACGTTTGAGTAATGACGAATATGATGTTGAAATTGAATATTCCTTTGCCGATGCCATAGGAACCCCCCAACCTTGTCCTTCCAATAATAAATTCCAAAAGGCAATCAAATTCAAAACAGATAAATCAAAAGTTTTTAGTTCCATCAATCGTTCCTTAAAAGTATTTGGAATTTCTTTAAGTGTAGAAGCATCCATCACTTACATCACACAAGCTGGAAAAAAAGACAAAGCCATCCTCAATATCAAACAAGTGACAAGTGGTTCTGGGAATACAGACAAATCCACAACACGATTTACCTTCGAAGAATGTGAGAAGGATACAAGTGCCAATGCAAATAATTGTGTCACATTAAATTATAGCAATGTTTACGATGACGCTGCTGGGAATAAAGTCACCACCTCAGTCAAAGGTAGAACCAATGACTTAGGTGGGTATGTCCTGACTGAATACATTGACAATGGCAACAACTACGAATACTACTTAACCGAAACTTATGATCCGAATGGTGACATCACTTATTTTGCCGTGGATTATTATGACATCGGCACTCCAGCTAACGATGATTATGAAGAATTAGGTGTTCTTGATACAGACCTCTACGGCGAGTTCATCGAAACGACGTATACCTTTGAATGGGATGCTTATGTTGATTTTACAACTGCACTCCCAGGAGGAGGAATTGGCCAAGGAGCTGGGTTTACTGAATATGATGCTTATGTTATCATGCCGGCTGGAGTTGATCCAAATATATATCCAGATGAGTATATAGGTTGGGGAGAATTTTATAATAATGTCAATAGTGGTGGTCCCGTTTATTATGTAGACTTTTATGGGACAGCCAATCAAATTCCTTCGGCTGTTGTCTGGCGGTATGCTATAGATACAAACGGAAACGAAGTATATACAGTTCGAGCAAATACTGTTGTTCAAATCTAATTGAAGTTCGTATATTTGAAACTAAACAAAAAGAAATCTATATGTTAATCATTAAAAAAAAACCTAACAACTGCTCAAATACACTTAAGAAATTAATCAATCGATTTATTTTATTATCGAGTATCTGCCTATCACCTGTCTCACTTTTCCCATCTGAACCATTTAACAACATACAAGGGTTTTACGGGGAAAGAGCGGCTGGACTGGCAGGAGCGTTTACTGCCATTGCTGACGACCCATCGGGAGCCTATTACAATCCAGCAGGACTAGGGTTTACTCATAATGATGGGATATCTATTTCTGCAAGTAACTTTAAAGATGTGAAACGTAGTTATATCAATATAGACACACCAGGCCAAAGATACAACCAAACCCACCAAGGATTTGATCCCAATTTCATTGGCCTACTCAAGAACTTTGATCGATGGAAGTTTGCCTTTTCAATTGTGAATACTTATAACTATTCCTACAATCGAGTGGATCAGGTGAACTACCCTCTTGTTTCTCCTTCCATCAATTCGACACGAAATTATACAAAAGAACGTTATAACCAATTATTAGTTGGTCCCAGTTTGGCATACCTTCTCAATGATAAACTTTCTCTTGGTGCCACTCTTTATTACATGAATGATACGAAGGAAGTTTCGAGAACCCAATTCCAACAATTCTCGGATCTAAGTTATGTAATGCGCTCTTATGTAGACAATCGTCGCACATCTGGACTTATGCCAGTCCTTGGTATCCAATACCAACCGAATCCTAAACTCTCTCTTGGATTTAGTTATCGTCGTATTTTTGTTACTGGTGGGGATCGTTTGTTCAATGAAGTTTATGTAGATTCTACACGTAGACCGGGTTCCTCTGCTGTTGACTTCATTGAAGGGACTGGGGGCGGTGCCTCCTCCATTGAACAAGGAGTCTTAACACAAAAACCAAAACTTGTCACCTCCATTCCGCAAACACAAGAAATGCGATTTGGAGTCGCCTTTTTCCCAACGGCAAGATTTTTAGCTTCCTTTGATATGATTCACACCTCTGGTTATAAAGTCAGAAGGAACCAAGATGAAATTAGTACCTTCGGTCGACGTGTCACTTACACAATCAATGATACAGAGGTGAGAGAACTAACTCGGTATTCCACAACGAATTTTGCTGCTGGAATGGAATACTATTTGGCTGACACATTTTCTGTATTAGGTGGAATTTACACAAACGAACCCAATACAAAACCAATCTCATGGACAGAATCAGCAGTTGATTTATACCTTCAAAATACATTTGGTAACCAAGTTACTGCGACTTCTGGCGATGCGAGTTTGATTTACAAAGTTGCTCGGTCAGGAACAAATCCTCGAAATGAATATTCAAGGAACAAAGGATTCAGTTTGGGTTTTTCATGGGTAACTTCCAAATCATCAGTTTCGGTTACCTACATCCGTGAAACGGGGTACGGAAATTCTAGGATCGACCCAAATTCATTGGCACAATCCTTCGAATATATGGCTCAGTCTATTTACATCATGGTCAGTTCCAGGAATTGATCATTTTTTCTTAGATTTGGATTGGAAAAAATCTTTAGCATCATCATAACCCTGTATTAGCAGTTTTTCAGCTTGTTCTTTCTTAAAATTAAGTATGCTACCAAAACCTAACATTTGTTTTGGAGCTATAACTGAAATTTTAGCACTTGTAAATTGTGTCCGTAGGTTTAGGAAAAAATTTTCAATCGCAGTGAGACCATTGATCACAGATTTTCTGTATTCTAATCCTTGTTCGACACTCTTATAGGAACCAAGTAAGTAGAGTTCAAATAACCTTTCTAATGCCTCATCCTTTGTAACAGGTGTTTCCATAATCGCCGAACCCCCAACAGGTGAAAGTAATACCACAACGATATCGGAAGCTTCATGAGTTAACGCTGGTAAGATCGGAGTATTTGCCATCACTCCACCATCCCAATAAGGTTCTCCATCAATCATCTGCCATGGAAAAATCATCGGAATGGCTGAAGAAGCAAGTAGATGTTCGATCCGAAGTTTCGGATTCTCAAAGAATTTAAGTTCTGATGTTAAAATATTAACGGCTGAAATGATTACCTTTGTTTTTGACTCGTTTAATTGACTAAAGTCTAAATGTTCATGGATGAATTTTTTTAATGGGTAAGTTTCAACCAATGGATAGTATTTTCTTCGGAACAAACCTTTCATCATATTCCATACCGAATAACGCATGATATGTTTTTGATTCAATTTTAACCATAGGTCGGATAATTTTTTTGAATCCATCCCAGAACCAATGGCACATGCATTGATCGCTCCAACAGAAGTTCCACAAATAATGTCCGGCTTCCAATTGATTTCTTCTAAATATCGTAATACACCTGCTTGGTAGGCACCTCTGGCACCACCTCCAGATAAAACCAATGCTTTCTTTTTTGCCATAGTAATTACCACTAAGGAAAGATATCTCTTCCTGTTACATACCTCTCCTTCCACCATTTTTCATTTAGGGATTGGATGACAACACCTCTACTCGTTGAAGCATGGATAAAATTTCCGTTCTCTAGTACCATACCCACATGTGTGATCTTTTTGGTATTGGGAGACGCAGAGAAAAATACTAAATTCCCAATTTCCTGTTTTTCTCTCGTGACAAATTTTCCGATTTGTGATTGGTCTTTTGCTGATCTAGGAATTGCCTTTTCCTTCATTCCAATTTTTGGATCGGTTAGGATGGATTTTGTCAATCCTGAACAATCAACACCACGTTTGGAATACCCACCATACAAATAAGGAGTTCCAATCCATAACCTACCGACAGGATCAACTAACTTACGTTTGGAGGAATTTTCTGTTTGTGTAGGTTGAGAAGTAATCTGTTCTTCTATAAAAATGAGATTCGGATCTAATTTAGGTCTTTCTTTTGTGATCCATTCTCCTTCTTCATTCCAAATGATTTCGGTTCTACGATCTGAAACTTTAAAATCGTCAATGGTGTTTTTCCCTGAAAGAACAGAGATTGTATCTTCAATGACAGAATTCCAACGCACAACCAAATCAGAATTCTTTGATTCAGGTTTCATTTCATTCATCAGTTTCTTTTGTTTTTCTGAACTGAGTGTTTGCATATTTTTAGGTATTTTTTTTTCTAATTGTTTGAGAATGACAACCGGATTGGATTCTTGTTTTCGCATGAGAACATACAATCGACCAACCACAAACAATGTTTCCCCCGTCCAAGATTTGCTTTTTGCAACTGAAAAAAGATTTAACAATTCATCTTCAGGCACTTGGCTTAATTTCATCTCCCGATAAAACTTACCTAAAAATGGAATTTCTTTTTTGTTAGGTTTGGTTGTGATGAGGTAAGGAATTAGTTCTTCCGTTTCCTCCCATTCATATCCATGGTCACGTAAAATAACAAACCGTTCTACTTCCAATGCAAATTCCGAAGGTGACATCGATTCAAACACAGCCCACACCCGTAAGGATTGGATGATGTTTTGGATTTCTTTTTGGTTTGCTCGGTCGCCAAGTTTTTTTCGAATTTCACTTCGAATGAGTAAGGTCTCTTGTTTGTTATAACCAGATTCTAAAAGTGTGTCTAAATTTTGAGAATGTAAAAAACAGGGGAAAAGGAAAACCAATAGAAAAATAGATAGATGGTACTCTTTTGAAAACATGAACCAAGGAGTAAAGGTATCTACACTGATTGTAAAGAAGGATTTAAAAATTTCTCTCGGTTCATTTTGATTTTCTCAAATGACGAAACATATCCAAGTTCAATCAAACGTTCATACGCAAACCAATCAAGTAATCCAAAATTATTGGTAGGGATTTGCAAAAACAAATCTGAGATTTTTTCTGTTTGGCGGATTCGTTCTCGGCTCGATGCTAAAATCGAACGGATGATGATATCTCCTATAGGAGGAAATTTTGGTTTTAAGATGTCTTGGAAATTGATGAGATTAGTCATTTGGAAGATTGGGTTTGTCATCACACCTGGTTTGTTCACATCAAAGTATTCACAAAGTTCACGGTCTTGGTCTGGATAAATGTCACCAAATACATCTACCGAAATTACTTTCCCGACACCCTTCTCCTTGAGTGTAATACCAGGAACATTATCAAGAACTCCCCCATCCACATAGACAATTCCATCATCAATGAAAGGTGGTACAATACCAGGAATGGAAGTACTCGCACGGACTGCTTTCCATAAACTTCCCACTTCTTGTACGTGTATTTCTGAATGGGAAAGGTTTGTTGCAACCGAGAAATAAGGAATCCACAAATCTTCAATTTGGATGTCACCAAAAAAATCCCGAATGGCTTCCGTGTATTTTTTCCCTGTTGTTAGGGATAAAATGGGAATTGTATATTCATTTAAAAGGTCTTTTGATACCCAAAATTCCTTTGCTTTTACTTTACTTCCCTCACTAGATTCACCCATCGCAATGAGTGCAGCAAAAATGGAACCCGCACTTGTACCAGAAACCATATCAATGGGGATTGTATTTTCTTCTAACGCTTTGAGCACACCTAAATGGGAAAACCCTTTGGCACCACCGCCACCTAATGCAAGTCCTATGGATTTTCCAAGTAAACCTCTGCCCAATCTTTCCCAAGTGTCCATTCGTTCTAAATGGACATGAAAATGACGTTGGAATCTCCTTTTTTCAAGGTGGTTGATTGTACCTGGGCGAACCATTTCTCGATTTGATTGCAAGAGGACAAGAACATGATTACGGTCACTAAACTTACGTTTATCGATGAGTGATTCCATTTGGATACAATTTGGATCCTCATTTGCATCTTTGATATAAACAAAGGTATCAGACTGGCGCAGTGTCCTTTCGACATAAGGACTTAATTTGCCATCATCCTTCACAAGATAAAAAATATAATCGTATTCGGCTTCAATTTGAGTGAAAAATCGAATGATCCAAGGTTCTCTATCTACTTCTTCTAATTTTTCCAATTCTTTCATTCGATCGTTGAACATTGATTCATCGACAACATAAAAAGATCCATACCGAAGGATTACAATTCCGAGATAATGAATCATATCTAAAATGACTTTTTCAGGAAGTGAGGATAGTAACGTGAAGGTTTTTGCCTGTGGGACAAATCCTTTTGTTTCCGTTTTGGCGTGAGCCAATCGTTCTGCGATGATTTTCGTAATTTGAAGTAAACTCTCAGGGTATTTTACAAGAATGGACAATGCCACGTCTCTAGGAACTCGGATGAGTTCTGAGTCTCTCACAGCTTTCACTGTGGCAGAACGTTTTTCTCCCGTAAATAAACTCAACTCTCCAATGATATCGAGACGTTTGAATTCACCTACATCTCGGATACTGCCATCGGCACTTCGTTTTTCGTAACGAAGTTTTCCTGCCGCCAAAATGTACAGATCATTTCCATCTGAATGTTCCAAAAAGAGAATCTCTCCTCCTTTTAAAAATTCGCGAACAGTATGTGACATCATTTCGCGTAACACGGAATGAGGGAGGTTTTTAAACAAATCCGCCAGTGTCAAATACTGTGCAAGAGTCGGAATTCTAGATTTTCGGATCCGTTTCACAACAAAGGTTTTAGTAGGATTTAAAACAAATTTCAAGCAACCTTTTCTCTATTTTGGGTAACGCGAACGGATTCGATTGAAAAAAGAAGAGTAGTCATAATTCATCCTTCCTTACAATGGGAAAGGAGAAGAGGCTTATGATCGCAAGTTTACGTGGGAAATTACTCCAATTAGAAATTGATCGTTTGGTGGTGGAAGTGTCTGGCGTGGGTTATGAAGTGATGATCCCTTTTCCTCTGCATTTAGAATGTAAGGATAAAATTTCTTCTGAGATTTTTTTACATACCTTCCATTCCATCACAGACCGTGGACAAAGGTTATTTGGATTTTCTTCAAAAAAAGACCGCGAATTATTTGAACTCATTAAATCCCTACACGGAATTGGCGAACTTACTGCTTTAAAAATATTATCTTTTTTCCAAGCAGATGATCTTTACCAAATCGCAAAAGCCGATGACAAAAAAACTTTGGAAAAAATTCCGAAAGTAAAAGGGAAAACTTCTGAAAAGATTTTATTCGAAATCAAACAAAATCTCAAAAAATTTGAAATGTTTTTAAATGAGGGAACAACTGATTTTAGTATCGTAGACAGACAAACAGATTTAGCAACCCTTGCCCTCATCCAACTTGGTTTTGATGAAAAAACTGCCACCAAACAAGTATCTGATGCAAAAAAATCAAATCCAGGTCTATCTGCATCTGATATCGTAAAACAAGTGATTACTGGGACCAAATAAATCAGAACATTCTATGTAAGTACCAATTGTTTCCGATTTTGATGAAACTTGGGTTGATTAAATAACGTTCCAGTTTGGGATTTGAATCAAATCGAAATTTGAGTTCTACCTCTTCTTTTGATCCAATGTAAACATCAATCACCACAAGGCCCGCTTGGTAAAATACATCACGGATGGTAAGATTGCCCTGGTTTCCTTTTTTTAGATCCAGTTTTTTCCCATCAAAATAATACAGTGAAAAATAACCATTTGGATCTTTTAAGTCCAAAGCCACTTCCTCTTTGGACCAATACCCTTTGGCATCAACAAATAAACCGGTTTCTGCATCAACAAAGTCCAAAAGGTGGGAAAAATGGCCCTCACACAAATCGAATAATAACTGTTTAGTTATATAAAATATAAACGTTGTATCAAATTGAGTAATTCCTTTTCCATACACGACCCCTTGTTTAACGGGGAACGGACAACTTGGTTTTACAATATTTCTCGATTGTGGAGTTTGTGTTCCAATCGATGCATTTTTACCAACACATGTGGAAAAAAATAGGACGATTAGGAAGATTACAGTTAATAAATGGATTGGTTTGGGAAAAAAAGACCACATTACATTGTTTTGTTGAGAAGATCCTCAAACAAATCCCCCGAATACATCTCAAGTGCTCCATTACTTGCTGAGATGATTTTTTTGCCTGCTTCTGTTACATCAAAATTCCCAATCACATACCCTTTGGTTGCACCCATATCTTCCATTTGGTTTGTCATCTCTCGTAAAAAAACATCGGAAACCTTTGCATCTTTCCATTTACGCACACGAAAGAGAGCACGTTTGTTCACATCCTCTTTGGAAGAAGCTAGTAAATTGACTCCATCTGCTTCTGGGTTTGCAATTTCCTTAGTGACCCGATAACCAAGACTCATCACCATCCGAGTGGCTTGGTTTTTAAAATTGGTCCCTGGTAAACTTATGAATTTTTCAAATTTGTCGAGACCCAACATATCCAATTTGGATGTAAGTTTTTTTCCATTTTCATCAACCATACCTTTGATATTGAATGGTTTGGAGGAACGCATCCCACTTAACTCAAAATAACGTGAGTTTGGAAATAAATTCACGGATAATAAATTCAATTCACGTGTTAAGTCATATTCATGAGTTAACGATTCAACAGTTCCTGTTCCTCGTTCCAAGCGGTATTTTAAATTTGCTAAAGCAACCACATCGGGATCATCCATTCGTTCTGCTTCGGCTTCAATTAAGTATTCAGCACCTTCTTCATAACGTCCCATATATGTTGTGATCATCGCAAAATGAATGCTACACTCTGTAATTTCACTTTGCCAAGCATTGAGTTTTGCCATTTCCAGACATAACCTTCCATACTTTAAGGCTTCTGGAAAATTTTGCATGAGGATGGCTTCTGTCATTAGGAACTGGAATAAGGTGAATCTCACAAATTCATCTTCTATTTGTTCACTGATGGCGATGGCAGTTTTCACTGCATCTTTGTGTTTGTTTTCCCTCGAAAGGGATAGAGCGTATAAAAATCCTGATACTGGGGTTTTTTCAATTTTATATGCTTTTTCAAAGTATTCTCTTTCTTTTCCACCACCGGTCACTCCGGAGATCACACCTTTGGCGATATAATACGATGTGAGATTGACCTTCTCTTCAGGGATCCTCGCAAAAAAATGTTCAGCGATTTTGAATTCTTTTTGTCCGAGTGCCATAAAACCCAAACGAATACAAGCAATCGGATTGGATCTGTCCACTTGGAGTGTGTCTAGGTAATGGAAAAACGCTTCTTCAAAAAAATCTTTGTTATAATAAATCTCAGCAATCCGGTTGGAAACTGTGACAGGATCAATTTCCTTGGTGTATCGGTTATTTTTTTTGATGATTTCCAGGTGTTTTGCTTCGTTGAGTGGGTCATTCTCCATGGCATAAATTTTTGCCATCACGTAATGACCGTAGGGATTTTGGTGGTCTTCTTCTAGTTTTTCCCTAACCAGGGCCCTTGCATCTAGAAAATTCCCTAAAGTGGCGAGGCTTAAGGCTTTTGCATAACTATCCCGCCTCTGTCCAATGACAAAGGTCAAAAGAAACCCAAGTAAAATCACTGCGGCTCCTACAAAGATAAAAAATGCCAATTTCGAATACTTCCTATTTTCCTATTTTGGTTGGTAAAAAAGAGTCTTACGTCAATTCTGTCCTGGAAGTGATACAACTCACCTACATTTCGTTTGCTCTTCGACTTCTCGTTAGAGATCGTCTCTATTCCTTGGCCTATGGCCTTGTGGGAACTCTTGTTTTTACTTTCCTCGTCCTAGCAGTCAGGATCCACTTCCATTTGTATGCGGGAGTGTCTCTTACTAGTATCGTTTCCTTTGACAAGTCTCCTCAGATTCTTTTTTACGCTACTAGCTTTGCACTCATGACTTTATTTTTCTTCCATTGCCTTCATTCCCTCGGTGATATCGGTGTGATGATGGCAGTCGGAGGCAATCGTTTTGGATGTATCCTACTCCATTCTTTGTCCTTATTTTTCCTATTTTTACCAAGTTTCCTACTGGCGGTCGTACTAAATTTAGGTCTGCTTTCGCCTCCACCAGATTTTGGTTTATTTTCAGAAGTAAAATCCATTTTCACCTGTTTGGTGCTTTTTCTCTTTTTAGGAATCCTAGTCTCATTTCCCACTGTTGGGATTAGCACCTTCATTGATCCTTACCAGTCCATACGGAGGCAAAAATAATGTTACTCCGTGTCCACAATCTTACCAAACGTTTTGGAAATGAAGAGGCAGTGAGTTCGGTAAGTTTTGATGTGAACCAGGGAGATTATGTTGCCATCATCGGTCCATCCGGATCTGGAAAAACAACTCTCCTTTCGATGTTAACGGGAATGTTGTCTCCAACGGAAGGGGACATTTTGTACGACCAAATCAAACTCTCTCAAATATCCAAACAGGAACTAGCGGAAATTAGAGCTCGTGACTTGGGACTTGTATTTCAATTTTCAGAGTTAGTTGGAAACTTAACCATCAAAGAAAATATCTTACTCCCTGCCTTGTTTACTAAAAAATTTTCGAATGATGATTACATCCGTAAATGTGATTACCTGATCGAACACCTAAAATTAGGTGATATCCAGAATTCATTGCCTAGGACTTTGTCAGGCGGCCAAATCCAAAAGGCAGCCATTGCACGTTCTCTCATCAACGATCCTGCGATTCTTTTTGCCGATGAACCATCTGGAGATTTGGATCCAGAAAATAGTTATTTAGTACAATTATTACTCAATGAATACAATAAACGAAATCATTCGATCATACTTGTCACACATGATATGAAACTTGCCTTTGATGCCCAAACCGTTTATGAAATGAAAAACGGAAGGTTCGAACAAGTGATCAAGGGCGAGTAACGTTTTGAAACAGGCAATTGGTGTTGATATTGGTGGTGGGAGTATCAGAGTTTCCCTCTTTAATGAAAAAGGAGAAGAACTGAATTCCAACCACAAAAAAACACCAGACCACTTAGACAATGATTCCTTTTTATCTGTTTTAATCGAAGCCATCCAACCTTTGGCAAAAGAAAGTATGGGGATTGGAGTTGGTTCCCCTGGCCCATTGAATAACAAAACAGGCGTTATGCTCAAAAGTGCTAATATGATTGGTTTAAATAACCTACCTATCAAATCTTCTTTAGAAGCTAAATTTTCTCTCCCCGTATTTTACGAAAATGACGCAAACTGTGCAGCATTAGGCGAAGCTATTTTTGGTAAGTACAAACATTGTGAGTCCCAACTGATCCTAACCTTAGGTACAGGAATTGGTGGAGGATTTGTATTAAATGGTCACTTGTATTCAGGGTATTTAGGCAATGGAATTGAAATAGGCCATACCACTTCAGTCATTGGTGGAGCATTATGTGGGTGTGGAGTGAAAGGTTGTGTTGAAAGTTATTTTTCCACAATCGGATTTCTGAATCGATATTTTGATAAAACAAAGTCCAAACTCACCAATGCTGAAGTTTTTTTCCAATTGGTCAAAAATGGTGACCCAGTAGCAAAGGATATTTTAGAATTTGGAACCAGGGCACTTGCACACGCAGTACGTGGTGCAGTCCATCTACTCAATCCAGAAGCGGTAGTTTTTGTAGGTGGTATTACCAAGTCTTATAATTTATTTGGAAGTGCATTGGAATCAGAAATTCGCTCCAACATCTTCCCAGTATTAAACGATCGATTACAAATAGGACCCGGTGGCAATTTATCTGGTACGTTAGGTGCCGCCTCTCTAGTATTCGCAAAGGAGAAAAAGTAAGATGGAAAACTGTATTTTTTGTAAAATCATTAAGGGTGAAATCCCTGCCAAAAAAGAATATGAATCTGATTCTATCTTTGTCTTTCACGACATCACTCCCCAAGCGCCAATTCATTTACTCATCATTCCCAAAGTTCATATCAATAGCATGAATGAAATTGCAGCATTGGATCCAAAGGTGACGAATGAAATTTTCCAAGTGATTCCAAAACTAGCCGAAAAAAATGGAATCCATGAAAAAGGATACCGATTGGTCAATAACTGCGGAAGTTATGGTGGCCAAACAGTAGGACACCTCCACTTCCATCTATTAGGTGGAAGGCATTTACAATGGCCACCAGGGTAATTACAAAATGAGAAAATTAATTTTTGGAATCATCGTTTCAGGCATTGCGATTTATTTTTTACAAAAAAACTTTGATATCAGTGAATTCAAACGGTTGGAAGGAAAAGTCAATTGGTGGATATTCCCACTCCTCATCCTTTCCAACCTTTGGGCCTTTGTTCCATTTTCCATTCGTTGGTTCCATCTTTTAGAAGAAAAGATCACCTTCACTCAATCCTTCACTACCGCAATCATTGGAGTTGGATTGAATATGGTATTACCAGCTCGCGGGGGTGATTTGGTAAGACTACTCATGAACAAACGAGATTCTGATTTACCTCTCACTCACCTATTAAGCCGCATTTTTTTGGAAAAAGTCATGGATTTGGGTGCCGTGGTTGTGATTGGTGCGGGAGCTCTTTTTTATATGGGACTTGGCCAATCAAAAAACCTAAGCTTATTACTCATTTCTGCACTTGTCATCTTGGCGATGTTAGTTGGATTAGTTTTAGTCAAATACTTCCTGTCCACTCTACAAAAACTCTTGCTAAATTGTTTTTCTCTGATTGGAAAACAATCCTTGTATGAATCAAAACTAGACCACCACCTTGTCGAATTTTCAGAATTTTTGCAAGGTGACAAACTGATCAAACCATTGGCCTATTCACTTCCAACATGGATTTTTGGTTATGCGATCTCTTATTACTTAGCAGGTATGCTCATCGGCATGCCAATACGTTTTCCTGAGGCCTTACTCTTTATGTTTTTAGGTGGAATGGGAGTGGCAATCCCCTCTGCTCCCTCTGGAATCGGAGTATTCCATGCGGCAATCATTTCAGGCTTTATCATCTTAGGAAGAGACCCAGGGGAAGGACTTGTGTATGCAACTGTTGTCCATCTAACACAGTTTCTCATCACAACATTCTTAGCTTGTTTTGCTTACCTTCATTGGCGTTTTTTGCATAAAAAAATTATATAAATTCAATTATTTTTAAAACAAATACCGTTTCTCTTCCACTCTAAAAGGAGATGGAAGGGAATTTACCATTCAAACAAAAATGGATCCATTTTAGTTTCTACATTTTAATCATAACATTATTCCAATGTTCTCCTTCTTATTTTCCAAATGAAAAGAACTCTTCTAATTTGGAAAACCCCTTTCTCCCACTAGTTTCTGTTAGTTTAGGAACTTACCTTTCTCCCTCTCGTTTTGATGCCTATGCAGAAAAAAATATAGATTGGAATCGTTTTTTAGGAACATGGTATGAGATCAAACGCATAGACAATCCATTCCAATCTGGGCTCACGAATGTCTCAGCAGAATACTCACTGCGAGAAGATGGGAATATCCGAGTGAAAAACCAAGGAACATCCTCAAATGGCGCAACTACCATTGAAGGGATTGCCCTTTTACCAGATCCGAATCTCGGAAAATTAAAGGTCAGTTTTTTATACCCAATTTTTTTTGGTGATTATTTGATTCTTAGAATTGACCGCCAAGGGTACCAAACAGCCCTTATTGGTGGGCCAGAATCAAATTTTTTGTGGATTTTTTCAAGGGAGAAAACAATTTCGCAATCGATCGAAACTGAATATACTTTGTATGCACAAACGATTGGTTATGATACCAACCGTTTGCAAAAATTCTAAGGTTTAGCCGAGAGCTTTGATCACATCCTCAGGTGCTTGCACCAATTCAACAAGAACCCCTTCACTACAAAGTGGAAACTCTTCGTTTCCTTTCGGGTGGATGAAACAAACGTTATAACCAGCTGCACCTTTTCGAATTCCACCAGGTGTGAACCTGACGCCTTGTTTGGTGAGGTATTCCACACAGGCTTCCAAATTATCAATCCAAAGGCCAATGTGGTTGAGTTTTGGATCGTGTACTTTAGGACTTTTGTTCGGATCAATCGGTTGCATCAGATCAATTTCAACCTTGTAAGGTCCATTTCCCATGGAAAGGATGTCCTCGTCGACATTCTCTTTTTCACTTTTGTAATCGGAAACTTTAGTCAGTCCCATCACTTCAACCCAGAATTTGGATAATTTTTCTTTTGATTCTCCACCAATGGCCACTTGTTGGATGCCTAACACTTTAAATGGACGTGACATATAAATTCCTCTCCTATCTTCTTTGAACAGCAATCGAATATTTCGTTTCCATCAATGTCTTCGCGAGAACTTCCTCCGAATACTATTTTTTCACTGTTAAGAGGGATTTCATGTTATTAGCAGTTGCCAATTTAAATTGAGTCAGTAGCATATCCTTCTACCGACATACACCTAAAAATAAAAAAAAACTCATCCTTTATCAACGGATTTTTTAATCCCCGCTTCCTTGGAGCTTTTTCTAAAGCAGCTTTTATGGCAACATCCAACTTCGGAACAAGTGGTATCAACAAAATTGAACAACTCCTTCCTGTAACTAGAATATCCTGATTTGTAATCTTTTGATGCTCTAAATTGACTTGCTTATACTCTTCCTAATGAACGCAAGATAGGTAAAAAAACAGATCAAAAATACGAATATTTTCTTATTCCTATTCGATCCTCACACAATTAAAAATTTAATAACCAAAAAAGTAAGACTTACTTACATTTTGAAGTATAGTTCGTTTTGATTTAATCTATAATTCCGGAATTGCTAGGTCCGATTATCCAGGTTATTTAATACTACAAAATTCGAATTCTTCCTTTTTTTCTCTGACTTCATTTCCCCTGGCTCAATATAACCCATATTTGTTGCCATTGTTGTAAAGGAGAAAGACAAACTTACATTCAATAATAGTAAGATAGTTCCTTTTTTCCACGTTCCCTCTCAAATTCGAAAAAACATCCACAGAGTTTTTCAATTTTCTGATTTACAATATAACATTTGTATATACATTATCATCTAACAAATATGTCATGACCAATTAAATCAAAAAAAATATGAACCAAATTCATCTAGACGTACAAAAAAATACCAATGACAGTAGTAAAACTCTGTATAATGTCTTTTGTTCATACCATAAGCAATGGTAACCAAATTACAAATCCATCAAAACAAAAATCTAACAAACAAATGTTGGTTAATAACTTGAAATGATATCTATTAATAAATTTAAAGTAGAGGAGATTTCGAAATGAAAAGGATTTTAGTAATGATTTTATTGACCATCAACACTCACTCCTGCACAGGTTTAAGTAGACTTCTTGATACAAGTGATAACAATACTGAACCATATTTAGCATTTGGTTATTACCTCTACCTACTTTCTGCACCGGGAATTTGCCCCGCTGTCGATCTAACCATAGAAAAAGGTGTCAACTATCCATTAACACTCTCCACCTCAAGCGCGGTTATCTTTAATATTTCCTCCACAAACAACTTACCGCCACCAAACCAAAGTAGACAATACTTCTTAGTGGTGACGAAAGATGCATCAGCTAATATAGAATTCTCAACTTATAGATTATGTGATGTAAATCGAAGGGGTCCATCCCTTACCTCGCCTGAATCCTCTACACCGACTGAATTACGCTATAGATTGGAAATGAATGACGTCAGAGTCCTTCAGAATGCATTTTATTTAAAATTGATCTCTGGAAATGCTTCCATTTCGATCCGTCAGGAGTAAATCACAGCAATCCAATATCACATTGTTATAATGGATTATGGGAGAAGACAGTAATTCAATTACCAATGTATTTTATTCAGCGGTATTCTGTTTCAATAACTAAATCCACAAAGTTTAATAGATAGCGAGAGAAATCAAAATGGGAAAAACTTTTCCCATTTTATAATTGTTTTAGAATAACTAATTATTCCGCTAAAATCAGTAACGTACTAAACTGAGAGTTTAAGATTTGGAATTTTTGTAAAAACTCTTTGATCCCTTCTTCACTCACTCCACCCGAATAATCAAAATCACTCTCTAAAATGAGTCGGCCATCAGCATCCATATAACTTCTTGAATACCGCATTTTCTGATTCCATTTATTGGCTAATTCAATTTTATTTTTTTTATCCGTGTTGAACGATGAATAAAATTGAATGGATGAGTCATTGCCTGAAACAAGTCCTACTTTATAATCTTGGTAGGATACGATCAAAAGCTTATCTTCATCACTTAGAATCTTATAACCTAATTCGACCAAAAGTTTTTTGAGTAAATTCTTTTCGACTTTGTAATGTAAGGTGACAGATTTAGAGGCTAATTCTGTTTCCTTTCCTTTGGTTGACTGAGCAACCAAACTAAAAAATAAAGAGAAAAACAAAAGGGATGAAACAAAAAATCTCACAAAAACCTCGAAATCTGTAGTGTTGAATTCAATGGTAAAAGGAGGAATGCGTTTCCATTTTTACCAATCTATTTACAAGATTTGTAATTTGATCGGAAAGAATTCAATCCATTTCTCTGTGAAATTTTTGCAAATGGAAAAAAAGTAGAATTTCCAAAGAAATTCAATTGATTTTCCATTCACCTAGGAACTGCTAAACCATTATCCATGAAAATTTTGTTTCATTTTCCTGTTTTCCTTATACTCCTTATTTTTTCTCTTTTTAGTTGCAAACCTGGTCAAACAAAAACCACAAACCCATCTAGTCCCAAAATTGATTCCATTGAAACATACAAAAAGGAAACTAAATACCCCTACCTCTATACGGGAAAAATAAATCTAGAACATTTCATCAAATTAAAAAATGATATCGCCATACTGCACCTAACAAATGATAAAATTAAAACCAATGCCTCAATAGCAGGAGCCATCCGAAAGGCTTACGAATTCGTTTCTATTGATTTTATTCCCAAAAGTTTTTATGAATTGAATCTAAAAAATCCCGATATCATCCCGCAAGGTACCGTTCTCCCAACAGAGGACACGACCCTAGTTCTCATCAAAAGAAATCCAACTTATAAGAATGAAACAAAAGATTGGGAGTTCAAAAAACGAATCGAGTTAAACCAACATTTTACTTCTCTAAGCTTAGATATTCATGATTTGGAAACACATTTAGATAAAATTCATTCAATGGCCAAAAATGATCCAAATCGTATGCAAAATCCAAATGAAATCTTAGAAAAAATAATTTTTTTAGCAATGTTAGGTTATACGGAAGAGATTGATCCACACACTCGTGTTTACGATGCCAAGGAAATTAAAACTGATACATCATTTAATGTATTAAACAATATTTCACACAGGATCATTACTGGATACCCTGATATTCTTTATATCAAAATCAAGAATTTCCTTCAATTTAATGACCAATTTACCATTGCCAATGCGACCAAAAAAATCATCGAACATGAATTAAACGAAAAAAAGAACAATCAGAATACGATAGGTGCTTTACTCATTGACCTAAGAGAAAGTGAACAATCAAATCTCATTGAACTTAGAAAATTTCTTTCACTATTCACTTCATCACAAAACTTATTTAGCATACGAAACAGATATGAAACAAATATTTATCCTTCGCTTAAAGGTGATCCAATTCTTTGGGATGGTCCAATTGGTATTTTAGTTGGTCCCAAAACAACTGCTGGAGGAGAATTAGTTGCTGGAAGTTTACGGGAAAACAAAAAGGCAATCATTTTAGGTTCCAGAACCTTTGGACAAGGCACCTTTCAATTGTTTTACGAAGTTGGTAAAAAAACAGGATACTTTTATGCAATAACGAATTCAAAGATGGTGTTACCTTCAGGGGAAGAAATCCAAGGTTTTGGAATTTTACCTGATATCATCATTGAAGATCCTAACAAAGAATCCAATACCCCTCACGAAACAAAATTTTGGAACTGGATCAAACCTACCAATGCCAAAAATCCATATATACCTAAAAACATCCAAACCAAACTGGAAGAAAAAATGGGGGTAAACCAAACAAACAAAGGTTTGTTTGCAGAAGAAAACCCTACTGATTTAGACCCAGTCCTCACCCAATCCATCGAATACTATAAAACCTATTTGAGCACTAACAATGACTTTAATTTAAAATAAATCGTCTTTCAAGATAAAGGTCCAATTTCTTCTGAATTGTTTCTTATGATTTTGAGTCTATTTTAAATTGGTAAGCAATGTCTTTCATATCAATTGCGGTTTGGTTTAACTCAGAGGAACTATCTGCTGTTTGCATTGAAACTTCACTCATTTGATTGGTACCAGAACTGATTTCCCCTAACGCCAAAGCGTTTTGGTTCATTGCTTCCGAAACGGAAATGATTGCATGGTGTACTTCGCTGATACTACCGCTGATTTCTTTTGCCAACATAAAAGTTCGTTTAGCTAATGCATTTATCTCTTCCGATTGGCTTTTGTATTCCTTTCCAGAAGCAACAACTGTTTCATAATCAGGAATCACTTTTCCTGTGATCATATTCAATAGTTCTTTCACAGAATCTACCATTTCCATCATTGCTTTTTCGAGTTTGTGATTCAGTTCCACAATTTTTTTCACGGTGTCTTGTGATTTACCAGCTAGATTCGAAACTTCCGTAGCAACCACTGCAAACCCTCTTCCATGTTCCCCTGCTCTTGCTGCTTCAATGGCTGCATTGAGCGAAAGTAAATTAGTCTGGTCTCCAATTTCAGCAATCATACTTGCCAACTCTCGAATCTCTTTTATCGCCTCTGCATCTTTTACTGCACTTTGAATTTTAACATTGATGGTTTCAAATAAGGATTTGGCATCGATTAATGATTTCCCAACAAACGATTCCAATTCGCTTGCTTTGCCTTCAATTTTTTCTGCTCCTTTCGAAACCAATTCCATTTCGTTGCCTAATAAATTAAGGGTTTCAATCATCGAATTCGATTGAGAAGAAATTTCTTCTGCAGACGCAGATACATTTTCCGCACTTGCAGAAAGTTCTTGGACTGACGAAGCTATTTCTTCAATGGTTGCGGAAGAATCAGAAGCTAACGAAGATAAATGGGAACTTTTCCCTGTAATGGATTCAGATAAACTTTGGATTTTTTGAACAATCGCAATTAAGTTATGGCGCATTTTCTCCAAACTTTTTGCCATTCCTCCAATTTCATCCTTACGTTCTAATTGGATTTTTGGTACTTCGAAAGACAGTTCATTATGAGAAATTCGATTCATCAACATAGAGGCTTCGCGAATCGCATGTGTCACCTTTGTTAACACATATCCCATACCAATCGATACTACAATCACTGAAAATAGAATACTAATGATTGTTAAAAGTGCGATGAAATCCAATGACTTTGTCATGGAAGAAACAGGAACACGGTAGATCACTCGCCAAGGAACAGAATGTAATTGGTAACTGCCATACAAACATTGTTTGCCTTTTGAATCTTTCCCTGCAAAAATAATTACTGGTTCCTTTGACGTTTTTAATTCGGAAACAACCTCTTCTGGGAATGCTTGGCTTAGATCTTTGTCTAGAAGTTGGCTATCAAGTGCAAGTTGGATGACGCCTTTTCCATCCACGAGCCAACTTTCTCCTCCAAATTGGTCTTGTTTTGTGAATTGTTTAGAAGCAACCGAAACATCGATTCCAAGAGAACTGATGAGAACAGGATTTCCATTTTCGATGGTAACACCATTTACAAAGATAGCGTATGACTTGTATTCTGCCGTGTAATCCATATTGATCACTAATTCTTTTTTGGATTGGATGAGGTCAAAAAACCAACTATCATCAGGGTCTTTGTCACTTAATGTATCAATTTTTTTAGCAGAATAATCCCAATAATTTTTTGTCTTGGGATTGATGAGTCCCAAATACGTAATATAACCTAATTTTTCTTTGTAAGAAGTTAAATTCTTAAACACTTGTTCGGATGGATCACCAGTTGGTTCTCCCGCTTTGGCCCAACGAATGGTATTGTGATCAGACGCAATGATCACAGCAGTTTCCTTTGCACGTTCCAAAATAGAATCAATGGTTGCTGATTTGGATTCTAAAATCTTCACCATATCAAAACTTTCTAATTTTGATATGATCGTACTTCTCCCAACATAATAACTGAGAAAACCAGTTAGGCCACAAGCAAGAGTGACGGAAAGGATGGTAAAACTAATCAGTTTTGTACGAAGCGAATTTGGCTCCCATTTGAATTTCATAAATTGTGAATCCTTTCAAAAGAATTTTAGAATGTTTTCTTGCTAAAACAAAGCATCTAGTATAAAGTGTTCTAACATTTTTGCATCCAAAGTCACAAGGAAAAAATAAAACATGAAGTCTCTTTTTTATATTCTTTTCTTGGGATTGATCATAACAATGCAATCAAGTATCATTGCCGAAACGAAAGAGCAAGAAGAGACTATTTCTAAGGATCCAACCTCCCTTTATCCCGCAAAAACATTGGAAACGCAAAAAAGCCAACAAACATTGCCAGGCGAAATCAGTTATCGCTTAACGGGGATGTTAAAAACAGATTTTGCTTATGCCAATCATTCGGTTTTATCCTTTGGTTTTGACAATTTAGTTGGTCCAACAGTTGCCAAAAGACAAGTACAAGCAAGAGATTCCGAACCTCGTTCGGGGATTTACCCTACCAGTTCTTTACTTGGAACAGAGATTAGTTATGGAACCAAAGCAAAAGCCATCTTCGAAGCAGATTTTGTAGATCTTACGAAAAGTAGTGTAGGAGCAGAAACAAAACCTAGGGTCAGGCAAATGTATTTCCAATACAATCCCAGTTCCAATTTACAATTTTTTCTTGGGAGAACTTGGGATATGTTTGCAGGTGTTTTCCCTCAATCATATAACGCAAGTGCCTTTATGTCTGCCTCAGGTAACATCGGTTGGCAAAGAGAACAAATTGGACTTTGGTACAAATTAGGTGAATTCAAATTTGGTTCTGCCGTTGGAACGACAGGGTTTCATAATGATCCAAATGTAAAAACCAATATAGAAAGGAATTCTATGCCTACCATTACGGTTAGGTTGGATTGGATTCCTTCCACCAATTTACTTTTTACGACTTCGGCTATTGGAACCAAACTGAAAGTAAGTGATCCCAAAACAGATTCGTCAAGAGATGGTTTGCCTCTTTATCCAGACCAAACGATTGATCCTAACCCATCACTCTCCAAAACAATCGCAAACCAAACTGCCAACCAAAGAACCACACTCGATTCCGGTGGTGTTTCCTTTGGATTTGTTTGGAAACAAGGAAAGTTCGAATCTCGAGGTGAAATTTCCTATGGAACAAACATAACATCCATTACTGCATCTGGTATTGCACCTTTCCAAACATCCACTTATGGTGAAACATTTTCAGATAGTCGTTTCGGATTTTTATCAGGCGGATTTGCCAATGATGCAAAAACAAATACCAAACGAAAATTTGAATCACCTAAAGAAGTCAGTGGATTTCTAAGCCTGAATTATGAATTTACCAAACAATTTGGTTTAGGCCTACATGTTGGTATTTCTAAAATTACAAATCCAGAAGTACTTGTAGGAGCAGATTTTAATTCCCTTGCAACAAGTCGTTCCGATCAATTCCAATGGACTTCCAATCCTAAAATTATGGGGTCCATTCGGGAAAATTTGAATTATGGATTTCGGATGAATTATGATCCAGAAGAACGAATTCGTTTTTTCTTACAAACGGATGTATTTCGCACTTACTACAAAGATGTAGATCGTTACTCCGGTGTATCAGCACATATCGGAAGTTATGATCCTATTTCTCAAACTGGAGAATTAAGGGATCCAGGGAACCAGTCAAGCCGTGCCAGTGCCGTTTCTGAATCGTTCATGATCCGACTCGGTGGATTATTTCGATTTGATACTTGAGTTTTTATTTTCTAACCATTTGAAAAGCATTTGTTTTAGATTTTCTTTTTGAATTGGTTTACTCAAATAATCATTCATACCCACTTCAAAACATTTTTCTTTTTCACCAGCTATGATTCCCGCTGTGACAGCAATAATGGGTATATTTTTCCCTTTCTGAATTTTCCGAATTTCGATTGTTGCATCATAACCATTTTTAATCGGCATTTGGATATCCATCAGGATCAAATTGGGAGATTCGTTTTGAAAAACTTTGATTGCTTCCTCTCCATTTTCTGCCTCAAGAATGACAGCATCGATGATAATCCGTTTGATGAAATTTTTCATCAAACCCATATTCACTGCATTATCTTCTACCACCAATATTTTTATCGTATGTTCCTTTGTATTGGAATCTGAAAATCCTTTGAATTCAACTTGCGTTACAATCGATTCTGTTTGTAAATTTGGATCATCTTCTGGGATACGGAAAGGAATCTCAAAATAAAATTCACTGCCTGTTCCAACTTCACTATTCAATTTTAACTTTGACTTCATCAAACTTAATAGTTGCCTACAAATCGCAAGACCAAGACCTGTCCCACCAAACTTTCGTGTTGTGGAAAAATCTTCCTGTGTAAACGAATCAAATATTTTCTTTTGGTTTTCTTTTGCGATTCCAATCCCTGTATCTTTTACAGAGATTCTGATTTTAACTTCATTTTTTACATTTGTTTCCAAACGTATCAGTTTACATTCGATAAAACCCTTTTCGGTAAATTTAATTGCATTTCCAAATAAATTCAAAAAAATCTGTCGCAAACGATTGGAATCAAACATTAAAGTTTGCGGAATGTTTTCATCCATGTGCAACCGAATATCCAAACCTTTTATAATTGCTTGGATATCCATAATTTTAATCGATTCTAGGACTAATTTTTTTAAGTCATTGGCCTCTTCTGCTAATTGTAATTTTCCTGCTTCAGCTTTTGAAAAATCCAATATATCATTTACGATATTTAAAAGAGCATGTGCCGATTGTTTTATGATTTGAGCGTATTCATTAAAAGAAGTATCAACCAAGGTTTCTGCAAGTAAATCCGAATAACCGATAATTCCATTCAGAGGAGTGCGAATCTCATGGCTCATATTTGCTAAAAATTCAGATTTGGCATTGTAGGCATTTTCAGCCAATTCTTTCGCTTGTTTTAACTCAAGCTTAGTTTCATAGGATTCTGTAATATCCCTTGTGAACATTAGGATACCACCAATTCCACCAGTGAGTAAACTCCAAGGTCGAATTTCCCATTGGATCACTTGGTCTTTATCCCAACCTGGAGGACGCCAAATATCTTCATCCCTTTTTAAAATTTCACCTTTTAAACCACGAGAATGGATATTTTTCCATTCCTCTCCAATATTGGGAAAAATTTCATAATGGCATTTACCAATGATCTCTTCTTTAGTGAGGGGGATTTTATAATCATCAATCCACCTTTGGCTAAGAGCAACGTAACGCATCTCTTGGTCGAGCATGGCAACAGCTGCTGGAGCGTGTTCAACAAATGACCATAAAATAGCCGTTTGCGAAGCCAAAGCCATTTCCCATTTTTTTCTTTCGTTAATGTCTTGGATGATACCATAAATTTTTACAACACGGTTATCTTCATATTCTGCACGGCCAATGGTTCGAACCCAAGTTTGGTTCCCTTTTGCAGTTACCATTTCCAATTCTAAATCATATTCTTTTCCCGTTTCCAAAAGTTCCTGTACTGCATTGGTAATTTTATTTCGACTTTCTTCACTGTGATAAAATTGTAATCCTGTTTCTACGCTTGGAACAAAGTCATCACTGACTTCATGGATACGTTTTGTTACATTGGTCCAATTGGCGTGGTTTGTTTTTAAATCTAAATCCCAACCTCCAATTTTTGCTAAATTTGCCATCTGGTCTAACAACCGTGAGATGGATCGAAGTTCCATTTCGGACTGGATGGAATCATTAATGTTTAAAATTTGATCCAAATAATAAATAGGATTTCCTAAATGATCACGAATAATGGATTTATTCAGTATTGCCCAAATGGTTTGGTTGTCTTTCGTTAAGTAACGTTTTTTAATTTGAAAACTTGGTATGAGCCCTCGATTTAATTTTTCTAAGTAAGCTAATTCCAATTCAAGATCATCCGGGTGTGTGAAATCCGATAATTTTTTTTCTTTTAACTCCTCCGCTTGGTAACCAAGCCATTCGCAAAAAATAGGATTTACTTCTATCATCTCACCATGTGGATTTGAGATATCCATTCCAATATTCGAATATCGAAAAGAGGATGTAAATAAATCTCTAGATATTTCTAAAGATTGTAAAATGGGAGGTAATAACTTTTCTTTTCCTTCTGAAAAAGAATCTAAGGCAAGTAAGATAAATTTCCTACCGAATTCATTAAATTCTTTTGTATGGAACCGAAATGGAAAACCAGCACTATTACTGGGATCAAAACAAATTCTACCTAAAATGGAATCTGTTATAGTTTTTTCGGAATGTATCTTGATGCCCGAGTGGGTTAGAATACATTCCTCTGGGAATGGTTGGTCGATAGTGAGACCCATTGATTTTGTTGCTACTGGGCTTGGATACACGATACCTACATTTGTATCCCAGACTAAATAACCGAATGAAGCTTTCTCAAATACAAATTCACATAACTCTGGTTTGTTAGCGATGAATTTGACTGGACTTATCATATTTTATGTGCTAAACTTCATTTCTTAAAGATGACAACAAAGAGTCCACGCAGATCTCCAACTTGGTAATTGATTGCCAAATCATTCGGATAGAGTTTATTCAGGGTCGTTTTGGTTTCAGTTGACATTTCTTCTTTTTTTCCATGACAGGCAACACATTGTCCCATAAGTGGTATGGGAACATACACCTTCACATTTTCATGAGACGAGACAACTCGACTTGGAAATACACCTTCACTTGATTTTTGCTTTTGGATTTCCTTAAATACCAACACCTCCTCAGGGGAAAGAAGGTTATTCACATTGCGAGGCCTATCTGTTACACGTTTTAATATGACATGATTTGCTTTTCCCATGTTAGCGGTGAAACCTAGAGCATTTTGTTTGCAGAAGGGAATGGCAGAGGTAGTCCCACCTTCAGACAAAGCAGTCGAAAGTTTTTTTTGTAAATTGGATTTTGCTTCGTTTGTAATCTGAATTGCCAATGATTCATAATTGATAGTTTCTTTTTGGCAATTGTAAATAGGGATTGAGAAGAGGAGAAAAACTAACACGTTCCATCTGATCTGATTCATACGTATTTCCTTTTGTATTTAATTTGATTTGATGATTGGTAAGTTCACAATGAATTCTGTTTTCCCTGGATGGGACACAAATGATATGGTTCCATTTTGTTCCGTGATGATGGTTTTGCAAATGAATAGACCAAGTCCAATTCCTTCCCCCTTCTCCTTTGTTGTAAAAAAAGGTTGGAAGATATTTTTTTGTAAGTCGATTGGAATTCCAATTCCATTGTCGATGATTCTGATTTCTATCCTTTCTGAGTTATCAGTGGAAACTTTTACTGTGATTTCCCCTGTTTTAGGCTCAGTGGCTTGGATGGCATTAAAAATCAAATGGGACCAAACTAATTTCATAGATGCTTCATTCACATACGTCGAAAGTTGGTCATCGATTTCCGTAATCAGGAGTCGGTTCATTTCCCAATACTGATTGTATAAAATGAGTATATCACGAATTCCGACTCCGATCTTAACGAATGATTTTTCTTTGTCCGCATATGGTTTTGAAAATTGTTGGAAGGTTGAGATTACTTTTTCTGTACGATCAATTGCATTCGTAATGAGTAAACTTGCATTCTCCATGGTTTTGTATTTTAACCATAAAAAAATAAAATCCCAAGAAGTTTTGTCTTCTCCCGAAATCCCTTCAAAACTTTTATAATCAATACCGAGTTCGATACAACGATCTGCAAAATAAAAACGGTCTTGTCGTTCGAGAAAAGGAAATAGTTCGAGGATTACATCCAATTCCTCCCTTTTTTCTTTTTTGGTTCGGTGTTTCCAACGAATTTGTTTTTCCTTTTCATACCATAGTGGGTCTTTGTTTGTAAGATAATTTTGTTCTTCACTCAAAAGATAAGAAACCATCGATTTAATACCTGCAAGTGGGTTTTTAATTTCGTGAGCAACGTTCGATGCAAGGGACCCAAGAGTCACAAGACGATCATTTTGTATTAAACTTGTTTCCCTTTGGTTTAATTCTTCTGATAATTTTTGGTTATTGTTTTCTAATATATCGAGTAAAAAAGAAACCAATTTAACAATACAAACTGTCTTGGCAAATAGTAATATGACTTTTAGAATTTCCAAAACAAGGACAATTCGATTGGGTCCTTGTGGAGAGAGTTGGTACCCAATATCAATCTCCACACCTTGCCAATGAGCAACAAACATTCCACCTAAATACCCAACAATGACAACAATACCCATCACCATTGAAAATGTTCGGTGAAGAAAAAAGGAAATATAGAGTTGGAATAAAAAAAACAAAGTAAAAAATATTGAATTTTGGATGGGTAAGGCTTTTAAACCTTGTGGGTGCAAAACAATTGCAAAATAAAATCCAGCAAGTAAAACCAAGTAATCCACCACTAAAAAAAATATAATCGTTGGATTCGAAAGTTTATTCGCTCTTTCATTTTGTATGAACTTTTTACCATGGTAGGAACTAATTAAAAAATAAAAGGCACAAACGAGTGCGATAGAAAAAGGAGGTTTGCCAAAATTCAAAACTGAGGCTATCACTGCAATCCAAGCGATCACCATTCGGATTGAAATCAAAATCAATAGGCCTTTTGATTTCATCTGGTTTGCAAATTGCTCAAGTAAATTGGAAGAGGTAACCATAAGTTTTTTGGTCTGATCATTACATACGGTTAGATTTGGAAAATCAAGCATTTCTCTTGTAGAGCCGTTTGACATAGGAGGATTGTCCTAAAATCTTGGATTAGGTTCCATTCTATGAAACAAACAAAAATTGCAATTATAGGTGCAGGTGGGCTCACAGGCAAAGAACTCGTTGGATTACTGGCTCACCACCCACATTTCCAAGTCGTTCATATTACTTCCAACCAAGTAGATGGGAAACACATCCGTGAGGTTTTTCCAGACCTTTCCCACTTACCAGACTTAAGGTTCCAAAAACACGATGCACCAATTCCAGAGGATGCTCATATTGTCCTTGCAACTCCCAACGAAGTTTCCTTAGAAAAAGCACCAGAATTTTTAAAAGAAGGAAAGAAGGTTATCGATTTATCGGGAACATTTCGTCTCCACGACCAAAATCAATTTGAATCAGCATACAAATTCAAACACACAAAGTTTGAATGGATGGACAAAGTTGTGTTTGGTCTTCCAGAATTATTCCGTGAAAAAATTAAAAATGCAAACTTCATATCCAATCCAGGTTGTTTTGCAACATCTGCGATACTTCCCATTGCTATTTTAGGAAATCTTAGAAAACAAATCCAAGGTCCTGTCATTGTGGATGCGAAATCAGGTGTAAGTGGCGCGGGAGGAAGAACTGAAGAAATTAAATATGCTTACACACATGTTTATGAAAATTTTAGAGCTTATAAAGTTTTGAGCCACCAACATGAACCAGAAATGGAAGAATATTCTTTTGTTGGATCGGATCCTAAAAAAATCCATTTCACTCCTCACCTACTCCCTGTTTACCGAGGAATATTGGCAACGATTTATATCACATTCGAAAACCCAGTCGATCCAAAAGAAGTAAAAGATAAAATCCAATCCGTAGCAGAAAAGGAAACCTTCATTCGATATTACGAAACACCTGAAGAAATTGAAATTAGAAAGGTACAAAACACAAACTTCCTAGACATCGGATTTACCACAAAGGGAAATACGTTAGTACTCGTAACTGCACTTGACAATTTAGTGAAAGGAGCAGCAGGGCAAGCATTACAAAACCTGAATTTGATGTTTGGTTATCCGGAAACTTTAGGCCTTGTTACCATTTGACTCCAAACACACTCTGGTTACAGGAGCCTTTGAGGGAGAGGTAAATCTTTTAAAGAACCATCCTCAATTTCCAAATGTAAGGGAGATGGGAATTGGAAATTTAGAACAGGCTGTCCAATTGTTTGCTTACTTAAACCAAAACCCACAGATCCAAAACATTTTGTTTTTAGGATCCTGTGGTGTTTACTCATGGAGTGAAACCAAACCAAATACGATTGTTTCACCAAACTCTGTATGTTCATGGGAACTCGGAGCAAGTTTAGGTTTTACAAAACAATTACCACACACACCACAATCCTTTCCTCTCCAACCAGATCCGATGTTTGCCAGTGGCATTTGTAATGCCCCCACCTGTATCACACTCCATACAATGGATTCTCCACCCGAAGAAAATTGGAAGACACTCTCGTTTGAAAACCTAGAGTTATTTGGGCTCACAAAAGTGGCAAACGAGTTCAATATCCCTGTCACCGCCTATTTAGCTGTGACTAACACAGTAGGACCACAAGGTTCTATCGAATGGGCTAATCATTGGCGAGAACTCTCAAACCAGTTACAAGGTTATTTCCTTAAAGCCTAAAGTGCCTAAAATAACACGTGCTATTTGCCAAGCACATCTTTCACTGCTCGTTCTTCCATCACTCGTTTGATCCAATTTTCGACGGAATCCGGTGTATTTGTATCCATCATGTGGTTGTGTTCTATAAAAGGAGCATAAAGGATTTCCAAAAGTCCAAATTCATTCCCAAACAAATATTGGGCTTTGGATAGGATGGAATCAATGATCTCCAAATGCCTTCCGATTCGTTTGGAGGAATCTTTCATTCGTTTTGGTTCCCATTTTTCTTCTGGGACAAATTTTTTAGAGAAGTAAACCACACTATTTGGAAAACAATACTCTGATTCACATTGGTTCAACATCTGGTAAAGGATTGCTCTTTTTTGTAAATCAAGCGGGAAAAGTGGATTCGAAAACTGATGTTTCTCTTCTAAATAACGAATGATAGCCGAGGATTCAGAAAGTAAAAACTCACCATCTTTTAATACGGGAACTTTTCCATAAGGATTGATGCTTAGAAATGGTTTTTTCCGATTTTCCAATTTGTCTAAAGCCACGTGGATGGTTTCGTATTCCAAATTTCGATACTTCATATAGATATGAACTCGTTTGCTATAAGTGGAATTTGGATGGGAATAGAGACTGTACATAGTTACCTCAATGGTTTCAATTCAGATAGTAAACTCAAATTAAAGATATTTTCAATAAGGAAACCAAAAGATCCCTTCTCGTTTTAATTTTTCGATGGCATAACGATCTGTCATTCCCGCTATATAATCGCAGATAATCCTCATCCTTCCATCTTCCTCTTCTCTGTTTCGGTAAGACTCAGGGATGGAATCAGGATGTGATTCAAAATGTTTAAAGAGTAAATAAATGATTTCTTTACCTCTTTCACTCATCCTGGAAACTTCAGAATGCCGATACAAATTTTGGAATAAAAAATGTTTGAGTTCGATGAATTCTTTTTGTAACTCTTCAGAAAATTGAACAATTTTGATTTTTTTTAGGTATAAATCGGAAATAGATTCTCTTGTTTGTACATCATATTGAATCAATGTTTGGTGAATGGTTTCAATCAAATCAGAAACCATCAAATTCAATAATACTCGCCCAATCGACCTGGATATGGAATGGATTTCAGACCCGGATTTTTTTTCGGTTTTAGGCAAACTGTCTTGGATTCGTTTCCAAATGGAAAGTGTTTTCACTTCTTCCAATTGTAATAAACCACTTTCCAATCCATCTTCCAAATCATGTGCAGAATAAGTAATCTCATCAGAAGAATCGACAATCATTGCTTCTAAAGAAGGACCTTTTTCTCTTCTCACCGTTAGTAAGTTAGTTGGTTCATACCCACCACCATGTTTCATTATGCCAAGCAATGTTTCCTCGCATAAATTGAGACCAGGAAATTCAGGATACCTCCTCTCCAACTTTTGCACGACCCTGAGTGATTGTTTATTATGTTCAAAACCACCCTTTTCTTTCATGAGTTCTGCGAGAGCATCTTGGCCTGCATGCCCAAAAGGAGAATGTCCCAAGTCATGAGCAAGTGCGATGGACTCACTTAAATCTTCATTGAGCCCGAGGACCTTCGATATTGTTTTCGAAATCCCTGCCACTTCTAAGGTATGTGTTAATCGATTTCGAAAATGATCTCCTTCCGAGTATACGAAGACTTGTGTTTTGTATTCCAATCGTTTGAATGCATGTGAATGGATGATACGATCCTTATCTCTTTGGAAAGGCAATCGATACGGATGTTCTGGTTCCACAAATGCACGAGCGCCAGAATGACGACTTTTTACGGCATAGGGTGCAAGGATTTTTTCTTCTTCAAGAAGGAGTTCATTTCTCCCTTTCTTCATAAATCTCTTTCCTTTTTCGGCGAAACCATAAAATCAGTATAAATCCCTCATGGACTTTCTACAAACCCTAGTTACGATTTTTATGCAATACGGTTATTTTGCCGTTTTTGGAATTCTGATCCTTTGTGGATTCGGACTTCCGGTTCCAGAAGACATTTCACTCACTGCGGGAGGTGTCATCTCGGGGCTTGGTTACGCCAATGTTCATATTATGTTTCTCGTGGGTATGGCAGGGGTTCTCATTGGTGACAGTTTTGTTTTTTGGTTGGGAAGTCATTATGGAGAAAGGGCATTAACCCTTCCTATTTTACGGACAGTGCTCCACCCGGAGCGATTTGATAAAGTCAGAGAACAATTTAAGAAATATGGTCGTTGGGTTGTATTTGTGGGAAGGTTTATGCCAGGACTAAGGATGCCCATATTTTTTACAGCAGGGACCTCCAAACAAATCAGTTTTTTCTTATTCCTCTTAACAGATGGATTTGCCGCACTTATCTCCGTTCCGATTTGGGTATATCTTGGTTATTATTTTGCTCATAATTTTGATGAACTCATGAGCTGGGTGCGTGGGGGCCAAACGATTATCTTAGTCCTCGTCGCGATCCTTGTTGGCGTTCTATTCTTCTACTGGTGGCGGAGGAAACGCCAAGAGGGAAAAGGAGACAAATGAACCTAAAACAGGCAAATTTTGCTTTTTCTCTATTACTAACCTTCGTTTGGGTTTGGAATTGCACCAATTATTCCACAACTGCTTCAGTCCAAGCACCACCCACTCTCATTTCCATCACAAATAATGGGAATTCCAACTTTACCATCAAAGTGAGAGCGCAAAACCCAGAGTTCATCTTCCAAGGGTATCGTTTGTACCAGGCAGCGACGGAAAGTTTAGCTCAGAATCCAACGGATACAAACCTAGGAACCGACTGCATTTTAGCCCAAGCATCGATTGTGCAACCAATTGAATATACCTTTGAGGTCGATCCGACCACAAAGGCAAATACCGCAGGGGTATCTTGCCGCATTTTTGCCACATTATCCACTGGGTCCTATATTTCGATGAGAACTCTTGGACTCGCTGTGAACCTACAAAATAGCACAAGTTCCTACCGAGTTTCCCTCCCATCTAACGCGCTTATTGTCCCATAAAATAAAACTTTCTTGCATTTAAGTCAAATGCGTGTATTTTTTTCCGGAATCATGGGATTTCTTTGTGCATTTTTTAGAATTTTTCTAAATTTTTGCCCCAAATTGTCCCGTTGGTGATACAAATAGAAAGGGAGAAATCCCAAACATTTTTGGAGGATGATGAAAAAATGAACCAAACGAAACATTGGTCAAAAATCGCGCTCGCAACTCTGGTACTCGTGTCAGTTGTTGCATGCGGAAAATCAAGACAATTGAAAATTACGGCGTCGGATGTGACTCGTGCAACCACACCAGCAAAACTTCCTGCTGACATCGAAAAACTCTGGAAGAACCGTCATAACGAACAAGACCTTAGACAAGCGCTTGTTAGTTTAGAAAAATTTGCAACTGAGAACCCACAATATGCAGATGTAAAAGTTTTATTGTGCCGTGGTAATTATTTGATGGGTGATGGCCACTTATGGCTAAAACTTACTGGCGATGCAGATGACGATGCAAAAGTAAAAGAAGAATCCATCGCATTTTATGATGCTGCAGTGACTTGGTGTGAAGCAGCTCTTGCCTTGAATCCAAAATTCAGAGACAAAGTGGTAAAAGAAGGTTTAGAAATCGAAAAGTCTTTAGATGTACTTGGACCAGAGGACATTGATGCACTCTACTGGAGATATGCATCTCTCGGAAAATGGTCAAGATTGGTTGGTTTTACTACCCTTCTCAACAACCGATCTAAGTTTACTGCTATGGTAAACCGCGTAAAAGAAATTGAAAAGGCTATGGGTAAAGAATACTTTTATTCTGCAACTCTCAGATATGATGCAGCAAGTAATGCTCTCTCACCGACTGGTGATAAAAAATTAGCTGATAAATACTTTGAAGAAGCAATTGCAAAACACCCAAATTATTTTGCAGTTCGAGTTCTTTATGCAGAAAGCCGTTTAAAAGGTAACGAAGACAAATTCAAAAAACAATTAGAATTTGTAATCAAAGGAAAAGCATCCTCTTTACCTGAAATTGAACCTGATCAAATCGTAGAACAACGAAAAGCTAAAAAATTACTCGACGAATTATAATCGATCACTAGGAGAACTAGATGTTTTTAAAGCAGTTAAAATATTTAGTTTGTGTAACTATGGCCCTCACAATCAGTGGGGGTCTTTTTGCTCAAACAACCGTTAAATTGGCTACAGTTGCCCCAGAAGGATCACCTTGGGCAAACGAATTAGCAAAAATCAAAAAGAAAATCGAAAGTGAATCACAAGGACAAATTAAATTTAAAATTTATCCTGGTGGGCAAATGGGTGGAGAAAATGAAATCCTCCAACAAGTCATTCGTGGAAAACTGCAAGGAGCAGGTTTAACAGCAGGAGCACTTGCAAACACAGTTAAAGAATTAAACGTATTAGAAATTCCATACCTCTTTAATTCTTATGCACAAGCAGATTGTGTTCTCGATGATCATCTATTAGAAGATTTCAGAAAACTTTTTGAAGCAAAAGGACTTATTTTTGTCACTTGGGCAGAAAATGGATACAGATCCATCGGAACTAAATCCACTCTCGTGAAAAAACCAGAAGACCTAAAAGGGATCAAAATCCGAATCCAAGAATCTCCAGTTCACATTGCGTATTGGAAACAATTAGGTGTGAGTGGAATTCCAATTGCAATCCCAGAAGTATTGCCATCGTTACAAACTGGTGTGGTAGAAGGATTCGACAACACTCCTCTATTCACTCTTGCAGCTGAATGGCAAACAGCGATTAAGTATTTTACATTAACTCGCCATATTTACCAACCAGCAGCAATCCTTTACTCAAAAAAGTATTGGGATACACTCAATGACGAACAAAAAAAGACATTGATGGGTGAAGGTAACAAACTCGCTCCAGGTGCAAGACAAGCTGTTCGTTCCATCGAAAAGAACATGATTGCTACTTTGAAAAAAGCAGACGTACAAGTTTATGAACCTTCTAGTGCAGAACTCGCAAGTTTCAAATCAGCTGCGAATGCAGTTGCAGGACAAGTTGTTGGAAAAATTGGTGGTCAATCGAAACAAATTTACGATAAAATCCAAAAAGCCAAAGCAGCTTGTGGTGGTTAGAGTAAGGTAGGATATAGATAAATGAAATTCGTCGAACGAATTCTAAATACTTTGAGTTTCGGCGAGAAATGGGCAGGGGGAATTTGTTTCCTTCTGCTCACTCTTCTCATGATTGCTGACGTTTCCAAAAGGGAAGTCATCGATAAAGTGTTAGGTTGGACATTAGAAGCCTCAGAAGCATACCCAAATACGGGTGTCGCAGGACTCATTGGCGATTGGAGTGTTTACATTGCAGAATCCATTCACAGTGGAACTTCCAGCTTCTTAGAGTGGATGGGCCTCGGTGGGATCATTTGGGCTCAAAAACTATCCCTTTATTTTATGTTATGGGGTGGTTTGTTCGGATCTGCTTTAGCAAGTGCCAAAGGCTCACACTTACGCCCAGAAATTGCAGACAAGGCATTACCAAAAGCGGTTCTGCATTATGTAAAAATCATCGAACAATGGGTGATTTCGATATTCTTTTTATTCTTAGCTTACTTATCAGTCATTTATGTTTTAGAAAGTATTAGTTTAGATGAAGTCAATCCTGTGACAGAAATCCATTTATGGAAAGTCCAATTGATTTTTCCTTACATTTTCCTTTCTATGGGATTTCGACATTTGTGTTATGGAATTTTTCCTTCACTCATCCCTTCCGACATCAATGAAGCCACTGAGGCTTTGGAACTTGCGGAAAAAGAACTTTCCGAATCAAATTCAGGAGGGAAACGTTAATGGGTTCTTGGGGAATACTCATACTCTTACTTGCCTTAATTTTACTTAGGCAACCATTGATCGTACTCATGGGTGCGATCACAGTGTACTGTTATTACTTTTTACCAGATCCACCTCTTGAGTCTTTTCAAGAACTCAATAGTATCATTGGGGATTTATTTTTTGCAGGTGATAAAGAGATCCTTCTTGCGATTCCACTTTTCATCATTGCAGGGAATTTGATGACCCATGGTAGTATTGCCAGACGACTGATCCGCATTGCTCAGGCAATGACAGCTCCGATTCCAGCAGGGCTTGCCATCGCAGGTGTTTTCTCCTGTGGGATTTTTGCTGCGATTTCTGGATCATCCCCAGTGACTCTCATTGCCATCGGTGGACTCATGTATCCTTCCCTTACAAAGGCAGGTTACCCAACTCAGTTTTCGATGGGACTACTTGCTTCTGGAGGGACTCTCGGTATCATCATTCCACCGAGTATTCCAATGATTGTTTATGCAATCATGGTAGGAGTATCAGTGACAGATCTTTTCATTGCAGGGATTGGTCCTGGAATATTACTCATGAGTTTACTTATGATTTATTCCGTGTTCCGTGCAGGAAATGTTGGTCGTGGGAAATGGGACTGGGCAGAAATTCGAATTGCTTGGAAAGAAGGCATTCTTGCTCTCATGATGCCAGTTGTGATCCTGGGTGGAATTTATTCTGGATTTTTCACAGCGACTGAATCCGCAGCCATTGCCGTATTTTATGCAATCCTTGTAGAAGTGTTCATTCACAAAGAATTAAGTTTTCCGAAAATTCCGAAAATCATGGCAGAAAGTGCTGAGATGCTCGGGATCTTATTTCTCATCTTAATCCTTGCGGTGAGTTTGAATAAGTTCATGATCGAAAATGAAATTCCGCAAAACCTAGTGGCAAAAATGTCAGAACTCATTTCTAGTCCTGTCACCTTTCTCATTGGTGTGAACATTCTACTTCTCATCGTAGGTATGTTCATGGATATCATGAGTGCGATTCTAGTACTTGCACCTCTTCTTGCTCCTATGGCTGTCAATTATGGAATCAATCCAGTTCACTTTGGTATCATCATGATTGTGAATTTGGAAATCGGTTATTTGACTCCTCCAGTTGGTGTGAATTTATTTGTGGCATCAGGGATCTTCAAACAACCGTTAGGAAAAGTGATACAATCAGTTGCACCAATTGTGGGAATGTTTCTCATTGGACTCATCCTTATCAGTTGGATCCCAGAAATTTCACTTGGACTTCTGGGTGGAGAAGCGACTGCACCTAGCCCATAAGAACGATTGTAACTAGTTTTACCTTCTTGTTTCCTTTGATTCTTAAATAAAGGAAATGGAAATGGTAGGATGGAAATCAAAAGAGCCGGAGCTAAAAACTTCGGCTTTTTTATTCCTTTGACCACCAAACACGAAGTCGCTCCAAGGAATTTTTTGCATCACTAGCCCATAAACTAGTGGGATGTTGTTTTAGAATGTTGGCATACACCTGCAAAACTGGTTCCAATTCTTTCTGTAATTGTACGAGTTCTTTATTCAATGCACTCGAAAGTTCAATGGGATGTAGGTTTCGTTTTTCATAATAACGAAGGATAACTTCTGTCTCTTTTTCCTTGGCTAATTTATATTCTTGGAAAACCGGATCTTTGGAAGGTTTGTTCTCCAAAGTTTCATTTGGACTTTGATTGGTATTTTTAGGATGGGAACCTTCTCTGTTTCCATTCGGATCCACCATCGTTTCCTCTGGGTGGATGAGTAGGAATTCCTTTAAGTTTTCGTAATGTTTGTTTAACTCCACAAACATCACATCACTTGTAAATTCACCGCTATCTGGGTGGTATTTTTTTGCTAGTTTGTGATAAGAATCTTTTAATTCAGACTCGGTATACCCAGAACTTAATCCTAAAAAATGTAACGAATCATTTAACAGTAGTTTTTTGTCCATGAAAGACCAGAGGAAAATACCAAATGAGATTTTAACCTTCGTTTGATACTGAATTCCCAATATTCTTTTTTACTTTCATTCATTTCGAATACAAGCAATTCTTGGACTTTTTGTTGGAGGGTTCTTGCCTCATCTAATTTAGAAAAAACAGTTTCGGAAAGGGCAATTTCTTCTTCAGTATGAACATCTAGTTCTTGGTGTTCTAATATTTCTGCGTCCAACTCTTCCAATTTTCGGACAAGAGTCTCATTCTTAAACTCAATCTTAACAGCTGTATCTGCATCTCTGTAGGATAATAATTCTTCTTCTCGTTTTAGATTCGTGATCAGGGAATTCAGTAGTTGGATTTTTTTCTGCAGTAAGTGTTTATAAGATATTTGTTTCATAAGTTTTGATAAAAGAAAATTTAACCAGTGATGGAGATTCCAGTTGTCCTTTGGCCTAAATTTTGTTGTGGAGATTGTGGTTCTTTTTTCTCCAACTCTTCCCAGGAAACTTTTAGTTCTCCTAAAATTTTAATGCACTCATCAATGATCGCCTTGTCCTTACGCATATTTGCTTCGAGTAGTCTTTTTTTGAGATAAATGTACAAGGACAAAAGGTTATTTGCGACTTCTTTCCCCTCTTCCATATTGAGTGACAAAAGTAATTCTGTGATGATGTCTTGGGTTTTGATGATGTTGTTGTTTACGACATCATACTTTCTTGGAGTCATATTGTCTTTTGCAACACCAAGGAAACGGATGGCCCCATCAAATAACATGACAATCAATTTGATTTGGCTAACGGTAGAGATCTCGTTGGCTTTGTATTCATTGTAAGCAGAGGCACCGGTTTTTCTCGCAAGCGACATTTTTTTCTCCTGTGTATTCCCATCGACCAAAAAGGATACTTGCTTAATGATCCATCTGAATATTCTTAGATTATCACATGGGAAAAACAAAACGTGTTGTTTTTTTGGCTTCAGGCAGAGGGTCAAATTTTTCGGCTTCGGTCGAATTTATCCGTAAAAAGAAGCTGAAATTAGACATCCAGGCATTAGTTTCCGACAATCCAGAAGCTAAAGCCCTTTCCATCGCTAAAAAATTCGGGATTTCCACCAAAGTGATCCCATACCACACATACACGTCCAAATTGGACTACCACAGAGACTTACTCCACCAAGTGGAATCCTATTCCCCAGACCTGATTGTTGCCTGCGGGTATATGAGGATTCTCAAGCCTGACTTTGTCGGTCGTTTTCCAAACCAAATCATCAATGTCCACCCAAGCCTACTACCAGCCTTCCCTGGGCTCGATTCCCAAAAACAAGCCTTGGAATATGGAGTCAAAATTGCAGGTTGCACTGTACATTTTGTTTGGGAAGGAGTGGATACAGGCCCCATCATTTTACAAAAAGCGATTGCCATTCGCCCTGAATGGACTGAAAAAGAATTATCCTTGGCAATCCTTAAGGAAGAACACAAAGCCCTTCCCCTCGCTATACAACTGTTTTGTGAAGATAAATTAAAAATCAAAGAACGAAAGGTAGAAATCCTAAAATGATACAAATCAAAAGAGCACTTGTTTCTGTTTCTGATAAAACAGGAATCACTGAAATCTGTTCCTTCCTTGCGAAAAACGGAGTGGAAATTTTGTCCACTGGTGGAACGTATGATGCTTTATCAAAGGCTGGCATCCCTGTCAAAAAGGTAGATGAGTTTACTGGTTTTCCAGAAATCTTACATGGCCGAGTGAAAACCCTCCACCCTAAAATACACGGTGGATTACTTGGTGATACAACCAATCCTGACCATTTAAAACAAATGGAAACCAATGGAATTGTACCAATTACTCTCGTGATTGTCAATTTGTACCCTTTTGTAAAAACTGTAATGAAACCAGATGTGACTCTCGAAGACGCGATCGAGAACATTGATATCGGTGGACCATCTATGTTACGTTCGGCGGCAAAAAACCACAAAAATGTTGTCGTTTTAACAGATCCAAAAGATTACGAATCCTTCCAGACAGAATTTACGGCTAACTCGGGAAAAATCTCTAGAGAAACTGCTTTTGGTTATGCGGCAAAAGTGTTTTCAGAAACAGCATCCTATGATTCAGCAATCTCAACCTACTTCAATAAACGTTTAGGTATCAAATACCCTGACAAAATCACATTTGCATTTAATAAAAAACAAAAACTTCGTTATGGTGAAAACCCACACCAAGATGCTGCATTTTACGAACCTTTGTTCCTTAAATCTCAATTTGAAGCCTTACAAGGAAAAGAACTTTCCTTTAACAATATGTTAGATTTTGATGCAGCTTTCCACGTGGCAAGTTTACTTCCGAAAAATGCAGTATCCATTGTAAAACACCTAAATCCATGCGGAATCGCATTTGGAGAAACTGTTTTGGAATCGTTTGAACTCGCAAGGAAAACGGATCCAATATCAGCATTTGGTGGAATCATTGGAATCCATGGACGAGTGGAAAAAGAGGCGGCAGAGGAAATCACAAAGAACTTTGTAGAAGGTGTGATTGCAGAAAGTTTTTCAAACGAAGCATTAGAAATTTTCTCAAAAAAACCGAACATTCGTTTGATCCCAATTGCAAAGTTTGATGAAGCACTTGATGAATTGGATTTACGATCCCTTCACCATGGCCTTCTCATCCAAAACAGAGATTATGACCTCATCACCAAAGACAAATTGAAAATCGTTTCGAAAAAACAACCAACGGAAGACGATTTGGAAGGATTGATGTTTGCATGGAATTGCGTGAAGTTTATCAAATCCAATGCTATTGTGTACACTGACCAAAATTCAACACTTGGAATTGGTGCAGGCCAAATGTCTCGAGTGGATTCTGTTGAACTTGGTGCAATGAAAGCGCAGAAAGTAGGACTATCCGTTGTAGGATCCTATGTCGGAAGTGATGCATTTTTTCCATTCCGTGATGGGATTGATGCCATTGCAAAAGTTGGTGCAAAAGCAATCATCCAACCAGGTGGTTCCATTCGAGACGAAGAAGTAATCCAAGCTGCGGACGAACATGGACTCATCATGGTCTTCACAGGAATGAGGCATTTCCGTCACTAATGGAATTTTTTCTTTTCCTTCTCTTTCTTATCTGTTTTGGACTGCTGACTTCCGTAATATCCTATTACGTAAAAATTTTATTTTTTTCAGCGAAGTCCAATTACCGAAGAGAGGAACTAACAGACATTCGAGGGGATGTCATACGCATCTTCCTCGATTTGTTAGAATCAAGTGGGAACATTCTGTACGGGAGTTTGGCTTTTTTGGGAAGTGCCCTCTTTGTATGGCTTTGGTCCCTACTTGGTTCGTTACTCGGAGAAAAAGGTCCAGGGGTATTTGAACATATCTTCCATATGCCGATTTTCTTTTTGGCCTTATTTTTTTCTTATCCTGTCTTAAAAGAAGCCTACCAGGAACAGTCTTTATTAGGTCTAGCCAAACCCGTTTTGTCGGGGTTTGCCCTTGGTAATTTGTCGAGTGGAGCCGTACATTACGGTCTGGACAGGGATTTGTATTTTTTATTCTACTTACTCCTCTTCTTTTTACAAATACCTGTACTTGTTTTCCTTTGGAACCAAGAACCAATTTTTGGGGTCAGTTTTGAACCCACACCTTCCTACGAAGGGGAAACAGATTGGGGAGGCTCAAATTCCTTCGAAGACTCCTATGGAGAGAATGGAACAAGCGCTGATGATTTGGAAGAAAATCCCTTTGCCAATGAAACGGACTCCTATGGGCTCGGGGACGATCCCTTCTCGGATGAATTTAAGTGAGAAACAAGTTCTCTTTTTTAAGAGAATGGCCGATAGAAATGTTATGAAGAAATATCTGCTAGTCCTCCTATTTTGTTTTCCTGGTTATCTATTTTCGCAAACAGAAATACCAAATACCTTGGATGGATTTGCGGAAGCCTCATGGGGGATGACCTTCGAATCCATCCGCGAGAAATTCCTTTCCATGGCGACAAACTCAGAATCCAAAGAGAAAATTGAAATCTTAAATGAAAAAAAAGATGTCAGTTTGCTCATCCGCCGGAATGGAATCCTTTACCTCTATCGTTTTTATAAAACCCCAGAACTCTTAAAAGAAGTCCGTCCCAAAAGGGAAGGACAACCAGAAACGGATCCAACGATTGATGGCCAAACCGAGTTCCGAGAAAACGGAATTCTATTTTCTGTAGGAGTGACTTTCAATTTGGTCCCTACTGACAAAATCAAAGAGAAACTTGAGAAAAAATATGGAAAACCAAGAAAGGAATCCATAGGGGATGACAAAGTTTCAGGAGCAGCGATTTGGGAACTGGTGGAACGCCGGGAAAACCCTCCAAGGGGAGGATTTGCTGTCGTTTGGCGTGAAGGTTACAAAAAAATCCCTTATACACGACGCATTGATTACTTTTCAGCCAATATCCGAGACATCATCGCAAAAGATTACGTAGATTTCTTCAGTGTACAAGAAACAAAAACCTTGCGGGATTTAATCCCGTAGTTACCCTGTCCCTCTGAGGCTCGGATCTAAAGTTCCGAGCAGACGAGGCAAAATGAATTTATTTTTAGACACAGCCAACATTGACGAAATCAAAAAAGTCCATGAATTAGGCTTACTTGACGGTATCACCACTAACCCATCCATCATTGCAAAATCAGGCCGCAAATTCACAGAAGTCATCAAAGAAATCTGTAGTTTTGTAAAAGGACCTGTGAGTGCTGAAGTTCTTGCAACTGATGCCCCTACAATGATCAAAGAAGGTTTAGAACTTTCTAAAATTGCTGAAAACGTAGTCGTAAAAGTGCCTTTAATCCCTGAAGGGATCAAAGCAGTCAATGCGTTTGCAGAAAAAGGGATCCAAACAAACGTTACACTTTGTTTTACAGCAAACCAAGCGTTACTTGCAGCAAAAGCAGGAGCAAGTTTTATTTCTCCATTCGTTGGCCGATTGGATGATGTTGGTTATGATGGACTCGATCTGATTTCTGAGATCCGTGAAATCTATGATAATTATGGAATCGAAACACAAATCCTTGCTGCATCGGTTCGCCATCCGATTCATTTCAAAGAAGTTGCGTTACGTGGAGCTGATTGTGTGACTTTACCATACTCTGTATTTGAAATGTTATTCAAACACCCACTAACAGATAGTGGTCTTGCTAAATTTGTGGAAGACTCAAAAAAACTAAATTGGTAATCTAAAACCAAACCACCGGATACTTCCGGTGGTGCACTAAATTGTTCACAACAAGAGCATTTACTAACAGCACAAACACCCCTACCATAACTGGGAAAAAAATAAAATCCACTCCTACTCCTCCAATCACACCTATGAGTGCTGTGGCCCCTCCTGGTGGGTGTAAGGTATGAGTCAGGTACATCACAAGAATCGATAACCCTACCGATAAACCAATTGTGAAAAAATTGGTCCCAAACAGATACACAAGTAAAACAGCAATCATTGCTGATAAAAGATGACCACCAATCAAATTTCTTGGTTGTGATAAAGGTGCATCAGGGACAGCAAATAACAATACCGAAGTGGCACCAAAGGATCCTATGAGAAGGGTATGACCAGAAAGATTGGTGATGATTAAAATCGACCAAATGGAAATCGTACTACTTAAAAAACTCCAGATCGCAAATCGATAGGATAATTTGTTCCGTTTTGCAAGAAGTGGCGCCTTAATTTTGTAAGGAATATTCTTAAATCTACTTTTCAGCGGTATTGATCCAAATTTCTTTCATCTGGTCTACAAAACAAAATGCAGATTGGTGAGATGCATCATTAAACAAATCACAAGTATTTGGCGTATTCCAATTGAGTGTTTTTGCATCATATTGTTTTGCCAATGTTTCAACTTTATCCCACCAAACTTCTTTTATATGAAATTTTTCATAATAAGAATAATACTCTGGAAAAACTTTTGGCCACAATACCAAGGTTTTGATTTTTTTCTCTTTTGTGATTTTTAATATTTTTTCTACATACGGAAATTGGGATGACCCAATGGAATAGGATCTCATGTACAAATTCCCGATTCGAATTGTATCATTTTTAATTTTTTCAATTGGATTGGATTGTACACCATACATCAAATATTCACCCTTCGTATAATTGATGAGTTGGAATTCTTTGTTGTGTGAAGATTTGTATTCTTTTAGTTTTCCCTGTTTGAGCCTGGACGTAAAAAGAGATAAATTGAATTCAATACTTCGGATGGCAAATACTCGATCTAAAAGGTAATCCCATTTTTCTTTGAATGGGACATCTTCCCAAACAGTCTCAATGCAATTGGAATCACATCCCATTCGTAAAAATGGAGATAGAATAAATCCTTTGGAATCATCGAATGCCTCTGGACTTAAGGAAAGAATGAGAAAATCAGGAGTGACACCGGATTCCAATATTTCTTGGAACTGAATATAGGAATTCATTGGAATTCCTTGTGGGCTACTGAAATTATAGAGTGTCCAATTTTTTTTATAGGGTTCAGGGATTCCAATTTCTGAAAAAGGATAGGAACGAGAGTCTCCAAAAACCAAAGTCAGTTTTTTTTCCTTCAAATCTGGATCTTTGAGCAAACGATCTTTTAATACCTTTCTCTGAAAGTAAAAAACCGAATTCCCTGCTTGCAAAAATTCATCATGAAAGACGGGTAATAAAAAAATTTTATCTATGACAAAGATAAATAAAAAGAGAACAACTGGATAAAATAAAAATGGTTTTGATTTCAAAAAAACAAATCCCCTAACCTCACCATTTTATGAGTCGAGTGGATTCTTCAACCAAATTAAGAACTTGGATTCCCTAGAACTTGTCCTTCCGTGACCACTTTGTATTTTCCTTCTTCCAAATGAAAATTGCGAAGATCCAATTTACCAATCCGAATTCGATACAAATCAAGAACAACTAAATCCTTTGTTTTACACATCCTGCGAATTTGTCTTTTTTTCCCTTCTTTTAAGACAATGCTAAGGTAACTTGTAAACCCAGGTTGGGTTTTTTCAGGAACCACATTGGCTGGTTTTACAGAAAGGGCACGTAGGGTTTCTCCCCCTTCTCTAACACCTAACATAAATTCTTCGGCAATTTTTTTCCAACTCACAGGCTGTTTTAAACTAATGATGTATTCTTTATCGATTTTGTTTTTGGGATGTGTTACTTTTTGGATAAAATTCCCATCGATTGACAAAAGGATAAGTCCCCTTGAATCTAAATCCAAACGACCGGCATAATTGTATTTTTGGAACGATTCGGGTAATAAGGTGAAAATGGTGTTCTCATGGTGTTTGTCTTCATGGGAGGTGAGAAACCCAGCTGGTTTATTAAACGCTATGATTTTTGGTCTAGAGTCAAATCCTTCCTCTTTTCCGACCGGTTTTCCATCGAATAGGATTGTATCTTCCTCATTCACCTGAAAGGACAAATCGGTGATCGTACTTCCATTGATTTTGACCCGGCCCGAGAGGACTAATTCTTCCACTTTCCGTCGGGAACCTAAACCTAATTTGGCAAGAAATGCATTGATCCTCATGTTTTTCCATTTTACAAAGTGGCCTCATTTCAAAAAGTCTAAAGAAGGTATGAATCCACTAAAAAAGAAACCTCGCTCAAAACATTTGAACCCCACCCAACCTCTCCCGGATTGGATGAAGGTGCGAGTGAGTTTCCCAAAAGAGTCAGATGCCTTGTCAAAAGTTCGGGCGGAAGTGGAAACCAAACAATTACACACTGTTTGTGAGTCGGCAAGTTGCCCAAACCTCAACCATTGTTGGAACCGAAAGACAGCTACCTATATGTTGGCAGGAGATATTTGCACAAGACGCTGCCAATACTGCGATGTGGCCTTTGGAAAACCAAAATCCCTAGACATTGATGAACCAGAAAAAGTCGCAAGGTCTGTCGAAGCACTGGGACTTAAACATGTTGTTCTCACGGCAGTCAACCGAGATGATTTAAAAGATGGTGGGGCAAACCACTTCGCAGAAACCATCACAAAAATCAAAACCTACCAACCAGAATGTTCGATCGAAGTTCTCATCCCTGATTTTAAGGCCAAAGAAGAATCCTTACAAATTCTGTATGCTGCAAAACCCAATATCATCAACCATAACATTGAAACTGTGGAACGACTTTTTCCCACCATCACTCCCCAAAAAAATTACCGAAGGTCCCTCGAAGTTTTAGCACATATTGCAAAACATGGATTCCTCACAAAAAGTGGACTGATCCTTGGACTTGGGGAAACAGAAGAAGATGTGAACCAATGTTTACAGGATTTGTACGATCATGGAGTACGAATGTTGACCATTGGGCAATACTTACAACCGGGCCCAACTCATTACCCAGTCCAAAGTTTCATTCCCCCTGAAACATTCCAAATGTGGAAAGAAACTGCTTACAAAATTGGATTTAAGACGGTCGCATCTGGACCGCTCGTCCGCTCCTCTTACCATGCAGACGAATATTTTACTGAGGATTCTCTGAATCTACCGAAAGAGTAGATATGAACGCAGAGGAATCAGCGGAATTTCAAAGAGAACTCGCAAAAACTTTCTTTTTGTCCATCCTAAAGGATTTAGGAGAGATCGATGAAACTCTTTCTGATTTTGAAGTGAAGGTCCTCATCCAAAAAGCACTTACCCACCATCCAGAATTACAAGTAGAATGGGGTGAAATGGACCGATTTGGGCAAAACACACTCCTTGTGAAATACCAAAACAATTTACTTCTCATCGAGGTGAGCCCTCTCATCAATGCAATTCGGATCCTTTGGAACGAATACAAAAACTCGAGTACATAAAAAAAGCCCGAAGGGAATTCCCTCCAGGCTTCTTTTCTACGTAAGGGTGTGGTTGTTTTAGAATTTGGATTTTTGTTGAAGGTCGTAAATGACTTCTTCTACATTGTCCATATCAATTTTCTTAACACCATTTTCAGTGTGAACAATCAATTGACCATTTTCTTGGTTGATGATTGCACCAATCACTGTTTTTCCATCGACTAACACGATTTTTTCGATTCTTTCGTAGTAGTTTACGATGTCTTTTTTAGATTTGAAATCTTTTGGTTGGCTAGCTAAAGATTCTTCGAATTTTTTCTTCTCTTCTTCTTGTCGTTTCGCTACTTCTTTTTCGATCGCTTGTTTTTTAGTGTCGATTTCTTGTTTTTTCAATTCATCGAGTTTCTCAGTTTGAGCTGATTCACTAAGTTTGACAATCTCTTGAGCTGTCTGTTTGTCAACAGTCACGATCGTTTTGATTTCTTGTTCTTCGTTTTTAGTAAGTTTTGCACTTTCCACTACGAGTTTTTCTTTCTCAGCAGTTTTGAATGCTTTTGATAAATCCAAAGATTGAATGTCAGCTGACTTTGCAAGTTCTGCAGATTTTGCTGATTGAGTAGAAGCTTGGTCTTTTTCCAAGATCACTTCAGCCTTTGCAATAGACTCTTGTAGTTTTTTTAGTTCAGTGTTTTTTGAAATCTCTTCTTCAGAAAGTTTTTCTAACGCTGGAACACGTGGAGCAAATGCTACTGCACCTTCAACCACTTTCACTTTCGCTGGTTTTCCTTCAGCAGATTCTACGATGAAAGAAGTTCCTCGCACACCCGCAATTGCAGTTGGTGTTACGACAGTAAAGTTGTCTTCTTTCTTAGCTTTGTTAACTTTCGCGAATACTTTTCCGGAAACAAGAGCAATTTGAGTGTCTGTTGTTCCAGCGTTGTCTTGAGAAAGTTTTGCAAAGTCAATCGCGGACTTTGGAGAGATACGAATGCTCGAGCCATCTGCAAATTGGATGTCTACTTTTCCATTGTCGCCTGTGACTACATTATCCCCTGTTTTCAGAAGGGCACCAAGTTGTGCTTTTTCTTCCGTTTGGTCTGCGTGTTGGATTTTAGAATCTCCTACCGCAAATACGACTACCGCAGATAAGTCTGCAGGTTTTTTAGGTGCTTCTGATACTTCTGCTTCTGGTTTCTTACAAACTGTAAGCCCAGTGAAAAGAAGCGCAAGTCCCATGATGGTTAGTTTCGATGCTTTCATATCGTCCTGTCCCTTAGTGAAATTGTACTTTCGTTACTCTCTAATCAACAAACTGAGCTAGCTAAAATTCCCAGTTTTTTTGTATTTTTTTCTAGAATGAAAAAAATTTCATTAGTTCGGAAAAAAAATAATTTAGCGATCGGATTTGTAAACGAATATTCAGTATTTTCGTTCGGATCCTACGTTTTTCGGGGGTTTTTCGCTCGTTCTCTGGGAAAATCGCTTTGTCTAAGAGAAAGGAAGAAAAAAACTCCAAATATGGCTGAAACCTCTACATTGCACCAAAGACCTGCCTCCTCCCTCTCTTTATTAGAAGAAATGGAAAGAACGTATAAAGACTTACCTATGGAAGCCATTGTCAAACAAGACATCTTAAGACAAGGGATTCATTTTTTCCCAGAGGCCTTCCAAGTCAAAGACCCTTATAAATCTAAGGATTACTTTATCTTTTCCTTCGATCATATTCCGCTAGCGGACTTAAAAGATGGAGCAGATACGAAAGCCCCAGAAGAAATCAAAATCAGTGGTGGGCATTTTGGACTTTTGAAAACCGTCATCTCCACACGAAATAACCCAAATTCCCCATACAAAATGAAATTAAAAGAGGGAAAACCAACTCTGTTTTTAGAGGAAACAGAAATTGGTATAGCAGAATACCCACCCATTCCTTCTTGGTACAGACACAAAACAAAATCGGGAAAACTTCCTGGTGAAATCGCACCCGTCATCGAATGGGGTTACCTTCTGTACTTAACAGTCTTTCGTAACTGCCAGTACTTTGGAAAAGACGAAGAATGTGCATATTGTGACATCAACCATAACTACCGCCAACAAAAAGGAGCGGGTCGTCCTTATACGGGAGTCAAGGATGTAGAAGATATTTTAGAAGTGTTATCTTGGGTAGATGCAGAAGACGAAATTGCAAAAGTATACACAATCACAGGTGGTTCCGTCCTCACCAATCTTAAGAAAAAATCAGAAGTGGATTTTTACTTACAATACCCAGAAGCCATCGAAGCAAAGTTTCCGAAACGATGGATGGGAAAACTAGTAGCACAAGCCTTTGAAAAGGAAGATTGTCAAAAATTCAAAGATGCCGGAATTCAAATTTACCACCCAAATTATGAAGTATGGGACAAGGCACTATTTGAAAAAATATGCCCTGGCAAAGCAAGTTGGATTGGGTATGAAAATTGGATCCGAAGGGTTGTGGATTCAGCAGAAGTATTTGGACCCGAAAATGTAATTCCTAACTTTGTAGGTGGAGTTGAACTTTCTGAACCCTGGGGATTCAAAACAGTAAAAGAAGCCATCACATCCACAAAACAAGGGTTAGACTTTTTTATGTCGAAAGGAATTGTGCCTAGATTTACAGCATGGTGCCCTGAACCATACACAACTCTTGGCCAACAAGCAGGCCCTCCACTTGTGTATTTTTGTGAACTGTTACGAGCATGGAAAGGAACATTTGAATCTTATGGTTTACCAACCCCTCCAGGGTATGGCGAACCTGGACCAGGAAAGGCTGTTTTTTCTGTTTCTGCTTTTATGGATGTAATAGGATATACTGGACGAAATTAGTTCTTTCCATTCCATAGATAGAAAGAAACTAAAGAACATGCGAAAGAGTTTTCTGGGATTGGTGTATGCCTCCATAGTCTTATGTTTTTGCCAGTGCCAAAACCCAGACTTCGATCGAAATTTACACTTCCGACAAGGTGTATTAGATTTAACAGAAATCACTTTTAAAGAAGACACCGCTATCAATTTAGAAGGGGAATGGGAGTTGTACTTTGGGGAATTCCACTACCCTCCTTTTCATGGGAAAAAAGAACTCACAGGTTACCTTGCCATTCCCAACTCTTGGCAAAATGAAGAATATGGAGGAATTGAATTACCAAGAACTGGTAAAGTCACCTTACGCGCGTTTATCCATATAAACAAACAAACTGTAGGCCAAGAACTTAGAATCTATATTCCTGACATTGCCTCCTCTTATCGATTTTTTGCCAATGGAGTTCTCATCGGAGGACAAGGGAAACCAGGGATCAATCAATTTGATGATACTCCGAGGATCAAATCAAAGTATTATACTCTTATTCCTGACGATGAAGTGATCGAACTCGTGTTCCATATTGCCAATTATGAAAACAATTTTGGTGGGTTTTGGGGGGTTCCCATTATAGGAAACAAATACGCATTAGATCGTGAAAAGATGTTTTCTAATGCGAGGGAATTATTTTTACTCGGGGCCCTTTCACTCATCGGTTTGTATCATTTTGGGCTTTTCTTTTATAAACGAAAAGAAAAATCCATTTTTTACTTTGCGATCTTTTGTGTACTACTTGGAATACGCCTTGCCTTCACAGGTGAAAGGTATGTTTTGGAACTTTTCCCAAAATTCCATTGGCCTACTGCATTTCGGATTGAGTTTGCCTCTTATTATTTTGCTGTTCCAACGTTTTTATTGTTCATCCATTCTTTATTTCCAGAAGAATCAAAAGCAAAACATGTTCGTCGTGCAATCATTGTTAGTTGCCTATTTTCACTTACATTGTTTTTGCCAATTTCAGTGTTTACCATTTTACTCTATGGTTTTCAAATACTTGCGTTTGTAATCATCGGGTATGTCATTCATATTAATTTAAAAGCAGTCATCAATAGTCGACCGAATTCAAAACTATTTTTGATTGGCCTACTCATCTTAGCATTTTCAGTTTCTTTTGATATTCTAAAACATAGTTTAAACAGTCGAGGGATTGGTCTCACTCCTTATGCTTTATTGTGTTTTATCTTTATCCAATCACTTATCCTCTCGAGTAGGATTGCAAATGCATTTGTACGTGCAGAAGAATTGGCAGAAAGTTTAAAAATCAGCAACGAGTCTTTGTTAGCTGTAACAGAGAATCTGGAACAAATTGTTTCTGAACGAACCTACCAATTGAATTTTTCATTGAATCGGATCAAAAAAGATCTACTACTTGCAAAAAAAATCCAACAGAAGATTCTTCCTTCCGATGGAATCAAGTTTGATCCTTTAAAAATCCATCTCTACTTCCAACCGCAAGACGAAGTGGGTGGAGATTTTTATGATATCTTTGAATTGGATAATGGTACCGTTCGTTTTTTTGTAGCAGATGCAACTGGTCATGGAATCCAGGCGGCCCTTTACACAATGGCCATCAAATCGGAATATGAAGCCATCAAAAGATTCATCACCAAAACCGATGATCTAATGAACCATCTCAACCAAAAGATCCAAAATAAATTCTCAGGTCTGAAGATCGTGTTCTCTGGATTTTTATTGGACATTGATACCAAAACGAAAACGGTATATTATTCTTCAGCAGGTCACCCAAATCAAATTTTCCAATCTGTTGGAAACCAAATCATTCTAAACAGAACTGGGAATATCATTGGATTAAAGAAAGACCAACCTTACACCCAAAAACAATTCCAAATTTTGGAAGGGGACCGTATTTTACTTTTTACTGATGGGATGTTGGAACAAAAAAATGAGGCCAGAGAAGAGTTTGGAATGGATCGAATCCAAAAGATTCTTTCTGATTTTCAAAACAAAGAATCAGAAAGAGTTCTCGCGGAACTAGTCATCCAATTGTTCTTATTCCAAGGTAAGAAAGAACAAGAAGATGACCAGACAATGGTACTCATTGAATGGGAAAAAAATGAAACGAATCAAAACTCAAATTAAGTTTTAAATTCTCATTTTTTTCATTTGTAGGATTTTATTTTTTTAAGAACAAACGATCCACACCATTCTTTTCGAATTCAGAATCATATTTTTCTGCTTCTTTTGCAACCTTGGTTTCATAGGTTTCTGGAGATAAAGCTTCCAATTCTTTTTCTGACATAGAAAGTTCCAAATCTCTTTGGGCAAGTTCTGTTGTGAGCTCAGTCCAAAACACATCATCGTTATATGGCTCTATATAAGATTCAAATACTTCTTGGAAATATTCTTCTGCGATCGTAAACATTCCGTTTTCAGAAACAATTGGACTATTTTCCATTGTTTTGGAAAGTTTTCCGAGTAAGGATTGAAGGAATCCATCCACACTTGGATCACATTCTTCATGGGGAGCATTACTCACCCATTCAAATACAGTGAGTGCATCTAAAAGTTGTTTTGTTTCTTGTGGAGTGAGATCTAAATTCATAATTACCTGCTTTCCTTCCATAGAAATAGGTAAGGGAATGTGAAGCAAATCAAAGAATCACTGTAGACCTGTTTTCCTTATAGTTTTGGTAGATCTGTTCCACAATCATCCTAAAGTTAGGATCATCTTTGAGGATTTCCAATTTTTCCTCCAAACTGAGAACAGAAAACTTTGGGTGTAAAGCTTTGGTGACAGCAGGCTTCATATTTAATAAGTAAACATATAAGTAGTATCTGTCAAACAATTTTTACTATACGTTTGTTACGTAATTATGTCGCGATAAACAGAAACGATCCGCTTTACACCCTCTTCCATTTCCTGAATCGGCAAAAAACTATAATTCATACGAAAGAAGGCAGATTCTGAACCAAACAATCTAAATTCATTTCCAGGTACCATCACCACTTTTTTTTCCATGATCCCTTCCATCATATCCCCTTCTGTGACATTTGGGTATTCAGTCCAAAGGAACATGCCACCTTTTGGTTCCACGAACCTAACTTCTGGAAGGTGGAATTGCAGAAGTTTTACCAAATGTTCTTTTTGTTTCGCATAATACGATTGGATTTTAGAGAGGTGTTCTTTCCAATCCAAATGAGAAAGGAGAATGTCCATCACAACTTGGGAAAATTGATTGGTGTTTAAATCATTCCCTTGTTTGGCATTGGTGAAAATTTTTTGGTACAACTCTGGAACCACAACCCAACCCAATCGAAATCCTGGTGAAATGATTTTTGAAAAACTACCCAAAAAAAATGTTAGGTCCAATCTTTCCCGAAAAGAAGAAATCGAAGGATAAACTACTCCCTTAAAATCCAAATACTTATAGGCTTCATCTTCAAATAAAATGACTCCATAACGATCCAATAATGATGCGACTACCTTTCTTTTTTCCAATGACCAAGTAATCGTTGATGGGTTTTGGTAACTTGGGTTTGTATAAAAACAATGGATCTTTTGCATCGAAAGGATTTTTTCCAGTTCCAAAAGATTTGGTCCATCGGACTCCATGGGTAATGGAATCATATTAGGACTGTAAGGTGAAAAAGCTTGTAAAGCACCTAAATACACTGGGTCTTCTAAAAGAAGATTTGTATTTTCATCCAGAAACAGTTTTCCAAGTAAGTCCAAACCTTGTTGTGAACCATGGGTAATGAAGATAGAATTGGTATGAACGGGAACATCCAAAAACTCTGTTTGGATCCTTTTTCTCAGTGCTTCGTAACCTGCGGAATCTCCATACTGAAACGCAACTCGACTATAATTTCGAATTGTCTCTTCCGTTGCCGTTAATAACACCTTTTGGTCCAATAAACTCGGATTGGGAAGTCCACCCGCAAATGACAAAAAATCGGAATCTTGAACTGTGATTTTTAGTATTTCTCGGATAACAGAAGATCGAATCCCATTTGTCCTTTTTGCTAAAAATTGGTTTGCAAGATTCGTTTCCATATCAATAATTTATCAGATACTGAAACATCTGTCCATATACAGATTAAAGTAACTATAGGTATACAGATGGTAAAAACAAAATACGAACAACTCGCCATTGATATAAAATATGAAATTCGATCAGGATTTTATTCAGAAAATGAGAAAATACCATCTCTAAGAGAAATCCAATCCATAAAGTCCTGTAGTCTTTCTACTGCAAAAGAAGCCTATCGAATTCTGGAAGAAGAAGGTTATATTTATGTACAAAACAAATCAGGATACTATGTTCAAAAAAACATAAGTTCACTCATCCTTGGGCCACAAAATGAATTTTATGATACCGTGGAAGCAGATGATAGAATCCAACAAATCATGAATACAGTGATGGATCCTAAACTCATCTCTTTTGGAGCCGCAATTCCATCGGAGATCTATTTACCAATCCATGAATTAAACAATGCATTTAAAAAAGCACTCTTATACAAAGAAATTTTTAGATATGGTGACCTACAAGGGAATCCTCACCTGAGAGAATGGTTAGCAAAACGTACATCTATGTTCGGTTACAGAGTGAATTCAAACCAAATCCAAATCACAGCTGGTTGTACAGAAGCAATCACCTATTCTCTTTTAGCTGTAACAGAACCAGGTGATACCGTCATTGTCCCTTCTCCCATTTATGTTGGCTTATTCCAAATATTAGAAACTCTTAAACTGAAAGTAGTCGAAATTCCCTACCGTAGTAAGGAAGGGATCAGTATCACGGAATTTGAAAAACTCGTTAAACGCCACAAACCAAAAGTATTTTTGTTTGCTTCCAATTTTAATAACCCAAATGGAATTTTATTCAGTGATGAAACGAAACAAAGATTAGCAAATTTATCATTCCAATATGGAATTCATCTTGTTGAAGATGATATTTACGGTGATTTGTACTTTGAAGGAACAAGACCAAAACCATTGGTAAGTTTTTTCCCTCATACAAACAATGGTCCAAAATCATTTTTATGTTCTTCATTTTCGAAAACACTTTCTCCAGGCCTTCGGATGGGATGGGTTGTGACAAAAAATGGAATCCATTCGGTTTCCAAAATTGCACGAGCATTCAAAATTGCTGAAAACCATCCAACTCAACTTTGTGTTCTTGAATTTTTAAAAAGACAAACTTACGAAAGGCATTTGAAATTTTTAAGATCTGAATATAAAAAGTTAAGTAAAGAAACTATGGATTTACTCATCACTCATAGTGATGGAAGCCTCAAAATCACTAAACCAGATGGTGGATTCGTTCTTTGGATCGAATCCGCGTTAGATGGAGATAAATTATTATTAGAAGCAAAAAAAATAGGAATGGCAATTGCACCTGGATCTTTATTTGGACTGTCCAAACATTGGAATCATTTTTTCAGACTGAATGTTTCCGTTGGACAATCATCTAAAATCCGAGAGAAACTGATCCTCTTTGCAAATCGTTTTCAGAAAAATGGAAATCGAAAAAAAACTTTTTAGTTGCTCGTAAACGAAACCAAAATCAACTTTAGGAATATGTCTGAACAAGCGCGAAAGTATTTGGAAACTTCCCAAATCATTCCTTCCAAAGGTATGTCTTATACCATGTATGAAATTGAAGGCCAAGATACCATTTTAAGAATGTTAACCTTCATTCCCGATAATGACGAAATCCATATCTACCCGAAACCTCCGGTCAAAAAACTATATAAACCTGAACTTTGTAAAAAAGTAGAAGAAAACGAATTTTTAGGTCTTTGGTCGATGGGAGAAGAAAGAAAGGTAGGAAAATAGGTAACCTTGGCCCCGGACAGAATCGAACTGCCGACACGAGGATTTTCAGTCCTCTGCTCTACCGACTGAGCTACAGGGCCTCGGTTACGACCAAAGTATTTTTTCATAGCCCTCTGTCAACGAACCTTTGAATTTTTTGTAAGGATCAAAATGAAACCAAACCAAACACTCAAACTTACCATTGTACTGGCACTTTTCTACATCCTAGGATGTGCCTCAGGACTCCACAAAACAGGCATTAGTGTCGAAAGATTCAGGTCTGACTTAGAAACAAAGTCGATAGTAGTTGATGATTTGGTCTGGAAGTATACAGAAAAATCAGGGAATGGAGAAACCCTTCTCGTCGTACACGGCTTTGGTGGTGATAAAGACCATTGGACAAGGTTTTCAAGACACTTACCCAAAAACATACGTGTCATCGCACCTGATTTACCTGGTTTTGGCGAATCAAGTAAACCTGATTCCATCTCTTACACCCAAGAAGCACAAGCAGTGCGTCTGCAACAATTCACAGAAAAACTTGGCCTTACAGAATTTCATATCGCCGGTAATTCAATGGGTGGTGGGATTTCAGGAATTTTTGCAGCAAAGTATCCGAAACTGGTGAAGTCACTCATCTTGTTTGATAATGCAGGGATCAAAAGCCCCGTACCAAGTGAAATGCAAAGAATTGAACTCTCTGGTGCGGAAAGCCCGCTGCTTGTCAAAGACACAGAAGATTTTGACCGACTTCTCAAATTTACATTTGTAAAACCACCTTACTTACCTTCTTTCCTTAAGTCCTACTTTGCTGAAAAGTCTGTCGCCAACCGTGAGTGGAATGGACAAATTCTCAAACAAATTAGAAAAGAAGGTTATTTCTTAGAGTCACAACTTGATAAAATCCAAGCACCTTGCCTTACCATTTGGGGAAAAGAAGACAAGGTAATCCATTATTCGGTTATGGATGTGCTAAAGAAAAAACTAAAATCAAAATTGGAAACCGTTCTCCTTGAAAATATGGGCCATGCTCCGATGATTGAAGACCCACAATTGTCCGCCAAACTCGTACAAGACTGGATTTTAAACGGTACAATCAACAAAAACTAACCGAATAAAACTTAAGTATTTTTTTTCTAAAACTAGATAAAAAAATACTTGTACTTTCACGGGTTTTTTATGTTATAAACCCGTGGCACTCGCTTCCAACAAAACATTAATTGGGATCACTGGATCAATAGGATCAGGGAAATCCACTGCACTTTCCATCTTTGGAGAATTAGGTGCAGTGACGATCAGTTCTGATGCGATTGCCCGTACATTCACAGAACCAAATAGCCCAGTCAAATCAGAATTAATCTCTATTTTTGGACCTTCTATTGAAATGGAAGGTGGTACGATCAACCGTACTAAAATTGCCGAACTTGCTTTTAGCAACGAATCAAAGTTAAAGTCACTGAACGAACTCCTCCATCCTTTGGTCAGAAAATCATTCCTTCAATTTTTCCAATCCCAAAAAGAAGGGAGTATTGTCGCCTGGGAAGTTCCACTCCTATTTGAGACTGATGCTCATACCATTTGTGATTTCACAGTGACAGTTTACCTTCCTAAAGAACAAAACTGGGAACGAGTGAAACAACGAGGCGGGATGGAAAAAACTGATTTTGAAAGAAGAACCTCATCCCAGATGGACATTGAGGAAAAAAAGTCTCTCTCTGATTTTGTCGTAACGAACGATACTGATAGAGAAGGCTTAAAAGAACAAATCGTAATTATCTATAAAGAAATTCAAAAAAGGATTCAAAAATGAAAGAGAGAGTTTTTTACGTTATCAATTTAGACAAACAAAGGATTGGAGTCTTATCGCTCTTTTTATTTGCTTTATTCTTTTCGATTTTCTTTTTGGGAGTCTCGGTAGGGAAAGGGAAAACAGAAGAATCACATACTTCCATAAAACCGTCTCTAACAAATGCAAACCCAGAGACAACGGATGCAAATCTTCCTTCGCCAGATTCATTGGCAAAAAAAGGAGAAGGGACTCAAAATTTGAATCCGCAAGGAACACAAGTTGCTTCTTCTTTAGTCCAAGGCACAAAACCAAAAGAATCTGTTTCTTCACAAGAAATTCCAATGGCTGATATTGGGAACCATCCTTACTACATGGAAACTTCAACAGCTAAGGATGAAGAGGAAGAAAGGAAACAACAAGTTGTTGATTTGACGAAATCAAAAGAACAAAGAAATGTTACTGTGGCAAAAGAAGAGAAGTTAAAAAACATTTCACATGTTTCGAAAGGGAAAGAAAAACCGAATCATGTTTCTTCCAACTTACCAAAATCGGTAAAGAGTAACGATGGAAAGTATTTAACCATTCAATTAGCTGCGTTTACAAACCGTAAATCAGCAGAAACATTTTTGTCCCAACTCCAAGCAGATAACCAAGGAAAACTCAAATCAAAATCCTTCATTGTTGTGAAAAATGGATTTTTTGTGGTACAACTTGGAAAATCCAAGGATAAGGATTCTTTGTTAAAAACGTTATCCAAAACAAATATGCCAAAAGAAATCAAAGCAAAGGCAATGGTCATCCAATACCAACCATTATCATAAAAACACAAATCGTCTATCCTTGGCAACTTGGCTTTCCCGTCACTCATGGGGAGGCCATTTCTTTTTCCAACGGATAGCTCCATTCAAAAAATAAATTCTATGGATAGATCATGGGATTTGTCTAAAGGATAATATGGAAGAATCCACGATCCCCCACCACAGCCTCACCTATGGAACAAGTCGATTAGCACCCGCAATTAGTTTGGTTGATCGTGCGAAAGAAATTGAACTGGCGGAAGAATCTGTCAAACTCCATGTTCATGGAAAGTTGGAAGTCATCGCTAAACAAATTCGTGCTCTAAAAGAAGAAGCAGAACTCATCCTCAAACATGCAGAAAAGGATATCGAACTTCATAAGGCAAAATGCCAATTTGAAAAAAAACCAGGTCAGGTGATTTATCTATATTCGAAAGAAGAAGGAGATTACTTTTCCCTTCTATCCCCTATGGAATGGGGAGGAAATCCTCCACATCCTTTTAAAGGGGCGTATACTATGAACCCTGACCGCAGTTTCTCAGAAATCAAAGAAAATCTCTAAATCAATTGTATTGTTCTACTTGGTGAATAAGGATGCCAAACTGGAAAGTTGGGAAGTGATGTCTCCAGACGGTTCATTTCCATCAGGGGATAATTTATCAATGACAATCGGTAATAAATTTCCAACAAGTCCTGCGGTAGCATCAGTATCAAGGCCCACTTTTTTAGCGAGTTCCTTCACAGAGTCATTCCCTAAGACTTTTAAAACATCGTCGGCACCGATGCTTACATTTTCACCCGTTCCAACCCAAGAAGATGCAGCCTCTGCAAAACCTTTATCCTTAAATTTTTGCACAATTCCCGATACCCCACCGTTTTCTTCGATGATCTTTTGGATCCCGGATACAACTTGGGGATTGTTTTGGACTAGCTCTACTGCCTGAGCTGCGACGGCTTTTAAACTTTCAAAAAAACTCATGCGGAGTATGGTCGCTGAAGTAAAAAGAAAAGGAAAGATATTTTTTTCTAAAAAATCTGAATTCTCTTAGGTCCAATACTAATTATTGATTGCCATTCCTCATTCAAAATCAAAACATCAACTCATTGTTAGTTGTAAATGATAATGGCAAACCGTATTTTTTTTATCATAATTAAGCGTAGTATTGTTGCCATTGGATTTTTTCTATTTTTCTCCAATTGTTGGACAAATCCTCTAACCCACCCTCCTCTTGAATGCCTGATGAAGTTGGACAACTTCCTTTGCCCTGATAAAAATTTACTCAAAAAATATTCACCTGGTATTTATTTATTTCTATTGCCAGAATCTAGAGCTACCATTTCCAATCTGACAAATAACTCCATAGTGGAGACTGGCTTTGTTGTGGGGACCGCTCCACCTGATGTCAGTTTTGTGAATGTGGGGTATGATGATGCTCCACCGGCAAGAGTCCCCGTTGTTAATGGAAGTTGGAGTTTTCCTTTACCAGCCAAAGCGGTGACAAATAGCTTTTGGACCTACGGAAGTTTGCACACCATTTATGTACAAATCCCATTTGAAAAATCTAATACGATCCTCGTTCGAAAAGGCACAAATAAAGACACCAATGGAGATGGGTATCCTGATTTGATTGTGTCGGCTGGTCCTGGCTCAGGATCACAAGGATATGCTTTTATTTACCGAACAAATCCAACAACAAAACAACTTTTAACTTCACAAATTACCTCCATAACTGACGGCCAAGCCAGTGGAACCTATTTCGGAAGTAATATTGGCTCTGGTGACTTTAATGGAGATGGATATGCGGATGTGTTAGTTGGTGCACAAGCATATAGTGGTGCTGCAGGTCGAGTTTATGAATTTTTGAGTAAAGGCCAACAAGGAATTCCCACTCTTGATCTCAATGCAGGGGGATCTGCTGATGCAATTTTAGATCCAGTTGCCGGCGGTGGGAGATTTGGTACGAATATTGCCTGTATGGATGTAAATCTTGATGGATTCGATGATGGAATTTTTGCATCCCCATGGAACGATAATCTATTTATTTTGAAAAGCCAAGGTTTCAATGGATTTGTATCACAAAACACGAGTTCTTCTATCTTTACCTACCAATCGACGCAACCAGGAGATAATTTCGGAAATTATGCTGCATTAGGAGATGTAAACGGGGACGGTTTTAATGACTTAATTGTTGGAGAACACCAATATGCTTCTTCCACTGGCAGGTTATTTATTTTTGTATCCCAACAAGGAGTTTATACAAACGAACCACAACAATTTCTTTACCCTCCGACAACCACTTCCATTGCATGTTCAGCAGGGGGTGGATGTCGATTTGGTTCTACATTTGTTCTCGATTATTTTAATTCCGACCGATGTATCGATCTAGCAGTTGGTGCTTATTCTTTTAATTCCAACCAGGGAATTGTACATGTATACCATTCAACCTGTGATCCTTTAAATCCATTTGTAATGGTTCCGAAGTCTACTTTACTTGGCCCACCTGTAATCAGCTGTTCTGGGGGTTGTAATTTTGGTGGAACCTTGGCATCAGGAGATACGAACGGTGATGGACTCCCCGATTTACTCATTGGGGCCACTGGTGCCAGTTCTGGGATCGGAGACGTTTATCTAGTGTTAAATGATCTAACCAATGGATTTAGAAATATGGATTTAAGTGCTGGTGGGTCTGCCGATAGTCTCTTTTCTGGTAATACGTCTGTAAGTAATTTTTCTATGGGTTTAGAGTTCCTAGACACCAATGCAGATGGACTGAAGGATATCGTGATTTCCGAACCGACAACCACCAATCGAGTGTATACCTTCCATAGTATTAGAGGTAGAGTTCCCACAAACCAAAACCTAAATTCCAGTGGAGTGACTAGCCAAACACTAATCCCACCTGCAGGTACTTTTTTCGGTAGTGCCATTGCAAGGTGAAAATGAAGGAAAATGTTTGATGATGGTTACTGAGAAGGTAACAAAATTGTATATGGGATGGATTTAGTTAAGATTTGATTTGAATTCATCCATCGACACTTGATTCCATTATGTAATTAAGGCCCTGAAACACACCTCACATAACCTCCTTGGTTTTTAAGATCATCAAACACGGAACCATAAGTTATAAACGAGACTAACCAGGCCGCAGTTGTTTGAAATGAATTCGAGGTAGTTGAACTCCAGTATAAAAAGTCGGTGGGTGTCGCGGGAAATGCAGTCGAATCGATCAAAGCACCAGATGATTTTGTAAGGTCAAGAATAGTTTGTAACTCGATAACATTGGGTAGACGCCAAGTCCGTGATGCTAAAGTTAAACTACGACAATTACTCAATGCTAATTGCCAATCTGGGGTGCTTGCTGAAGAACCCGAACAATCAGAATTTGTTTGTCCCCAGCTACACTTCTGCCATACCAGCCCCGTAGCCAAATCTGTAATAGTGCCATTTCCATTGTCCGAAAACGGTGCTGCGATGATTTGTGATGTCATAAAAAGCATAACAAATATCAGACTATTGATTTCAAATACTTTCATAAAGTTTATTATTCCTTTTAAACTAGTTGGAAACACAGCGAACATGTAGATTATTATTCTTCGTATTATTCAATATATATGCAGAAGCAAAATTTACTATAAATGCACTGTCAATAGACGTTCTGATAGTGACAGATGTCCAATAGCTACTTGTAAAGTTTCCTGGAAAAGAAGTGGTATTAATCTTAGCAGTATATTGATATGACTCACCATATTCTATCAAAGTCAAAAGCTCAGGTCTGGTTGGTAATCGCCAATTAGTTCTCCCAGCATAGCCACTTCCGCTATTGGAAAAATTTAAATAAACACAGGCATTCACTGCATTGTAAAATGTAAAAATAGACGCAGAACCACTGCAAATACTTGTTGACTGCCCTTCGGAACATGATCTCCAGACTAATCCAGTTACAATGTCAGTTGTTGTGTAATCATTTCCAAAGGAAGTAGGTCCCGTATAACTTCTTGTAATTCCGTTACTTATTTCCCCATCTTGTGAAGGCCAATTTGCATTACCACAAGCTTGACTATTATTGCCATTGTAACAGAGCGACTGTCCTGTTTTTTTCAATGGTGTGATAGCTTGGGTATACATCCCTGTAGTAAAAGTTCTTTGCACTGCAGACGCGATTGTATTGCCCGCCACATCCTTTAAGTTAGTAGTTGCAAGTGTCCATCGAATTTGGGAATTTTCAGGAAAGTAAATCCAACTCATATTGATTTGTAAAGTAGTATTGTTTATCCATGTAAAGGTTGTACCCGCATTCGGAATGTTAACATAACTTGCTCCATCCCAATTTTCCGTTGTTAATGTTGGTGTTAAACTAGTGTCCATAGCTTCGGAAAATACAACTGTGATTCTTCCTGGTCTTGGAGCAAACCCAGTCGCATTGTCAGTCGGAGTAGAGGACGAAACTGTGGGAGGGGAACTATCTTTGGTTATAGTTGTGGTAGAGAATCCATAATTGCCTACTAAATTGGGACCTACACAAATTCGAACCGTATTTACACCTGTGGAAAAACTGGCATTTGCAATTGTACTACTAACAGGTGTTCCCGCAGAAGCAGATCCACTAATATTTGTACCAGAAGCTACGGTGCCATTTGAACAATCAGTACCTCCAATTCGTATTTGGTAATTCCCTTGGATCGAAGACTGCCAAGCAATCGTTTGAGTTGCAGTTCCATTGATGAATTGGCTTGTCGGAGAAAAAGAGTTGATTGTAATCGTTGCAACCGTTGTGTCCACTGTATAGTTAGCTGAAATAACATTACTTACATTGCCGGCAAGGTCTCTTGCAATCCATTTTGTGTAAGTTACTGCACCATCTGTCATACTCAATGGCGAGGTATACAAATTTCCAGACGTTACAATTCCTGACGAACCAGTCATTGCTGGATTTGTTGGTGCAGAACCTATACTCAATGCATATACAATTTTATCACACGATGCACCGCCTGTGTCAGAACAGGTAAGTGATACTGAAGTAGCAACTCCATAAGAGCCTGCACCAGGACTCGCACTAACCGTCGGAGGAGTGTCGTCTCTTGTCAAAGTAAAGGTTGAATATCCCTTTAATGTGCTAATATTATCCGTAACACAAATCCGAAATGTTTTTGCCGCTTGTCCAGAAAATGATCCTGAAGCGGTCAAAGTGGTTGTCGTATTGGCTCCCCCTGTAACAGAACCATTTACATTGGTTCCAGATGCAGGTGTTCCATTATTACAATCGGTACCTCCTTCTAAAACCACATAACTTCCGTTGCGATTGCTTTGCCATACGATATTGGCACTATTAATCGCACTTCCAAGATTGGAAATATACTGTGTACTTTGGGATCCAATTGTAATATTAGGAATATTTGTATCAATGGTATAAGTAGATGAAGTTTGTGGAGAAGTATTTCCGGCTAAATCCTTACAGATATATCGTAAAACATAAATTCCATCACCATTACCACCGACAGTGATTGTTACTTGCGGGGGTGGAACTATTGTTCCATTAATTGGCGAAAATGAAGGCGTTGTATTATTGAGAGTATATATAATTTGCGAAGTTCCAACTAAGTCTGAACAGGTGATTGTCACAGACTGAGCTCCACCGAAATTTCCATCTGGCAAATTGGCAGCAATACTGGGTTGTGTTAAATCATTTTGAATGGCAGATAAAATTCCATCGTTGATGGTTCCATCTCCATCCGTATCAAATCCATCTGGTTTACCATCGTTATTTGAATCCACCAAAGTCACTTGTGAACCACTCCCATTGGAACCAGTGGTTAAACTTGGATTACCGTTTGGATTGATAAAATAGTTAGGAACTCCGTCACCATTCGTATCAATCGCATCGGGGATCCCATCACCATTTGTGTCTAACAGTAAAATATCTGCTGAGCCATTGCCATTAGTATCAATTCCATCAGGAACACCGTTTCCATCAGAATCTAGAACTATACCATCATTCTTTCCATTTCCATCTAAATCGAAAGGTTTCCCAGGTATCAATTGGTTTGTTTGGCCAGATGGACTTCCTATACCCAAGAAAAGTAACACCAATCCTAAGTTAGATTGAACATTTTCTGTTGAACATGAATAGCATAGGGAAATGACTAAATACTGAGAAATAAAAAAGGTTCGACATGATCTTGTTAGTTTTCGCATAATAAATATTACATTTAAAATCGAAAGAAACAAAATCTGTCAACGAAATTATAACTTAATAATTAGCTCATCCAAAAAAAGATAATTGAAAAATCACCACTTCACCACCCTTAGTCGAGGTGCAACCATTGCCATCTCACTCCACGACTGCATGTGGGAAATAAACTCCTTGGTAATCCAAAGATAATACATTTTGTTTATTCACTTCCACATATTGGTATTTGTTTTCATTGATTTGTTTCACTTTATAGTACGTTTTGTTTCCAATAAAATCTGAATCCAATAAAATAGGATCTGTAATTTCTAACGTGACGAGTTCAAATTCACAATCTTTCAACCAGTTGATTTTATTTTTCACATAGAATTTATCGATGATTCGATGAAAGGTTGCAAATTCATTTGTGATTTCGACATGGATATTTAACTCTCCATTCTCTAAAGGAATCGTTTCCAAGTAATAACCAGATTTCAGACGACACTCTAAATTTGATTGGTTTGCACTAGGAATGGAAAAAAGCCTAGCTGAATGAAGCTGAAAACACAATCCAGTAAGGAAAAGAATCGATAAAAATAAAAATCTCTTAGTCATCATAAAAAGGCCAACTTACCACTAACAAAAAGTAAATTACGAATTAGGAAAGATTTTTTTAGGAACGATTTTTAAAAAAAAGGAACCTAAAAGTTAATAAGAGATACCGACTCCAAACTTTGCCGAATATTCCCTCAAAGACCAAATGTGATCCAATTTTTCTCTAAAAAGACTCTCGATTGTTGGGCTTGGTGTCTTTTTATGGGAATCATATTGATTGCCTATGGCTTCTACCATCAAATAAAAATTATCATGTAACAATATTCTGGAACCTAGAGTTAAATTTGATTGGACCAAATAAGAATCAGTAAATCTTTCTCTACCCAAACCAAATCCTACACGGACATATGGATCAAATGTGGAATTTTCTAAAAAATGGTATCCCAACTGAAAAGAAAGATAACGCATATGTAAAAAACTATTATCATTATAGGTTTGGTATGGTAATAGAATTTCATACGTTATCAAATGATTCATGTCATAACTTGGAAAATTGGGAAGTTCTCGTGTCAGTAACCCTAAATTAAAGATGGCATTCGATTTATCTTGTCGAATATCTTTTGCCTGAAAATTAGAACTATTGATGCTGATACCAAGACCAATCCCTGATTTAAAAACAGATTCATAAAATAGAGAAACATTTTGACCATCAAGTTTAGGTTTAGGAGCATTTTCAAATGCGATCCAACTTGCCACCTTTTGTTCATGAGTTCCATAATGATTTGTCAAATTCCCTATGACATTGGATCGATTGTTGATATTATTTTCTGTATTTGTGTAATTATTACTAATTTTGTAAGGACTAAATTGTGGGTATGCAACAACTTCCGAATAGGCACCTTCAAAATAAGATTTTTCTCTAATTTTATTTTGAGAGTATAATCCTCCATTCACGATCAGAAGGAGAAAAAGAACCACTAACTGCTTTTGATTCATTTTCTTCGAAACACATTTCATCATTTAATTGATTTCCTCTTCCGAGTCATGTATAAATTTTCCATTGTGCTCATATTCATAAAACAAAAGTTGTTCTCTGGGTGTTATCACCTTCAATTCATTGATCCCTTTCTTTTGTAAAAAACCATCAAACTCGAGTAAACTACGCACACAATAATACTGGTCATACCCTGTTGTTTGTTTCCACTCGTTTTTTGGATACCTCTCCTGTTGGTAAAACGGCAATTTTTGCCGAATTCGTTTTCCTTTTTTATAATATGAATAAGGGTATAAATATGTGATTTTAGATTTTGGCTCAATACCATTCCATTCAAATTGGTATAAGTCTTTATCATGATCGATAGGAATTTGTTTTGAATGATCATAACAATATTCAAAGAGAATTCTAACTAATGTTTTATCCTTAGAAACTGAATCAAACAATACTTTATGATTCAAAATGAAATTGTTTGGGTCAGACAGAAGAGCATCCAAATTGTCTGGTTCGATATAAAAGGCAGTCTGTGCATAATGCCAAGTTCCATAATAAGATGCTTCTAACATCCGAATTCCACTAATAGATTTGATTCGGTATTCTGAAGTTACACCTGGCGAAATGATCGTCAGATAATAACGAGAAGAACATACCTGAAAGAAAAAACAAAAGATAAAAAACCCTAGAATTCGAATGATCATATTTTGAATGTTCATCTTTTAACTTACATCATACCGCAGGAGAAAACAATCCCATTCCATTGAGAATCACATGCTCTCAGATCATTTGGATTGATGATCCTACAAACCTGAAACAATTTCCAAGCATCAGAACAGGCTTTGCTAGAAGACCCAGTCTCTTTTTCACTATTGCGAACACAGTTAGTAGAAAAGAAAAAAAACATAAGCAATGTCAATATATACAAACGCATAAAGCAAAGATCCATCCTCGGCTGCAACAGCCTACATGATTGAGTATCATTTTTCACCTAACAAACCAGTGAATACAAAAAAAATTCAATTGTTTCATTAGTTTTGGTTCATGGAAAAGCTGATATCTGTTTTGATGTTGTTTTAAGCTAGGAACAAGATTCTTAACAATGATTAGTTTTTAATGAGAATGGAGAATGAAATCTTTTCAAGTGTATTTATCTTCAGAACTTGGTGATTGTATTTTAAGATATTATATTTAAATAGAATTCCTTAATTAGCTATCGATGGCAATATTGTTCAGAAGCGATTTTGTTTCGGGACTTGATCTCTTTCGCTGCAAACACTCCCTGTGTTTGCTATACTCCGAGGCACGGCTCCGCTCGGCGTTTGCCTTCCTGGC
>NZ_JAMQPR010000001.1:2028675-2278675 GCF_026151345.1 Leptospira paudalimensis
TGCATGATTGTCTGCAATGTTTGTTCCTTATGAAATTATGCTTCGGGACTTGACCTCTCCGCTGCAAACACTTCGTGTGTTTGCTACGCTTCGAGGCACGGCTCCGCTCGACGTTTGCCTTCCTGGCATGATTGTCTGCAATGTTTGTTCCTTATGAAATTATGCTTCGGGACTTGACCTCTCCGCTGCAAACACTTCGTGTGTTTGCTACGCTTCGAGGCACGGCTCCGCTCGACGTTTGCCTTCCTGGCAAACTTACAGAAACTATGACTCCCTATGGGTCGTCACAATTTCTGGTCGCGTCACTGTTCAAGCCCCTCCAGGGTTGTTGATCAGTTTGAATGTTTGGGATGAATTAGAGATCTTTGTTTTGCGGGCGGAGGGACTTGAACCCCCACGCCTCACGGCGCCAGAACCTAAATCTGGTGCGTCTGCCAATTTCGCCACGCCCGCATTGTGGTTGTATAAGCAGGTTTTTGTACTAGGGAATTCTGTCTAGTGAGATTTTGTGATTCACTTGCCTTTGTTTTGGAATTTTATAGTACTGTCAGATACCTATAGGATAAGTCCGATGAACATACTTGAATTTATGCAAAACATCTCCACACAAGTGTATCTAAGGGGCGATGTTATCTTTCGGGAAGGAGATGCTCATGACGGAAGTATGTATTGTATCATGAGTGGTATGTTCGCTGTCACCAAACGGATGCCAGATGGTTCACAAGAAGTGATCAAAGGGCTTGGGCCTGGTGAATTTTTTGGCGAACTTTCTCTCATTACAAGAAGGCCAAGAGCCATGACAATTAGTGTGGTATCTGCCAATGCAAGGGTTGGCATTTTACGTGATGACCAGTTCGAAAAACTGGCTCGTATCAATACTCATTTTTTATTCCAACTTACCAAAAGTACAGTCGAAAAACTCCATCGTGCAGAAGCGAGACTCGCTGAACTCGACAAAATGATCGAAGAAATCCAAAAGGACGAAACCAAATGAATGTAGAACACCTCCGTAAATACATCACTGAAGTGCGCATCGACCATTTTGCCCAAGGAACAAAAGTATTTTCTGAAGGGGAAGAATGTAATGGTAAGATGTATTTTGTTTTTTCTGGATTGTTACAGGTGTACAAACGGAAGGCTACTGGCGAAGAACAATATGTAAGAGATATCAAACCTGGAGAATTTTTTGGCGAGATGGCACTTGTATTCCCTTCTCCAAGAGCCGCATCCATTGTAGCAGCAGCAGAGGATACAAAAGTAGGAATCATCACAAAAGATATTTTTATGGGAATGGGAAAAGAAAGCCCTGGGTTTTTATCAGTGATTCTTCACAGTATCATCAATCGACTAACAGCCGTAGAAGATTCTATCTCCGAAAAACAAAAAGAATTGCATATTCTAATCAATGGAATCCACCAAAAAGAGGGAGAAACAACGAACACAGAATCTGTCACAAAGACTGAGGACAACACACAAGATTCTGAACAGGTGGAAGGTGTATCCAAGGAGAACTAAAGAACTAAGTTCTCCTGTTTCAAATTCCAAACTTCAAAAATAAGTTGACTAAACGCTAAAAAAACAGTTTTATTTTCGGGTGACATTTCGGTTCTTCAATTACCCTATTCCAGTTTTACTTGTAACTCTTGGTTTTTTTGCCGTACCATTTGTTATATTTTTTGCCATTGCATCCCTTTATGATTTGGACTTCGATCATGTGGGTATGATCCTCACTCGGATCCAACCATGGCAGTATGTTTTTTCGTTTTTAAGTGCCATCATCGCCTATGGTCTCATCACCAAAAAAAAATTTGGTTATTACCTCTTCCTTTGTTTTACCTTCCTCATCCTCACTTATAATTTTTGGATGGTTCTATCAGTTTCTCTTGGGAAAAAATTCTTCCTTGCAGGTATTCGAATCAAAACTGATGACATTGTTTGGAATCTGGGAATCACATCGGTTCTTCTTGCGATTGCCTTTTATTTTTTGAGAAGGGAAATTGCAGCTCCCTACTTAAGCACCACAAGAAGAGGATGGCGCATCAAATACCGAGAAACTCATCCCATCCCTTTCCATTGGACCAATGCAGATGGAGAGAGAGAGGGTGATGGCCTCACCATCAATATTTCTAAAAATGGCGTATTACTTCCATTAACCAAACATCATTTTTTAAACCCAGGGGATCCGATTAACCTTCTCTTAAAGTTAGAAAAGGAAAATAGAGAACCAGCTTCGATTTCAGTTCAAGGAAAGGTAGTTCGTATCGATAAAGAATCGGACGGAACAGAAATTGCGGGTGTTCAATTACAATTTCTAATCGCACAGAAAGAAGAAAAACAAATTTACGATTCGTTTTTACACCGTGTTTTTGCTCCTCGTTACCCTGTTTCTAACCCGGTTCAATTTTTCCAATCTGAAGACAAAACATACAATGGAACCCTACTCAATGTTTCGTTAGAAGGTTTGTACATCGAATCGGAAGTTGTGTTTTCTGCATCTGACTATTGTCGAGTGAAGATACAAACCCGTTCTGGGGAAATCGCTGTGGGTGGTGTTGTTAGGTGGTCTAATCCCCAAGGGAAATATGGAAAACCAAAAGGTTTTGGGATTCAGATTGATTCCATCGAAAACAAAAACCTCTTCCGAGTTTGGATATGGAAACAAAGGTTTAAATTATTCCACAGTAGGTAATTGTTAGTCGTTTATGTAGAGGGAATCTGCAAGGACCAAATCACCTGGGCTTGTCACTTTGGTATTGTGAAAATCAGTTTCGACAATCCCTACCCTTCGTTCTCCCATCCAAGTGCATAAATCTGTTGGGTGGTGTTTGGAATTGTCTGGCAACAAATCCAGGAATAGTTCTTTTAGCATAAAGCCAGCCACAGCTTGAGGAGTTTTCACAGCATACACTTCTTCTCGTTTTAATGGTTCCTGTGAATAGTTTTGGTGTAGTTTCACTCGCACAAGGCTTTCTGTAACAGGACAAACTAAGGATGCCCCACCGAAGATTTTTGTTTGTTCTACTAATTGGTAAAGTTCGTTTTGTTTGAAATTGGGACGAGCAACATCATGGATAAAGAATATATCTTTCTCATCGTACGAAATGGAGTGAATTCCATTTAAAGTGGAAAGGTGCCTAGTTTCTCCTCCTTCAACTATGCAGTCGTTAGGTGCGAGTAAATCTTCTAATTCTTTTTCGGTCTCCAAAACCCAATCGGGATGGGACACAATAGTAATGGATTTTAAGAGTCCAAACCGTTGGAATCGTTTGACCGAATGCCTAAGGAGTGATTCACCCCTTAGTTTTAAAAATTGTTTAGGAACATCAGATCCCATCCTGCTCCCCGTTCCACCGGCAAGCAGGATCGCATATAAATTGTTCATTCCACCACTAGTATTTCGTTTCGGAAAATTTCCAATACAGGTTCTCTTTTACGGATGAGTTTTGGTGTTCCATCTTTTCGGATCAACACTTCTTGTGTCTCAGGAAAACTATTGTAGTTCTTCGTAGACATACTGGAACAATACGCACCAATTGCCTCCATCACTACATAATCACCAATTTCTGCCTCACCCATAAGCCTTGTGATCGGTTCTCCACCTTCTTTTTGAGTGAAAACATCTCCAGATTCACAACAATGGCCAACGACAACATATTCTTTGTTAGACTGAGGTGTTCCACCATCTTTTTTGACAGTAATGAGGGGATGGCGTGCACCATAGAGTGACGGCCGTGTATTAGAATCCATACCAGTATCCAATTTTAAAAACTGGAATCCATTTTTTCCTGTGTCAACTTTGTCATCCACAGTGGTGAGAAGTGCCCCACAAAGTGCTATGAGATAAGTGCCTGGTTCTATTTCTAATATCAGTTTTCTACCATGTTTTTCGGCAAATTCTTCAAATTGGATTTTAACAGGAGCACCTATCTTTTGTAAGTCGGTTGTTTTTTCATCTTCCATGCGTCCAACTTTGTATCCACCACCAAGGCTTACTACAGTGACAGATGGGAAACTCTCTGCATATTCAAGTGTATACTTGGCAACAGCTTTCCAAACTTCAGGATCACTTCCTGATCCAATATGTGTATGGACTTTTTCAACGATGAGGTTGTATTTGTTTACGATTGTTTTGACTTCATCCAGTTTTTCATGCCATATTCCAAAGGAAGAAGTAACTCCACCCACATCAGTTTTTTTGGTATGACCAGATCCAAGTCCTGGGTTAAAACGAATGGATACCGATTTTCCCGGGAAGGTTTGGCCAAAAAGTTCCAATTGGCGGAGTGAACAGGCATTGAACTTCACACCCTTGCCGATGAGTTCTGCAAAAGCTTTTGGAAATTCTTGGGAAGTGAGCATGATGGACTCTGGAGAAAAACCAAAATGGAGGGCACGTACCACTTCATGTTCTGAGGAAGCATCAATGAGGATGCCTTTTTTTTTCATGATTTGTAAGATATTGGAATTGGGATTTGCCTTCATGGCATAACGGACTTGTAATCCGAATGCATTCGGAAATGCCAATGTGTCATCGCATTTTTGTTCAATTTCTTTCTCAGAATAGACAAAGAGAGGGGTACCAAATTCTTTTGCCAAAGTTCGCACTTGGTCTTCTTTCAAAAACTTTAGTTTTTCGATTGATGTCATAGGATTTAAGATAAACCTTTCAATAGGTTCCAATCCATAAAGTCAAAAAAGTAGAAAATGGCAGGAAAGATCACACATATTGAAGCACTCTCCCAAGTGAAAAAACACTTGGAACATGGCAATGCCACTCAAAGGAAAATTGCCAATTTACTCTCGAGGCCTGATGTGGCATCGTACGCCAACTTAGGTGCCGTTGCCCCAGATATCTTTTATTTCTACCATGTCTTACAACCCAAACGTACAAAAAAAGCTGCGTTTTTTGGAGACCTGGCTCACCACCACAATGTGGCAGAACTCATCTTAAGTTTCCTTGACCAAGTGTATGACACGGAAATGGGTTTGTACCGGGACAGGTTCCTTGCCTTTACGCTTGGTTATATCTGCCATTGTGTTGTGGATATCCAAACCCATCCTTATATCTTTTACATTTCTGGTGATTACTATAACAACGATAAGAAGATTTCCTACCAAGCCCAAGTAAACCATATGAAAGTGGAATTTGGTTTGGATACCTTACTCATCAACCACCGTTGGGGAATGAGTGCAAGGGAATATGATTTTCCACAATACATTGACATCCGCCACCGAACCGTTGGAATCAAAAACAAAATGGACCCAGTCCTTTGGAACTTTTGGTTACAGTCCTTAAAAGAAACGTTTCCAAAAGAATTCCAAACTTCTTACATTGGGTCTGAAAAAAAAATCATCCCAGGGGACATCTTAAATGAATCCTATCTTGGATTTTACCGTTTCACTTCCACACTTGATTCACGTAGTGCTTTTATGCGAGGACTTGTGAGTGTAGTGGATGCACTTACCTTCCATAAATACAATGCCTCTGTTCTGATGTTACCAACAATTGAGGCGATCAATCCGAAGATCATGAACGACGAAAAAAGAGAATGGTTTTACCCAGCTGATCCCAATCGTAAGTTCAACGATTCATTCATTGATTTACTGAACCAAGCAAGCCAAGCAAGTAAGGAAATTTTAACCAGAGCCTATGAATATAGTTTTTCACCTGAGAGCCGTTCTAAGATTCTGGATTCACTAGGTGGTTATAATTTAGATACTGGCCTTCGATACCACGGAATTGATCACATGAAGGAATTTTCCCCACTCGTATAGTGGGAATTTGAAAAAGGAAATTGTATGAAACAAGAACCCGTTGGGCTCTTTGAAAAGTATTTTATCATTTGGTTTCGAATCGTTACAGAAAGGATTTGGACAGGAGACAAAAAAGTTAAGAACACCTTCCTTGCCATTTTGGGTTTTGGGGTTCTAAATGTTTTTTTACTCACTGGTTCCATTAAAGATTTTTTTCGTCTCGATGAAGCTGCTGTTTACGATATCCCTTCCACCTTATACGGGCTAAACGATAAAGGGGAATACGAACCCATTGCCGAATACTATAAATTCTCTCGAATCCCTGTCAAATTAGAAGAACTAAAACCAGAGTCCACTGACTATTCGACGGATAACCGTCACAAAGTGATCCAATGTTTTTTATCCACCGAGGACAATTCGTTTTATTCCCACAACGGGATAGATCTCAAAGGGATTGCCAGAGCTTTTGTGGTAAACCTCATGGCGGGTCGTGTGAAAGAAGGTGCATCCACCATCACCCAACAGGTCGCAAGGCTTAAGTTTTTATCCATTGAACGTTCCATCGCAAGAAAAGCACGCGAGGCTTGGCTTGCCATTTTACTCGAACTTGTTTACCCAAAAGACAAAATTCTGGAAGTGTATTTAAACGAAATTCCACTCGGGCATGGAACCATTGGTGTAGGTGCTGCTTCCAGGTTTTATTTTCGTAAAGAAGTACAAGATGTAACTTGGGGTGAAGCTGCCATCCTGGCAAGCCTTACCACAAGACCCACTCAGTTTAGCCCCATTGTCAACCCAGTATCCAGTATGAACAAAGTGAGAGTTGTCTTTCGCAAACTAGTTGAAAATGGAAGGATGACTGTTGCCGATGCCGAAAAAGAATTTGCGAGTTTGGAAGAATATTACACAAACCTCAATCGTTCTCCCAATGATTCTGCATTTTCAGACAGGTTAAACCGTTTTCCCTATGTCACAGAATACATCCGTAAAAATCTAATTCGTTCGATTGGTTCCAGTCGGTTGTACAATGGTGGACTCAAAATATATTCCACGATCCAAATCCGCCACCAAGAAGAAGCAGAAAAAGCCCTTCTCCCTGCATTACAAAGGCAAACGATTGAATCCAACCAACGTGCATTCCGTAACATTGATGCCTTTGATGATTTGTATGGAAGTGGCTATTCTTTAATCGCTGATTTGTATGACTTACCTGAATTTAAATTTAAAATTTCGAAAATAGAACGTACTTTTTCCTCTGCTTACCAAGAGGACATTCGTGATGAATTTTACGCCCTCAATTTACTAGTAGGTGATGACTATCTAGGTGATACCCTGGACAAAAATTTCACATCGCAAAGCACAAAGGACCATTTACTCCCGGTAGAAGGATCCCTCATTGCCATTCGCCCAGAGACTGGTTACATCACTGCCCTTGTTGGTGGATCAGGTTTTCGTTCTGACAACCAACAAATCCGTCCATTCCAAGCCTTTCGCCAACCAGGTTCCGCCTTTAAACCAATCTTGTATGCGGCAGCAATGGACTATTCTGGAAAAAACCCAGACCCTGAAAAAAATGTAACACCTGCTACACTCTTTGCCGATTCTCCCTTACAATACCTAATGGAAGATGGAGATGAGTGGGCTCCCGAAAATTACAGCAGTGAATACTCTGGGTTTATTTTGTTACGAAAGGCTCTGGAACAATCAAAAAACTCAGTTGCTGTTCGGGTATTAGAACAAGTGGGACTTTCCAATTTGATGGATAGCCTCCGAGGTTTATTACAATTACAAGGAAGGGACATCCCTTACAACTTCAGTGTTTCCCTTGGATCCTTTGAACTCACTCCCTATGAACTCACACGAGCTTATGCTGCCCTCGCCTCTGGTGGGAAAACTGTGAACCCCATCTCTGTTTTGTATGTAGAAGACAATGCAGGAAAAGTCATTAAAGACTTTCGCAAAGACTACGAAGATGTGGAACGAAAACAAATCATTTCCAAAGAGGCTGCCTTTCTCATCACTTCCATGATGAAAGATGTTGTGGAAGAAGGAACAGGACGAGGTGTCCTCTCCTATGGACTTGGCAGAAAAGCCTATGGAAAAACCGGGACCACAAACAATTTTAGGGATGCTTGGTTTGTGGGTTATACCCCAGAACTTGTCACCTCGGTATGGTTTGGTTATGATGTGGGAACCATTTCACTCGGTCGAGGGATGACTGGTGGAAAACTATCGGCTCCTGTATGGGGACGGTTTATGGCAAGGGCCCTGGAAAAAGAACCAGCCAAAGAATTCCCCTGGCTCGCTGAAGTCAAAATCACAAAGCGAACTGTCTGCCGTATGTCTGGGAAACTCCCTGGTGGCCAATGCCATGACCTACTGGAAGAATACTTTATCCCCCAAACGGTTCCAAAAGACGTTTGTAATGACCATGGATCTGCCTGGAATGTAGTGGAATCTAAACCACAACCACAATCCACCCAAATTGTCGTGGAGAAGAAAAAACAAGACACCAAAGTGGAGAAAAAAACCACACAAGGCAAACCTCCGAAACGAAAAAACTCAGTCTTTAGCGGAGATGAGGAAATTGATTACTAAAAAGGCTTGTCAGATAGACCGAAAATTTTGATTCTCACAGAAGGGGAAAAGGAGCAGGAATGGCAATAGGTAAGGATTCCATCAACAGCGTTATCGGACCAGGGTCGATATTTGAAGGTAAATTTTATATCGCAGGTTCACTTAGAATCGATGGAAAATTCGAAGGTGATATCAAAACAGAAGACGCTCTCGTCATTGGAGAGACTGGAAAGGTCAAAACCAATATCAGTGCAAGAGAAGTCATTGTCTCCGGAACCCTCATTGGCAATATCAAAGCCGAAAACGAAGTGAAATTAGAAGGGACAGGACGTATGTTAGGTGACATCACTGCTCCTTATTTAGAACTTCAAAAAGGTGTCGTTGCAAAAGGAAATATCACAATCACTGGCGGACAGAAAAAAGACGTTCGTAAGATTGTAGAAGAATCCTTTGGCGGAATCAAATCTTTAGATTCAAAGGACTAACCTAAAATCCATTTAACACATGCTACTTCGTTCACCTGAAAAGTCTACGATCGGCAAGCATGTGTTACGTTGGGGAAACATAAACGTCATCCAAGTTTCCCCAGGTAAGTATTTTTATAACCTACAATCACAATCGAGTGTTTTACACGGCACTATTGATCTCAACCGCAAACGGTATCGTATATTACCCCTACTCGGTGTTTCTTTCTTATTTGCGTTTTTACTCTCCGTCATTGTCAACAAACAAACTTACGAAGAAAGTTTGATGGAAAAAGAATTCCTCAGTATGTCCACTGAGGTAGAAGAAAATGATACAAAAGACAAGGAAGCAAAACTAGCGGACGAAAAATACTTACAAGAAACCGAAGATAAAAAAATGGCGATCCTTCGTTCAGCAGAACTCGACAAACTCGCAGATAACAAAAATAAAAAACTAAAAGTCACTCAATACAAAGTCAAAAGAAATGAATCCTTATCTGATATTGCACGTCGGTTTAAGGTATCTGTTGAATCCATTGCTGGAAGTTCTGGCATCAATCCAGAAGTATCTCTCATTGCTGGTCAAATTCTAAACATTCCAAACAAACACGGCCTAATGTACAAACTGAAAAAAGGGGATACACTGGCAAAAGTAGCAGACTATTATAAAGTCAAAATTGATGATATTTATGCAGAAAACCAATTAGAAGATTATGATTTATTTAAGTCTGGACAAAAGGTATTTTTACCAGGTGCTGTGATCCCAGATACTGGCCCAGTTTGGAGGATCCCAGTGTCTTCCAAAGTCATCACTTCTGGTTGGGGCACACGTTCCTACCCACAATATAAATTCCATATGGCACTTGACTTACGTGCCAATTACGAATCCGTCTATGCCGCAAGAAAAGGAAAAGTCACCTACTCTGGTTGGATGGGTGGATATGGAAATGCCATCATCTTATCTCATGACGACAACTACCAAACGTTATATGCTCACAATTCCAAACTTTATGTGAAAGAAGGTGATTATGTGAGTGCTGGAAAAATCATTTCTCGTTCGGGATGTACGGGGTATTGTTTTGGTCCTCATTTACACTTTGAAGTCATCAAAGACGGGAAAAACATCAATCCTACAAAACTCATCAAAGGATTTTCATACAAATGAAAACTATCAAAACAAACCAGTTTCAATCCTCTTCCAAAAAAGGTGATCTCGTAATCACATCCTTTGGTATACAAAAGAGAATTTCCACAACCATTTTGATTTTTTTGGTAGTTTCTTTATCTTTTATTTTTTCCTGTACACCAAAAATTGGAGAACAAATCAACAAACGATTGGTTGATCCCTTTGATGAAACAAAAACTATTAACGTTCATTTTGTTACGACAAGAAGGGAAATGGGAGCCAAAGATCGCTGTGATGGGAATAGTTTTGGTTTCATTACCGATATTAACCCACATTTTGGGATTTGTATCGTAAACGTTCCCGCAAAACATATAATAGGTGATATTTCCTTGGATAATGACCAAGATAAAAACACATTTTTCCAATTCAAAGGCCGAGTGAACACTGATGACAGAGAATTTTTATCCAAATTAAAATCATCTGCCAGTGAAGAAGTTTTAGTATTTGTTCATGGCTTTAATGTCAATTTTGATGAAGCAGTGTTACGAGCTGGACAAATGAAATATGACCTCAAATTCCCAGGGGAAGTGGTTGTGTTTTCATGGCCTGCTGGTGCTGACGCTGGTTTACTGGGACAAGTGATGGTGAAATCAACCTATGATTTAAACTTTACCGAGGCAAAAATCAATCGTGAACCATTTGCTAATTTTCTAAACTCCATTTCCTCGATAGGAAAAAAAATCCATTTGGTGGTTCATAGTATGGGTCACCAAGTCGTTTTACCTTCCCTTGCTTCCCTTTCTAAATCAGGGAAAAAACAATTTCTCTCTGAACTCATTCTCAATGCCCCTGACTTCGACAAAAATGAATTTGAACTCATCTTATCTGATTTAAACAAAACTGCAGAAAGGATCACCTTGTATTGTTCTCCAGGAGACAATGCATTAGTTGCCTCTCAAAAAGTGAATGGTGGTCCAAGGGCTGGCATGTGTTTTAAATATTCTGGAGTGGATGTGATCAATGTAAACGAAGTGGATGACCCAGTGTTAGGAGTCGGAGGACTTGGCCATGGGTATTATTCATCAAGGCCAATTCTCACAGACATCTACCAAGTGTTACTCGGTGTATCTGTTGAAAAACGCCTCTTTATCCGTAAATCAGGACCCAAAAATGGGGAAAACTTTGTTTTACGAAAGTAAGTTAAATTTGTTTCCAATTTAAGGAACCACAAGTTCTTCACCCGACTGGATTGCTCGATTTCGCATCTGGTTGGGTTGGATTTCAAGAGATTCTTCCCCTTGTACTCCTTCTCCTTGTTTCAAAATGGTGAGTTTCATTTTGAGTTTTTTTCCCAAGGAAAGTTGGTCTTTTGTCAGTTGCACCAAACGATCCCCTCCTGAAATTTTTGGATGTGTTGGAGTTGGTAAAACTGCAAATACCAAATGCCTCGCATAAGTCACACCTGGTTTTGATTTTGGTGGAGAAAGTGGTTCCATCGGAATCCACCCGTAACCATTCACCCATACCTCTACAAATTTATGATTAAAACTCATTTCATCAGAAGATTCAGTCGGTAAATAATTCCATACTAACCTAGCAGGGATACCTTTTCCACGTAACAATGACATGGTGACATAGGAATGTTCCGTACAACCACCATTGTTTTTTTGGATCACATTCGGTGCTGATTCAAACTTACCTGATTTATAAGGGATTGAGGAAACATATTGGGATGTTTCCATGAGTAATTCTTTGATTGAAGTTTTTTCTTGGAACAATTCATTTCGTTTTGTGACAACAATCGGATCCTCAAGTTTGACAAACCAATCATCTCGGAGTTCGTTTGGATGTTTGGATTCACTTTCTTCTCGATTGACAATCAACTCAGGTCCAAGTTTCCAATGGATTTTATAACGAGTGAGTTTCCCTCGATACACAGTTATGGTTTTTGACTCTCCTTCTTTCATCGGAGGGACTTTCACTGTGAGAGTACGATTCCCTGAATCATCCAAACTGAATGTACTCGGTGAATAAAAGGTTTCTTCTCTTAACTTCTGGGAATATGTATCTTTTTTTGGAAGGATTACATGGAAATTGGATTCAGGGATGTCTGAGATTGATGTTAAATCCAATTGGTATTCGAGATTCGATTTGATGGGTGAAAACCGAACTGCTTTTTCGTCGGAACGAATGAAGAGTCCATCTCCAATGGGAAAAAAATGTTCATCAAACAAAAACCATTCCCCATAAATTTTGGTAATTGGATCAAAAATTAAAAATCGATCAGAACCAAGGACAGCCATTTTAAAAAGGGCCCGATGGTTTGTTGGGAATTTCCATTCTTTTGTTGTTGTTGTACCTTCCTCTAAAGAAAACACCTGAATGGTATTCCCTGCAAAAGAAGAAACTAAAAGGATTTCGGAATCACTTCGTTTGATAATCCTTTGAACAGATTTCATTGGTAACTGAAGTTCTGATACTTTCTCCATAGAGTTCACATCATAAACTTCTAATTGGTCTTTTTCCAACCGTACCAATTTCTCTTTTAGACAGACAAAATCCTTCCACCCATTGGTTTTACTTGCAATGTTGAACTCATTTTTGATCTCAAATGAATCTTGCGACACAACAAATAACTTTTGTTTGGTTTGAATATAAACAGTGTCACTACATAGTGCCCAACCAAGAACCCTTCCCTTATCCCAAGAGATGGGGGTTATTTTTTTAGTTGGTAAATCATATTGGTAGAGGTGGTATTCTTTTTCTTTATTTTTGGTTTGGAAATAAAGCTGGGATTTGATCGGCAAGAAGGATTCAAACAATTCGACAGATTCTGAATCAGGAAAACTAAAATTAGGATCATACTCATATTTCGTTCCAATTTGTTTCCATTCAAACGAAACTTCCCCTCGTTCTACTGCTACGAGTGAACCACTTGTGAGTACAATTAGGAAACCTAAAATCCAATGTTTCATTTGATAATCCTTGCCTTTTTTGAAACCATATGAAAGATTTTTTCAGTATATGGATGAGGAAAGAAAAGGAAGTCTTTTTTATTTCGGAGAAAGGATTCTCCTCGGCACACAAGGCCTTGTCACAGAACCCCATTCCCATTATGCAGTTTCCATTCTTGTTTCCAAACAACTGCCATTTCGTTTGACCACAAAAGAGAATCAAATCATAGAAACAAAGGGAATCATCATCCCTCCCAATTTTTTCCATCGCTTAGAAGCAAATCATACGGAAATCGTAGTGATCCAATTGGATCCAAAATCGGATGAATATAAAAAAATTGAAATGAAGGACCCATACACTCTGTTAGAAACCGAGACGATAGAGAGAATTCAATCCTTATCCGAACCATTATTTGGCAGAGGTTTAAACTGCACAAAAGCGAAATTGATTTATGAACAAATATTGGAAGAACTTGGTTCCCAAAAATCAAACAAATCTTGGGATCCAAGAATTGACATTGCCCTTAGAAAAATTAAACAAACACTTCCAAATCCAATCAATGTAGCCTTTCTTTCAAACGAAACAGGAATCTCAAAAGATCGTTTTATGCATTTGTTCAAAGAGAATATGGGAATCCCACTCCGGCAGTATTTACTATGGCAACGATTGCACATTGCCGCAAGGTTATTACAAAGTGGAGAGAACCTAACAACTGCATCACATGCAGCGGGTTTTAGTGACCAAGCTCATTTGTCTCGAACCTTTAAAAAGATGTTTGGTGTGAAACCCTCCCTGTTTCTGGGAGGGTCTCATTTACACCAAGTTTGTTTTTGTGACCAAATTTAAAATGTTTAGATAGTCAATTTGATTTAAGCTGTTTTATGGACGCTAAAGTCTTTCCAAACCCCTTTTTGTTTTAGTTCATCTTCCACTGCTTTTTTTAAATCAGATCGATATCCTAATTCGAAGAACACATCTGCCACGACAAAGAGTGGTGCAGAGACGAGTGCTTGGAATAAATTGTCGAATAGTGCGGGCCTACTTTTCTCAAAGATAAAATGTCCATAAAACTGGGATCCCCAACCAACCACTTGCCCAATTCCAAAAATAGTCCATGCAGTTTGGGATGGGAGTTGCACTGTGATCCATTCAGCAGCCAGAAATAATCCACCAAACAATAGAGTTGCGATAAATGCAAAAAAAACATCTAAGGTATAATAATACCCTAAAACTCCCAAGGTAAATACGAGAGATGCAGTTACGGAAAAACCATTGTATTCAAATAGGGAAAATCGACTGAGTACAACGAAGAGAGTAAACGTAATCGTTGGCACTCCTAAAACGTGAATCCAAACATTCCGTTTTTCTTGATGGTAGGCAGAATAAAATGCCATTTCTTTTGCAAATCTCAAAGGGAACCTCCAAAGTAGAGTTCTACTTTACCAAACAAAGTGAGAATCCACTTGAACGATTCTGTCAAAATTTAAAAAAATTCTAATTTCTTCCGGAAGAATAGACAAGTTTGCGTAAGGTAAAATTGCGATTAAAGTCTTCCGCATAGTCTTCTATGAGAATCGGAAATCGGTAGGTCCAATTGGAATGATCAGGTGTTCCTGGGTAATTGATTCTGTGTTTTTCAGGATTCTGTAAAACATCGGAAACACCAAGGGCCAGATCTTGAAAGAGTTGGATGCTAAATAAACTTTTGGTTTGGAACACAAAATCGAGTAACCCTTCTAAGATTTGGTCTTCTGATTCGGGTCTTGGTTTTCCCAAACGGTCAAAGAAAAACTGAAGTTTAGGCTCTACATCCCCTTCCTGATTCCACCACTCCATCACCAAACTAGTGTCATGTGTCGATAAAACAGAAATTGCATTTTCCCGGTAGTGGTCCTCTTCGATGTATTCCCCGGAAGTAAACGATTTTGTCCAACGGACGACATCAATCCCAATCATTTGGCGCTCAAACAAGGATTCACGAATGAAAGTAGGAACGGAACCCAAATCCTCTGCACATGGTACCATAGAAGAAAAGGATTCAAAAATTTCTAAGATATCTTCCCCTGCTTTTCTCCAATGTTTTTCTTCTTCATTGATATGAAGTTCGGACAAAGGAAATAAATTAGCTTTGGTATCTTCTGGGAGTGACTGGTAACCTTCCTCTTTCCAGAAGTCCCAATAAAAAATATAGTGATTGGGTTTGAATTCATGGATCAGTCCGCGGGATTCCATTTCTTTTGGATCGATGCCAACTTTTAAAAATTCACTGGTCTCAATGCCAAATTGTGGGTGGAACCATCCCTTTAATGCATTTTTGTGTTCTTTGGGAATGGCCCAAATACGGTACATACCTATCACATGGTCAATGCGATACAAATGGAAAAAATTTTCTAAATACAATAAACGATCTTTCCACCAACTATAATGGCTTTTTTGTAACACTTCCCAGTTAAGAACAGGGAAACCCCAAGTTTGTCCCGTTTGTGAAAAATGATCAGGAGGAGCCCCTGCTTGTAAATCCAAGAAAAAGTTTTCAGGGTGTTCCCAAACATCACAGGAATTACGAGCTGTAAGGATTGGCATATCACCTTTTAAATAAATCCCATTGTCCTCTAAATGGAGTTTGGCGGCATTTAACTGATCAAAGGCGATTTTTTGTAAATATACCCAAAACAATGCTTCTTCTCTTTGTTCTGTGAATACTTTGTCCTTTGCATTGTAAGGATCTTGGAATTCTTTTGGCCATTCCCACCAATTTTTACCTTTGTATGTTTCATACAATACTCGAAAGGAAACATAGGAATAACACCAAGGTTGTTTTTCTAAAAAGTTAAGAGCATCTTTCATCGCTTCTTTTTGATGGGAAAGATAAAATTCTCTCAGGTATTTTATTTTGAATTCACGCACCCTAGTAGGATTGTTTTGTAAGGTAACGATTTGGTTTTTACGTGATTTGTTAGGTAAACCTAGTTTGTGCAAAGAAATGTATAATGGATCAATTGCAAAAGCAGAAATGGCACTATATGGTGAATAACCATAACCTGTATCATTAAGAGGTAATAATTGGATGATACTAAATCCAATGTCCTTTGCCCAGTCACAAAGTGGGTATAAACTATAGATGTCTCCACATTCGAATGAATGCCTAGAAACAATTGAGGACAGAGATACAAGTACCCCTGCCCTTCTTTGTTTGATTGGAGTCAATGTGCCCAATGATTTACATTAAGCAACAGTGATTTCTTTTGAAAGATAAACGTCTTGGATCGCGTGTAAAAGTGATACACCGTCTTTCATCGGTTTTTGGAACGCTTTTCTACCAGAAATGAGTCCCATACCACCAGCACGTTTATTGATGACCGCAGTTTTTAACGCTTCTTGTAAGTCATTTTCTCCTGATGCTCCACCTGAGTTAATGAGTCCCGCTCTTCCCATGTAACAATTTGCAACTTGGTAACGTGTGAGGTCAATAGGATGTTCAGAAGTTAAATCAGAATAAATACGTTTATCAGTTTTACCGTAAGAAGACTCTTGGTTGAGAACATTATAACCACCATTGTTTTCAGGTAACTTTTGTTTGATGATATCCGCTTGGATGGTTACTCCCAAATGGTTGGCTTGTCCTGTTAAGTCAGCCGAAACATGGTAGTCTTTGTCTTTTTTGAACGCATTGTTTCTGATGTAACACCAAAGGATCGTAGCCATTCCAAGTTCATGTGCCATTTGGAACACTTTTGAAATTTCAACAATTTCACGACCAGCATCAGCAGATCCAAAATAAATTGTGGCACCGATAGCAACACAACCTTGGTCATATGCTTGTTTTACAGTCGCAAACAAAATTTGTTCACTTTTGTTTGGGTAAGTGAGAAGTTCGTTGTGGTTGATCTTTAAAATAAAAGGGATTTTGTGAGCATACTTACGAGCCACAGAACCAAGCACTCCTAAAGTTGTAGCCACACCATTACAACCGCCTTCTATTGCGAGTTTGATGATATTTTCGCCATCGAAGTAAATTGGGTTTTTGGCAAACGATGCACCAGCGGAGTGTTCAATCCCTTGGTCAACAGGAAGGATGGATACATATCCAGTTCCACCAAGTCGGCCATGGCCGAGTAAAGTTTGAATGCTTCTGAGAACAGGGATGGACCTGTCTGTAGGTGCAAAAATTCTGTCTACCCAGTCGCTACCAGGTACGTGAATGAGTTCTTTTGCGATTTTTGGTGATTTGAATCCAAGGAGGGATTCCGCGTCGTTTCCAAGATGTTTCGAGATTTCGTCGAAGTTCAAAGTTGTTCTCCTTAAAAATAAATTCTCGGGTTGGGCCAAGGTGACAACATCTTTTTTTGCTCGTCGTCCTTCCTCATACCCTTATCTTGATTTAAGAGGCAAAATTGAGAGGATCAGCACAATTTCGTATGTTTTTTTCCCTGGCCTGGCTCTCCCTCACTCTGTCACTCGGAGTCTGGTGGTGGATTTTAGGGTTTCGCCAAGCCAAAACCATTTCTGAAATTTCTGTCAGTTTAGAAAGACAGTTTGAACTAAACCGCGTGAATCGGATGTTACAACTAGAGGGATCATTTTTCCTATCTATGTTAACCCTTGGTGGTGTGACTCTCGCCGTTTTATCCTACAGAGACCACAAACGTTCGAAACTCATTGCTGATTTTTTTTCTACAGTCACCCATGAAATGAAAACTCCAATTGCCAGCTTACAACTGCAAGTTGAAGTTCTATTGGAAGATACAAAAGACTTAGAACTAAAAAGAAAACTGGAAAAAATTTGGAAAGAAAACCTTCGAATTGAATCCCAGATGGGAAATGCCTTTTATCTGGCAAGTCTTATGCAAGGAGAAGCTCTTTACTTAGAAACGTTAACCTTACAAGAAATCAAAGATTCTTATTCCCACCATGAACCAGATCTGGTTTGGGAAGTATCCATCCCCCTTACAAAAAAAGTTCACCTTGATAAAAAAGCATTTTTTGCCATGTTAAAAAACCTGACTGAAAATGCAAAACGACATGGAAAAGCAAACCAAATCAAACTTCAGATTGGCCAAGAAAAGGATCGAATTTGTTTTCTTTTAGAAGATAATGGCAATGGTTTTATGGGGAATAAAAAATACCTCACCCAACCTTTTCTCCGCCATTCAAATACTAGCGGGAGTGGGATTGGTCTTTATATCGTGAAAAAATTAATCGAAAAGATGAAAGGCAAAATCGAATTTCCGGACAGTACGTACGGTTTTAAAGTCAAACTTTGTGTGAGTGAGGTCGTATGAAACCAAGGATTTTACTTGTGGAAGACGATGAAGGGCTCGGAGAAACTCTAAAAGAAAGATTAGAACAAGATGACTACCAAGTGAAATGGGCAAAAACTGTTTCGGAAGCAGAAACTCTTTTTGCACCGAATTTGTTTGATTTAGTTGTCCTCGACTTACGCCTGCCAGATGGGAATGGATTTGAACTCGCGGAAAAGATGGTTTCCCTTGAAAAGGATCTTCCTTTTTTATTTTTAACTGCTCAAGCAGGAGCCCAGGAACGACTCCGTGGGTTTGAACTCGGAGCAGCCGAATTTATCCCCAAACCTTTCCATTTAAAAGAATTTCTCATCCGCTTAGAAAGGGTTGTTTCCCTCACACGGCCCCATTTTGGTCAAAAATGGCAGATGGATTCGAAAGAAATCCATTTGGATTCCTTTTTAGTGAAAAACAAGGATGGTTCTAGCATCCTACTTTCCAAACGTGACTGTTCCCTCCTAAGCTTACTTCTGAGAGATCCCTCAAAAGTATTTAGTCGCTCTGAAATCCTTGATGTCATCGTGGGTGAAGACAGTTTTCCTACGGAAAGGACCATTGATAATGCCATTGTTCGGTTGCGCGATGCCTTAGGGGAAGATTCCATTCGTAATGTCCGAGGGGTTGGATACCAGTGGATTGCAGATGTCCAACCTTTGAAATAAACCACTTCTTCCTTATGGAAACTGGTCGATCCTCCGATATTTGAACCTGATGAAACAAGGATTTTTTAGCATTTGGATCGTTTGTATTTCCTTGTTTTCCCTTTCTTTAGGTGCCTGGGAAACAGACATCGATTACAATTATGAATACCAAAAAAACGGACCTTACACAAAATTTTCAGACTGGGTTCCGTATAAATTACACAAATGGGAGCCAAAGTACCTAGAAGATTTTTACGAATTGTACAACCTCAAACAACATTATAATGATAATGAACTACGAAAAAATATCTATTGGTTAAAAATCGCTTTAGGCAAACGATTCCGCCACCCAAAACACGCATTATGCGAAACTAAAACGGAACAAGAATACTATAAATATCGAAATTTGATGTTTATGCATATTAATATCCAAATCATGAGATCCTATATGCGACTTGGATCCAAATTTGACAAACGCCATGTTTACTTTTACAACCTAGACTTTGCCCATGAATTAAAAGAAAGTTTCACAGTGGCAGAGAGTTTTTACAAAGAAGCAATTCCCTATTGGGAAAAAGCAAAAGAATATGCGGACAAAGCCAATGAAGTGCCAGTGGATTTGGATTTAGGAACTATCGAAACCGAACGGTATGAAATTGTGACTGGCAAATTAGATTTTGGTCATATCATTGAAACACATTTAGACCGTTTGGATGGCAAAAAGAAAATTGTATCTGAGTATTTGGCAAAGTATCCTGAAGCGGATGCAAAAGCTCTCGATCTCATCGACCAAACCAATTAAAATTCTAAAAAGAGTACGGCTATATCATCATGGATGATTCGTTCCTTTTCCACAAGGCAATTGGCAATCATCTTTTTGATGAGGCTATCAGTATCTTCCGAAACCGAAATCATTTCTGAGAGTTCTTGTAAAAATACATCAAGTCCAATGTAACCGCCTGTTTCTTCTTCCAATTCATATATCCCATCGGAATAAAGTAAAAGACGATCGCCTTTTTCAAAAGTTTTGGAAATGTTTTTCCCTTTCCAATCATCAAGCAATAGAATCGGATACATTTCATCTTTTACAAATTTCATGACACGGTCTTTTTGGTTCCAAAAAACTCCTGGTGGATGGCCAGCAAAACTAAAATCGATCCTTCTTTCTAAAGGATAAATCCGCATCACACATGCAGAGATATGGTGTTTAAAAATGATGGTTTTGAGTTCAATATGCATCGCTTCCAAAATGGCAGCTGGTGAAGATTCCACAAATGAATGTTTTTTAAACGAAACAGCAGCGATACCAGAAACCAAAGCAGAGGAAATCCCATGCCCAGAGATGTCTCCAAAAAATATATCAATACAATCAGGTTTTGGTTTTTCATATAAAATTAAATCTCCCCCAATTTCATCATACGGTAAAAACCTAGATTCAATTTTTAAATTGGGAATCGTGCCAAAATCTTTTGCGACCCAAGCTTCTTGGGTGAGTTTTGCAAGTGCCAAGTCTTCTTTTACATCAGAATAAAATCTTTGTAGAATTTTTTCCTTTTTCATCAGTTTGATTTCGTTTTTGGCACGCACCAAACCTTGTGAAACAAACCCTGCAACTAAACCTAACATTTGCTTGGTTTCACTTGTCCAATCACCTAATGCTTGGTAAGTTGTGACTCCAAGGATTCCAATTAAATTCCCTTCATCCCTTAATCCAATTACCAAAATGGAACGAACTTCTGCTGATTTGAATAATTGTAAATGCCAAGGTTCATCGCTAAGTGCTCTTGTATCAGGAATATAAATCACGCCATCACCAGCAAGAACTCCTAACCTTTCCGGATTCATTTTAGCAATGGGAAGTTTTGTTCCTACCTCAAAAAGAGAGGGCACACCAAGAGACAACCATTCATGGCTAACCGATAAAAATTGTTTATCAGAAGATATCTCTGCAACAAACACCCTGTCTGCCTTTGAATACTTTCCTAATTCCTCCAAGGCAAACTGAATGGCATCGGAAACAAATTCTGCTTTGGTGTGTACAAACATTTTTGAAACTTCAGTCACGATTTGGGAAAACTGCAAAAGTCCCGAAAGTTTCGACTCAGACTCGCGAATGTTGGAGATTTCAATTTGTTGGCCCCAAATGCGAACCAGATGCCCATCTACAACTTGCCCATGGGAATTGATGAGATAAACACGAGGCAAAATGGATGCATTTTCTGTGTATTCGTAATCTTCTAATTGGTACGAATTCTCTATGAACTTACGGAGGAGATGGATACTCGTTAAGGAAACAATTTCTTTGAGGTATTTACCATTCACATCTTCCAAACTTCGGAATCCATTCAACTTAACCATGGCCAGGTTACATTCGCGCACCACAGAATGGTTCCAAATGTATTCCATCTGTTCTTCCAGTGGTAAAGAAATGGGCATGGGGATATCTAATTCGTAACACCAAATGGCGTCTTTCGAGTGGTGGATAAAACTCTCCAAGTGTTGGAAACGACCAAAATCTGGTTTGCGAGAGCTCATCGTCCTCTACAGTTTCTTTTCATCCTTTGATTGCCACAAAAAAAACATACATTGAAGGGTTTTCGAAAAAATTTCAATTTTGCAGAAAAAAAATCCTGATTCCATTGACCAAGGAAAGCCCTTTTCCTAAAATACATTGGAATGGCGGAGGCTTAGATACAGTGTATTATGCACATATTTTAAGCATTTATCATTTTAAATATGCAATCTGTTTCGTGTCTAAGCACCATTTTCAAAACAATCTGCTTAGAAACTCCACGAAACCCTTATATTTCGGTCGAAATGCCTTGGTATAAATCTTGCATTTAAAGTGGTAACAGATTACAACAATCAGACCGACCTCTGAACGAAGGAGAATCAAATGCAGTTCGCAACCCCAAAATTTACTTCCGGAAAGGAAGTGGTTGAGTATGCCAAAAAAAATGGAGTCCTTTTCTATGACTTCCGATTTACGGATATCAAAGGAATGTGGCACCACGTATCGTATTATGTGAATTCCGTAAATGAAGATACATTCAAAGGAATTCCTTTTGATGGATCTTCGATTGCTCGTTGGCAGCCAATCAATGCTTCCGATATGCAATTACATCCAGAAATTTCTACGGCATTTTTAGATCCGTTCACAGCAGACAAAACACTTGTTATGTTCTGTGATGTTTGGGATATCTACAAAAACCAATACTATGAAAAATGCCCAAGATCCATCGCGAAAAAAGCATTAGAATTCATGAATAAATCCGGAATTGCAGATACTGCATACTTTGGACCAGAAAATGAATTTTTCGTATTTGATAGTTTGAAAGTTCGTGATGAAATCAACTGCCAATACTATGAGTTAGATTCAAATGAAGGGATCTGGAACACTCACTCTGAAATTCCAGGTTCAAACAACACAGGAAAAATCAACTTTAACTCAGGACATCGTCCTGGAACGAAAGGTGGTTACTTCCCAGTAGCTCCAATTGACTCTCAAGTTGACCTTAGAGCAGAATTTGTAAAAACATTAGAAGCCATTGGAATGGAAACTTTTGTGGTCCACCACGAAGTTGCCCAAGCACAAGGTGAAATTGGTGTTAAATTTGGAACACTCATTGAAGCTGCAGACAATGTTCAAAAGCTAAAATACATCGTTAAGATGGTTGCTCATAAACACGGAAAAACTGCTACCTTCATGCCAAAACCACTTTTTGGTGATAATGGTAATGGTATGCACGTTCATATCTCTCTTTGGAAAGGTGGAAAAAACCTTTTTGCAGGAGACAAATACCAAGGATTATCTGACTTCGCATTTAACTATGTAGGTGGAGTACTTAAGTATGCAAGAGCATGTGCTGCGTTTACAAATGCATCCACTAACTCTTACAAACGACTCATCCCAGGATTTGAAGCACCATCGATATTAGCTTACTCTGCACAAAACCGTTCTGCTTCTTGCCGTATCCCTTTTGTGAGTGGCGAAAAAGCAAAACGTGTGGAATTCCGATTCCCAGATTCTACAGCTAACCCATATTTGGCGTTCGCTTCTCTCCTTATGGCTGGTATGGCTGGTGTGGCTGAAAAGATTGATCCAGGTCCTGCACGTGAAGAAGATCTTTTTGAACTTTCATTGGATGAAATCCGTGAAAAAGGAATCCGCCAAATGCCTCACACACTTCGTGAAGCAATGGAAGAGATGCTTGCTCAAAGAGAAATCTTCAAACAAGGAGATGTTTTCACTGAAAACTTCTTACAAACATACCAACACTATAAGTTTGAAACAGAAATTTGGCCATGGGAAGGTCGCCCTCACCCATACGAATTCCTCACTACTTACTCTTGCTAAGAGAAAAAGCCCCGGTAACCCCGGGGCTTTTTTTTCTTTACCATTCCCTATCCATTCAAAAAATGACAAAAGAACTAAAGATTTAGTTCAACCAAACGATCTAAGGTTATAGGGCGAGGTAGCTCAGATGGTTAGAGCACAGGATTCATAACCCTGAGGTCACGGGTTCGACTCCCGTCTTCGCTACCAAAGATCGAGAGGACAAGGTATGAACAAAACAAACCGTTTGTTTTCCATTTTGGCTCTGGTGTTATTCACCGGATCCATCCAAGCAGCAGATTTTCCAAAGTGTAAAGAAGCTTGTGATAAGTTTTACAATTGTTCGGTCCAAGTGAATCCGAATGCAACAGAAGAACAAAAATCAACTCTCCGTAGAGGTTGTGAGTTCAATTGTAACCGACCTAAATACTACAATAAAATTGCGAGTTGCCTCACAGCAGGTGACAGTTGTAAAGCCTTCTCCACTTGTATCATGAAAGAGATGCAAGCAAACAAATAGAATTTCCGTAGTCTTACGTCAGATTCGAATCGAAAGAAAAACCTAGGGGATCACTCTCCTAGGTTTTTTTATCTCCAGACCAATTCCGAGGTTTTTTATCCAATCGGATTGTTCATTTTTAGGACTTATCTGTTGTTAATTCTCAGTTCCAGTTTTTTGGGAAATTTGTTTCGAGAAGGATTTTGCTTCATCCAAACGTAACGAAAGGATCTTGGAGATCCCAGGTTCTTCATTGGTGACTCCAAAAATCGCATTGGCCCTTGAGATGGTGGACTGTGCGTGAGAAACAACGATGAATTGTGTTTTGTCTTTGAAACGGTCTAGGATTTGGCAAAAACGAAGTTTGTTTGCTTCGTCAAGAGCCGCATCAATCTCATCCAAAAAGCAGAATGGACTTGGTTTCACCATATATATTGCAAAAAGAAGTGCAATCGCTGTGAGTGATTTTTCACCACCAGATAACAAACGTAAGTTTTGAACATGTTTCCCTGGAGGTTCCGCCATAATTTCTACTCCAGAATTCAAAGAATCTTCCTTTTCGGTAAGTTCAAGAGTAGCTCGTCCCCCATTGAACAATGTCGAGAATGTTTCTTGGAAGTTTTCTTTGATTCGTTCAAAGGTCAATTGGAAGAGTTTTTCAGACTCTTCATTGATTCGTTTTAACACTTCTTCGATGTCTTTTTTAGAACTTTCAATGTCTTGTTTTTGTTTTAGGTTGTGTTCGTAAATTTCTTTGATATTGCGATACTCTTCTATCGCAAGAGGGTTGATGGAACCTAGGAGTTGGATTTCTGATTTGGCAGAACGAAGACGTCTTTCTTCTGCTTTTTGTTCCAATTCTAAACCTCCCCTTTCTGCTTCTAGTTCCGAATCCGTTAAGGAATAATCATTGTACAACTCTTCCACGAGGGAATCAATTTGCACTTTCAGTGCGGAACTAGTTCGTTCTTTTTCGGATAATAATGGTAAAAGATTTTGGAAGACTTCTTGGTTTTTCGAAATATTCGATTTGATTCCAGAAATTTCTTCCACTAAACTTTGTAAGGTTTCCTTTTCGGATTCCAAAATCCGACTCATCGAAAGGAATTCTTGGTAGGCTTCTTCAATTTCTTTTTCTAAGAACTCAACTTCCTTCTCTAAACTTTCCTTTTTCTCACGGATCACAGATTCTTGTTCTTTGGCACCAGAGATTCGCAATTGGATTTCTCCGATCCTTTCTTCCAGGACAGAGATCTCCTTTTGTTGGTTTTCTAATCTTGAATTGGATTCTAATAGTTTTTTCTCTAATTCTACAATTTGGGTTCTTGTTTCTTCCCACTGATTACGATAGAGAATGATATTACTTTGGTTGTCTCGAATTCCACGTGTTAGGTTTTCATTTTCTAGGATTAAATCCTCAATTTCTTGGTCGATGGATTCTTTTTTGGATAAAATCCCATCTTTATCAAACAGAAGGTTTCTGAAATCATCTTCCTTTTTGAGGAAATCACTGAGTTTTTCCGAATACAGATCCAATCGAATTTCTTTTAAAACAACTTTTGCTTCATTCAGTTTTGAATCTTCTAAATGATTGAGTGCAAATTGTAATTTGGATTGGAATTCATTAGTAAGAGATACGAGCTCCAATTTGTTTTGGTTTCGGATCTCCTCGCCTTCTTTGGATTCTCTTTTTTTATTCTCCAACTCTTGGATGAGTTCAAGGATGACTGTTTTTTGTTTTTCGCGAAGGGTGATATGTCGTTTTTCATTTTCCCCGATGCGAGTTTCTTTTTCTTCGATCGCCTTTTCTTCTTCTTTGATGGAAAGTTCCAAAGAAACACGTTTGGATTCTAATTCTGTAATTTCTTCTTGGAGAGTTGCTTGGATTTCCCTTTGGCGTTCGTTTTCAAGCTCAATTGCCTTTTTTTCCACTTCCAATTTGATGGTCGCTTGGTTTTCCAATTCTAAGGAAGATAGGATTTCACCAATGCGTAATTCATATTCTTGGATGAAGGTTTTGTTTTTGGCGATTTTTTCTTTTTGGATTTGGCTTTTGGAAAGATGATCGAATAATTTTTTATCAATCTCTGCAATTTCTCTTTCTTTTGCTTCTTTGATTGTTTCCTTTTCCGAAATCAAATTGGTTTCGTTTTGGATGAGGGATAAAATCGATTTATTTTTTTCTCGGATCTCTTGTAGTTCTTCATCTGATTTTTTCATCCGACGTTTAAAGTCTTTAAGCTTTAAATAGCGTAAATTTTTATCGGATTCATCTAAATCAGATTTGAGTTTGAAGTATTGTTCTGCTTTTTCGGATTGTTTTTCTTTAACTTCCAAATCCTTTTGCATGGAACTCATGATGTCATGGATCCGAAGAAGGTTTTGGTTTGTGTCTTCTAATTTTTTTGTCGCTTCTTTGCGGTCTAATTTAAAACGAGAAACCCCAGCTGCCTCTTCAAAGATAGCACGTCTTTCTTCTGGTTTGGAATTAAGGATTTGGTCCACTCGACCTTGTTCTAAAATACTATAACTGGATTTCCCAATCCCTGTATCGAGTAAGGTTTTTTCGATGTCCTTTCTTGTGGTGCGGATATCATTTAAATAGTATTCGTTTTCGCCGTCAGGGTAAAGCCTACGTGTGATTTTGACGGAAGGGTAATCGATATTAAAAAAACGGTCATCGTTGTCGAAGAGGATGGACACTTCGGAAAACCCAGCAGCTCGCCTACTCTCTGTTCCATGGAAAATGACATCGTCCATTTTTTCGCCGCGTAAACCTTTGGCACTTTTTTCACCAAAAACCCATTTAACGGAATCGACAATATTTGATTTTCCCGAACCATTAGGTCCGACGACTGCGGTAAACCCTGGATCAAAATTGATCTCGGTCTCATCTGCAAATGTTTTGAATCCAACAATGTTTAGGCTTTTTAAATGCATATCTGTTTTGCCGTTTGATTTCCTTGTTTCCCAGTTGACAGGTCTTGAGAGACATAAGAAAAAACCTTAGATAGTATTATGTCCCAAATGATCGATCCGATTTCCAGTGAAATTTTTGAACGGAAGCCATACTTACAAAATTATTTCAAAAACTTTCAGTCTGTTCAAAACTGGGAATTACACAGAGCGAAGAAAGATGGGGAATATTATGTCTCATTAGATGGGAACCCACTCTCTTCTTCCTTCTCTCCCCTAACACAAGCCACACGACTCTTGGACACCTATTCTTTAAAACAAACTGATGTAGTGATCTTATTTGGACTTGGAAATCCTCACCTCCTAACAAGTGTCAGTGAAAAATTAAACCCAGGCCAGATCTTAATTTTTGTGGGAGAGGACGAAACACTGGTTCCCATTTTATGGGATCCAATTCTTAAATCCATTTTACAAGTGCCGGGAAGGCATTTGTTTTCGGGAGAACTCTTTTATCCGCTTTTTTTCAATTACTTAGAATCCCTTCCCATTGAACGAGTGAGTGGACTTAAAATCATTCGGAATCCAACAGACACAAACCGAAATCCCATTTACAAAGAATTGGAAGACAAAACCCAAACTGTATTTTCAGCCAAGATGAGTGACCTACTCACCAAGTTTGAGTTTGAAAGGTTATGGATTAAAAACAGTGTGTTTAATCTTGTTCATGCCGAAAAAAATCTTCCAGTCAAATTCCCAATCTCCAAACTTCGTGACAAGTTTAAAGGACTCACCGCCGTACTCGTATCAGCTGGTCCTAGTTTACGAAAGAACCTATCTTGGTTACAAGAAGTAAGAGACAAAGTATTTGTTCTGTCTTGTGATACTTCACTGAAAGTTCTCATCAAAGCGGGAATCAAAGCAGATGGAGTGGTCACACTCGATGCCCAAACCAATTCCTTTTTTCATTTTATGGGTGAATCCCTCGGAGACATTCCCCTTTTTGCCGACCTAGTGAGTTCCCCGACCCTTCTCCGAGAACCAATGTTTACATCCGTTGTCCATTCGGTGACTGCAAAATACCAAGTGGATGCGGAAGGATCCCTTGTCAGGGAAGTTACAGCTGGTGGGGAACTCGCTGAACATGTATTCCATGATGTGGGTGATATCCAATCAGGTGGGTCTGTGGCCACAACTGCCTTTGATATGTTACGTTTTATGGGATTTGGCAGTGTCTACTTTCTTGGCCAGGACCTTGCGTATTCAGGACGTGAAATCCATTCCACAGGTACCCATCATAATGAAAAATGGTTAATGCAAGTTAGTCGCAAAAATAGCCTCGAACGGATCAATGAAGTCATCATCCGGAAACGCGAAACTCGTTACGTTCCTTCTTGTAGTGGAGGCGAGGTATTAACGGATTATGTTCTCGATTTGTACCGTCACTGGTTTGAAGAGTCCGCCACAAGCGTGCAAGAAATGTCACTTTGGAATGTAAATGAAGACGGGGCAAAGATGGAAGGGATCCCCTCCCTTTCTCCCAAGGCCGCGAAAGATAAGTTAAGCCTAATTCCCAATCACAATTACCCATGGCGTGAGTTTTCCATTTGGTCGGGAAAAGTAAATGGCCAGAAAAAAGGAGGTACCCAAAAAGGAATCACCTCACAAGGAACCATACACAATAGTGGCGAGGCACTTTTTCGAAAGATCAAAACAGATCTAACCTTCATCGAATCCAAACTGAATGCATTTGAAAGTGAATCTTCTGCATCGTCCTTCCAAGATTCGGAGATATGGATTTGGATGCAAAGTGAATCCTATTTACGGAGACTCATCCGCAAAACAGAAATTTATTTGTTACGCCACAAAGATTTAGATCCAAAACGAAAAAACCAAATTCTAATCCAGTCCATCCGAAAGGAGATCCGGTATTTAAAACGAAGTCTTTATCCGATGATGGATTCGTTTCCGGAAAAAGGATGAAAGACAGCATTGTCTTCAAACTCAGGAAAATAATCGAAAAATAATTTTTGAGAAACCACTCGGTATGCAAAAGGATTTTTTTCCGCATAACCATCTGTATGTGGTAGAGCTGGTAATTGGTGGAAATTGATACGCTCTTCAAAATTAATAAAATCACGTCGAGTGAGTTCCGGTCGAAGTTCCAGGACAGTTTCTTTTAATAAATTCCAATCCAGTTTAAAACTCATCCGAGCCCCACGAAAGGCAGGAGAACGTTCGAGTAAATTGACAATCCGTTTGACTGGACAATCCATATGGTAGTACTTCGTGAGGTATACTTTTACATACCTTGCCGCAAGACCAACAGGTTCCCAAACAAATTCTGATTCTACATTCGCTTCTTCTTCTTTTTTGATTTCGCTAAGGACTAAGTGTAACTCTGGAATCGAAAGTTTTCCGGTCATGAGGAGAGTGGATTCATCCATTCCAAACTCACCATAATACAACCATTTGTAAAAGTCTTGGATTTCTGCCTCTGGATGGTCTTCTACAAACTTGGTAATGAGAAAGAGTTTTTCTTTCTGCGAGAGTGTGGATTCCCTTTCATTTTGCATCTTGAGAAGCTCTCAGTTCCTTTCCTGAAATGAGACGTTTGATATTCTCCCGATGGGAATAAGTGATGAGAAAAAAAGTAGCAACTAACACAAAAAAGATGATCGGCTGGTAGTCGGCACTAGGTAATACCTTGGAAGAACCAAAGTACCAAAGAGGCATGGAAAGTGTTGCCAGGATAGACCCTAAAGAAACAAATCCAGAGATTTTATAGACAATCAAAAAGATCACAATTGCACAAACTGTCACAATGGGAACTAGGGTCATGTACACCCCAAGGGCAGTTGCGACACCTTTTCCACCTCGAAAGTGGAGAAAGGGTGTGAAGGTATGTCCAAGGATAGCGACGGAACCGAGTAGGATTTCCGTTGTTGTAAGAGAATAAGGGGAATCAATGTAAGAGGCAGAGATGACGGGGATGGAACCTTTCAGAGCATCGAGAAGCAGAGCTAAAAATCCATACTTCCAACCAATCACTCGGCCTACATTTGTGGCACCGATATTTCGGCTACCGTGCTCACGGATATCAATCCCTCGCACTTGTTTGGCAAGGATAAACCCCACCGGAATGCCACCAAAAAGGTAACTGAATAGGATTGCGGCAAGAATCATTCCCTGCCCTCCTTTCCTTCGTTTCTGTTACGGAGTTCGATCTCAACCGCAAGGCCGTCGAGTCCAAATTCCTTTACTATACTCTTTCGGTAGAAACTCAAAATATTTGAGGGAAAGAGTTTTGTGTCGTTCACGAAGAACAATATTTTAAAAGGGATCTGCGAGACCTGGGTGGCGTAATACACCTTCGGAGGTCGGTTCGATGCCTTCTGTACCTTATTTTTTCCCCCCCACTTGCTTAACCAGTCATTTAATTGGCGAGTCGTGAGCTTTTTTTGGGACTTTTCAAAGAGGGAAACCACTTCTTCTAAGAGTTTGTGGGTGCGGAGTTTTTCCTTAGCAGAAAGAGAGAGGAGCGGGCGTTCTTTGAGTATGGAAAGTTTTCCTTCCATTCGGTCTTTGTAGTGTTTCCAGGAATTGGATTCTTTTTCAGGGACTAGGTCCCATTTGTTCACCGCAACGATCATGGGTTTTCCCAGTTCTTGGATTTCCCCGAAGATTTTTTTATCAAATTCACCAAGGCCTTTCATGGCATCTACGAGAAGTACGACCACATCAGCTTCACCTAAACTATGTAAGGTTCTTTTATACGAATAAAATTCTAAACTTTCGCCTGTTTTGGATTTCCTTCGGATCCCTGCTGTATCGATGATTTCCAATTTATGGTTTTGGAAGTAAAACTGATCAGATACTGAATCCCTTGTGGTGCCAGGAACATCACTCACCACTGCTCGTTTGTAACCAAGAAATGTATTGAGAAGAGACGACTTACCAGAGTTTGGTTTCCCGATGATGGCAATTTTGCAATACGGGTCTTCTTGGGTTTTAATTTTGTCTGGTAGGAAAAAATTAATTTTTTGGTAGAGTAAATCAAAATTGCGGCGCCCAAGGGCAGAGATCGGAAGCAGTTCGTTTAACCCCAGTTTGTAAAATGGTTCCAGATCATATTCATCTTGTTCGGTATCCACTTTGTTGATAAGGGTAAGTACATTTTTACTTTTAAGAATTTCATCTTTTTTGAAAAGATCGATCAGTTTGTGATCATATTTTCGTAAGTCTTTGTGATCAATGACATGTAAGATAAGATCAGAATTACGCAAATGTTCAAAAGCTATTTCGATGATTTCTTTTGAGATTTCATCGATGTTCTCAATATCAAGTCCTGGTGTATCAGACAAGGTAAATGGAATTTTAAACTCAGAACGTTCGACTGTTTTTTGCAAAACGTCACGTGTAACACCTGCTGTGTTTTCTGTAATGGCACTTTGTGCTCGGAGTATGGCATTAAATAATGTGGATTTCCCCACATTTTGTCTACCGACTATGGTAACAACGGGAAGTCCCTTCATTTGCGTAAATGTTCCTTCATGGCTCTTTCCATATCGATTTTGGCTTCCTTCTTTTGGATATCGTCACGTTTGTCATATAATTTTTTTGGTTTGGCTAAAGCGACGTCAATCTTCACCAAACGGTTGTTCTTAAAGAAACAACGTGTGGCAACAAGCACAAGCCCCTTCTCTTTGATGGAACGGTCTATCTTTTCAATTTCTTTTGCTTTGAGGAGGAGTTTTCGTGGGCGAATCTCAGGGTGGTTCGCATAACCTCCGTTTTTGTAAGGAGGGATTTGAAAGTTTTCTAAGAATACTTCCCCATTTCTCACTTTGGCAAAACAATCAGTAAGGTTTCCCTTTTTTTCTCTTAGGGATTTTACCTCAGATCCTGTGAGAACAACACCAGCTTCGAACGAATCTAGCAGTTCGAAATTGAACTTTGCCTTTTTGTTGATTAAAGGATCGGTTCCGCGTGGTTTATCGTCTTTTTTGGTTTTGCCCATATGGATTATTGTCTTAAGGAATGGTGGATTTGGACAAGCCTTGCAATTTCTGCCCCAATGAGATTTGGCATCGAATAAAAATTGTCAGCCGTAATCTGAAGCGAGTCGTGGAACACATGTTCTGCAATGTAACGAGAACCAAGTCCTACCCCTAAAAATACATAATTTTTCTCTTCGTTTTTCAGTACAGCTTCTTTCATTTTTCTCGTGTCAAAAGAAGCGAGTTCGTCCTCAATGTAGGTCTTTGCCCTCTGGCCTCGGAAGTCAGATAGGATGACTATGATTTTGGTTTGGGCATCTGGTGAAAAATAACGTTCACAATTCGAAAGGACTTGGAATTCAGGGATGCTGTCCCCTTGCCAATTTTTACAAAGGGCACTGAATACTTCCTCTTCCTTCTCGGGGGTGTAGTCTTCTTCTGCTGATTTCAGATTAAAAATATCCACAGTGTCTTTTGAGTTTTTGATATCACAGAAGGTATGAACACTTGTTTTGATATCATGTTCATTCAGAATATGCAAACTCACAAGTAGGGCTGATAACATCGCAATCGAATACTCAAAGTTAAAGATCCTTCTACATTTGGAAACAAGGAAGGTGACCTCTACCCCTTTCAGCTTTTCATCATTTTTTTCGATGGTGGTTTTATCGAAGATTTTGGTATCACCCCTTCCACTTTTGTAAGAGATGTACTTCCTTGCGTCCACTCTTGAACCTTCGTTTTTGTACATGCGGTGGATGTCAATTTCAGGATCAAAGAGTTGCTCTAGGTTGAGTTCGACTTCTTCGAGCTCTTTTCCAAACACCGATTTAAATTCTTCGAGACCCACCATGATGGAATAATCCCAAAGCAGACGGCGTTTTTTTAAGAATTGTTTATAGAGTTCTTCGGTGCGGTAACCCCAAGCACCACCACCACCTTGTGGTTCTCCTTGGCCTTGGTTTCCCTGTGTGTCCTGGCCATACCAAGCATCAGGTCCTTCTTTGGTTCCTCCACCTGTTTCGGGTGTATTAATCTCAATTCCCCGTTTGGTTTCTTCACCAGAGTTTAATTTTTTCGCAACACCTGTGAGGGGATCCCGTTTGTGAAGTTCAGGATCCCACCAATTTTTACGATTTAGCCCTGACTCAACGGTAAATGTTTTTTTTTTCTCTTCGATTTCCTCGAAGAGTGTTGAGACCACTTCTACACCAGAGAGGTAACCCTCTAACAGGCGTTCCAGTTCCTTTCGTTCCTTAGGATCGGCAATTTGGTTCGTGTAATAAATTTTTCCACCCCGAATGGCAATGTCTTTTACATCGGTTTGGTTGTAACGATAGATATGGTTTTTCCATTTGAGAAGGTTTGCGATCCCAAATCGGTAAGGCATAAGGTTTGCCGAACCAATCGTACGTTTTTCCGAAAGTTCTTTTACTTTGAGGTGAAACCGTGCAAGAGATCTAGGTAACACCCCTTCTGGTAAAAAGAATTCCAAAATTTCTTCTAAGACTTTTACATCTTCCAACTCAGGAAATAAAATCGGTGTAAAACGGTTACGGAAGGCACGAGAGATCGTTGTCACAGACTTAGAAGCACGAAAGGACTTCATCCCAAAAACCACAGAGGTTTCTGTCAGTTTGACAGGAAGGTATTCTCCAGACTCTGGTGGCAGAGTGAGAGACCTTGCATCATCCGTTAACATATTCATTTTTTCAACAAGTTCTGCCCCAGCCGATTCTAGACCAGAGATAAGGATGATATGGCCATTTCGGATAGCACGCGTTAGTGGTCCATCAACCCAAGTAACACTTTCAATATTTCCTTCTTCTGTTGGTTTTAAGGCACCCACCACATCCGAAGTATGCATCCCTTTGGATAACATCACGGATTCAATTTGGATGCCTGTGAGTTCTGTAAAGAGAGGTAAAAATTCTTGTGGGTCCTGGTCTTCTCTGTATTCGATAAGGATGTTTTCTTTTGCTTGGATGGCGGTAAACACTTGGTCCAGGAAATGAAGGATGGGTTCTGGTGTAGGGTATTTGGAAAGAAGGGAGATCGTTTTTGTTTCGTCCCAAGTTTTGATTTCTTTGTCATTCCAGAAGATGGTAGATCCTTGTACATACCCTTTGGTAGGAACGAGTTTTACGGCACCACCAAACTCCGATTCAATGAGTTCTCTTTGTTTGTCACGGTCTTCTTTTTTACGGAATGGTTCCTCAAAGAGATACAAGGCTTCGCGAACCGAAACCGTTTTGTCTTTTGCACCAAATAATACCAATCGGTTGCAATACTTTTGGAGCTTACGTAAATTAAAATGGTATTTTTCTAAATCCCCTTTTCCAACTTCACCAGATTTAATTCGTTTTTCCGATTCGATACTGATGCGAATGATTTGTTTTAGAACCTCTTCCGATAACATGGGATAAAGTTTTTTTAAGATATAAAACATCTCATCGGGAGTATACGGATCAACATAAACAACTGCAAAATGTTTGGTAATATCGAAGGGTAAGGGTTTACGACCTTCAAATCCTTCACTTGGGTTTTGGGTTCCAATAAACCAAAAACCCGTTTTGCCTTTGACTCGTTCCCCACTGCCCTCGAGTAAGTCGAGGTAATTGGATTCATAGACAGAGGAAAATCGTTTGATGATGTTTGGTGCACAGAGGTTCATCTCATCGGCCACAAAACTTAAACCCTCGGAAAGAGCATTGGTAAGTGGACCGTTCGACCAAGTAAAACCCTTCCCATCGAGAAGGATACGATACGATCCAATCAAATCTTCTGGGAGTGTGTCCTCATTAAAACTGAACCGAAGTGTCGGTTGTTTCCGAAGCGAATTGATATAATAGATTAAAGCATTTTTTCCAACACCAGCATCTCCGACGAGGAGGACTGGCATACCTTCGAGCATGGGGTAAAGGATTTTTTGTAAGGTTTGTTTCACCGAGTCAGTTTCAACAAGGCTAGAAGGGAAAACGGGAAATTTTTCGGAGTGCGGGAGAACCGGCACTTTCACATCGGCGATGGTTACAAATTCCATATCCTTCAGATTTCTACTCAATTCCAGGGTGTAAACCAAATTCTATTGACCCGTACCTCCCCAAAAAACCATGATGATTCCATGGAATTTGCCAATAGAATGAATGGGATCGACTCCTCCCCCATCCGAAAAGCCTTTGAACTTGCAAGGAGCATCCAAAACCCGATCAATTTGAGTATCGGACAACCTCACTTTCCTTGCCCACCTAACATTATTGAAGCGATGAATAAAGCTGCTATCGAAGGAAAAACTTCTTACACTCTTACCGCGGGGATTCCAGAATTAAAAACGGCCATGGCCGAAAAATACAGAACCCAAAATCATATGAAGTATGCCCATGAAGACAGAATCCTTGTGACTTCGGGGATTTCTTCAGCACTCTTTTTATTGTTTAATGCTCTTGTGAACGAAGGCGATGAGTGCCTCGTGATCTCTCCTTATTTTTTAATGTATCCTGCCATGCTTAAGTTTTACGGAGGAAAGGTTGTCCCTCTTTCCGAAAACTTTACTCCAAATGATGTTGAGGCACTAAAAAACCGAAAATTCAAACTCATCATCTTTTCCAATCCATCGAACCCAACAGGAAAGGTTTTATCCAAAGAACAACTCCGGGCTCTTGCCAATTTAGCGGAAAACACGGGAGCATACCTCATCAGTGATGAAATTTATGAACTTTTCGATTTTGATGGGAAGTTTTTTTCCATCGGAAGTGAGTATGAAAAAACCATCACTCTCACTGGCTTTTCCAAAACCTATAATATGACAGGGCTTAGACTTGCAACCATCCTTGCCGAAGACAAAGTCATCAAGGCACTTACCACCTTACAGCAATATACTGTTGTTTGTGCGCCATCCATCACACAGTGGGCAGGAATCGAAGCTTTAAAAACCGACATGAGCACTTATATTCAAGATTATAAAGAAAAACGTGATTTTGTATACGAATCCTTAAAAGACCATTACCCTATTCAAAAATCGGGAGGTGCCTTTTATTCTTTTTTCCAAGTGCCTTGTGAAGATGAGGAGTTCATCAAACGTGCTGTGAAAAAAGATTTAATCCTTGTTCCTGGGTTTATCTTCTGCGATTCCAAAAACTATGTCAGACTTTCTTTTGCCACCGAATGGGATACACTCAAACGTGGGATGAAAGCCTTACAAGAATTGGCAAAAGAATCATAATTCGGTTACTGGATTCGGCATTCACTGTGGACTTTTTCGAAGATACAAATTGGTTTTTTCTTTGGAAACTTTCCACAGTCACCATCTTGTTTTTGTTTGGTGGTGCACTTGCTAGTTTTTATACCACACTCGCTGACCGAATTTTATATTACTGTTATGAAAAAGGAAGAAAAGAGTTCCAAGGTTTCAAACGTTGGCAAGTAATTTTTACAAAACCAAGCCACTGCCCCGAATGTAAAACTCCCATAACCAAACTCTATTTGGTTCCCATTTTTGGTTGGTTTTTAACGAAAGGAAAATGTGATCATTGTCAGATCAACGTTCCCAAACTCTACCCCTTATCTGAATTTTTATTTGGAATCATTGCAGTGGTTGTGTATTCCATTTCTGATTCCCTTTTTGGTACAATTTGCCTTCTATTTTTATTTGGCCACCTTCTCATTTCCATGATGACAGATGCAAAAAAATTATCTCTCGATTATGAAAACCTTCCCTTCCTTTTCGGTTTTGGATTTTTGTCGAACTTCCTTTTGTTTGGTGAAACCATTGGACTCGAACATTTGTTTGTGTATTTGAGTTTTTTCGCTTTTTATCTTGTCATCTATCTCGTGTTTCGTGGTGGGACGGGTCTAGGGGACGTACTTTTTTCACCTGTTTTTGCTGCCATTGCAGGGAATCCCTTTTGGATCGTGTATCTGAATACATCCTATTTACTTGCCGTTACCTTTAGTTTGGTACTTCGAAAAAAAGGAGAACCACTCAAAGGAACAAAAGTTCCCATGGGACTCTATTTTTCGATTGGACTCTTTTTTACTTTTTTTTGCAAACTCATCGTTCACAATTATGAATGGGAAGGATTTTCAGATTTATGGAACCAATAAATGACCTAGCACATATGCGCCAAACATACAAACGTTCTGTTCTTTCAGAAAACACAGCTGGAACTGATCCTTTGGCACTGTTTTCCCTTTGGTTTTCCGAAGCAAAAGAAGAAGGAGAACCAGAACCCAATGCTATGAGCCTAGCCACGGTAGACAGAGATGGACAACCAAGCGTACGGATTGTACTTCTAAAAGGATTAATCCGTAATGAATTTCAATTTTTCACGAACTACCATTCTGATAAAGGCAAAAACATCAGTGAAAACAATCGAGTGGCTTTGAATTTTTTTTGGCCAAAACTAGAAAGGCAAATTCGCATTGAAGGGATCGCAAGTAAAATTCCAAAAGAAGAATCAGAACGTTATTTTGCAATTCGCCCAAGAGAATCGCAAATCGGAGCTCACACATCAAACCAAAGTTCGGTGGTGCCATCGAGAGAATATTTAGAAGAAAAATTTGCCTCACTTTCCAAAGAATGGGAAGGAAAGGAAATTCCGATGCCAGAGTTTTGGGGAGGGTATTCTGTATCCCCTACCAAAATCGAATTTTGGCAAGGAAGAGTAGGAAGATTACACGATCGCATTTTATTTGAAAAACAAAAACACGAGTGGCTTAGGTCAAGGCTCTCCCCATAATGAAGAGAGCTTATCGATTCGGTTCTTAACCGTGCAGGTTGAGCAGATGACCTAATTTTGTTTTTTTCGTCTGTAAATAACGAGAATTTTCTTCAACAGGATCAATTTCAATCGGCACTCTCTCCGTAACATGCAAATTGTATCCTTCAAGTCCTACAATCTTACGAGGGTTATTCGTGATGAGTTTCATCTGTTTTACCCCGATGTCTCGTAGGATTTGTGCCCCAATTCCATATTCCCTGAGGTCAGGAGCAAAACCTAATTTTTCATTGGCTTCTACTGTATCCAGGCCACCTTCTTGTAAGGAATATGCTTTTAGTTTATTGATGATTCCAATCCCACGTCCTTCTTGTCTCATGTAAAGTAGGACACCAGTTCCTTCTTTTTCGATCATTCGAAGGGCGTTATGAAGTTGAGGTCCACAATCACAACGTTGAGATGAAAAAATATCTCCAGTCAAACACTCACTATGCACTCTTACTAGTACTGGTTTATTTGGATCGATTTCACCTTTCACAAGAGCCATATGAATTTTATCATCAATCTGAGTGGAATATGCTTTGATTTTAAAATCACCAAACTCGGTTGGAAGATTTGCTTCTACTTCTAAGTGAATGAGTTTTTCTTTGTGTCGGCGGTATCGGATCAGGTCTTCGATGGTATATATATTTAGACCATGAGTTTTTGCAAATTTTTCCAAATCAGGAATCCTTGCCATTGATCCATCATCATTCATGATTTCACAAATGACACCACTTGGATAAAGACCTGCTAACTTAGATAAGTCGACAGCTGCTTCGGTATGACCCGCTCTTCGTAAAACACCACCAGTCACGGCTTGTAAGGGAAATAAATGACCTGGACGCATCAAGTCATCCGGTTTTGTATTTGGATCGAGTAAAACTTCAACTGTTTTTGCTCTGTCATGAGCAGAGATTCCTGTTGTTGTACCCTGTTTGGCATCAACCGAAACAGTAAAGGCAGTTCCATGTTTGTCACCGAGGGATAAATCATCGACCATTTTGCCAAGCCCCAGGCTCTGTAACCTTTCTCTCTCCATTGGGACACAAATGAGTCCCCGTCCATGGGTCGCCATAAAATTGATTTTGTCTTTGTCTGCAAATTGGGAAGCGCAGACCAAATCTCCTTCATTTTCCCTGTCTTCAGAGTCGACGAGGATGATCATTTTGCCTTGGCGGATTTCTTCGATTGCTTCTTCGATCGGACGTATCATGGGGAAAGGCCTCTATATACTAAAACTCTGAAAGCCGTTCCGAATTAAAGAAGATTCCCAAAGAAATTCATTGATTTTTCCTATTTCTTTTGTCTAAATGTTTCGATCGGAGGGAGCTTTGGAGCTAAAATTAAACACCACAGGGAAGATCAAAACGATAGAAATCGCAGGTAAGTTTGATATCGAATCAACAGAAGAATTTGAATCGATTTTTAACAAACTCATCGAATCCAGCCCAAGTCTTGTTTCGGTAGAAATGAGTCGGCTGGATTACATTGACTCTTCCGGAATTGGATCTCTCATCAAAAGCCTTAATTCCTTAAAAAACAAAAAAGGAAAACTCCTCCTCGTTGGAATGAAACCGATGATCCAAAACGTTTTCAAACTCGCTAAACTGGATATGTTTTTTGAGATTCTGAGTAGTTCCGATTTTCAAACGAGGTACGTCGACGGGGATTCTGATGATTCCGACATTGACGATTTACTAAAAAGAAATTAATTTCCTTACGATTCCCCTCTTTTTGCCAAATAGTTTTCAATGTATTTGGCAAGTACATCCACTTCCACATTGAGTTTTCCATCTACTTTCCAAAACTTCGCATTTGTTTTTTGCATGGTTTCTGGTATAAGGATGAGTTGGATTTTGCCATCTTCAATATCTACAACGGTTAAGCTGATTCCATCCAATGTGACGGAACCTTTTTTCACAAAAAACCGGCGTAGGTCTTCTGGGATCTCCACCCAAAACTCTTCGACTTCATTTTCAATTTGTTTTCGGCTGATGACTTTTGCAACTCCATCGACATGGCCTTGGACCATATGACCACCAAACCGTTGTCCCATGGCCATAGCTCGTTCTAGATTGACAACAGATCCTTCCCCTAATCTCGATAAGTTGGTTAGTTCCAAAGACTTAAAAGATGCATAAAACTGAAAAATATTCCCCAAATCAGAAAATTTGGTAACTGTCATACAAGCGCCATTGATAGCAATGGAATCACCTAATTTTATATCAGGATTCTCCCATTCTGTAACAACAGTAAATTGGATCCCAGAATCAATGGGTTCAATTTGGATGACTTTTCCAAGAGTTTCAACAAGGCCTGTAAACATAGTTTAAATTCTCCTTTTTGGTTTCCGAATGAAAATAGAATTGGAACCAATTGCAAATTCAGAGTGAATTGGTTCATTATGATACAAAAATGGAATTCCATCGGGAATCGATTTTTCCAAATTCCGTATCTCCAAAATACAATCTTCCTCTGCGAGTTCTTTCTCTAAAAAATTTGGGAAAAAACTTCCCGCCTCACATAACACAGTATTAATGCCAATTTTACCCAATGTTTGTAAAAACAAATTCCCATCCGTTTTTTCAATTGGAAATACAGGATGGGAAGAAAGGGTTTCAATTTTAGATTTGATTTGATCTGGTAAACCATTCCGAATACCAACACCATTTTCATTGTTAAGTTGGAAAAAAAGGCAAAGTTTTTTAGCATACCGTTCGTTCAGTTCTTCTTGTTTTTTCCAAAACGACTCACTGGGAAGGGCTTTCATGTCTAAAACAAAGACACGGTAAGGTTGGTATTTTTCTTCTTCTAATTGATGAGTTACAACAGATTCTTTCCCCCACTGAGAAAGTGCAGAAAACAAATGGCTAGCTGCGTCAAAAAATGGAATAAGTTCTGTAACTCGTTTGAGAATTCCAGCTATCTTAATCATAGAATCAGTGATTCTAAAATTTAACGATGGTTCGTCGACTTTTAATGTATTAGGACCCACTGCTACTGCATCAAATTTCCCACGTAACATTTGTAAATATATGTCTGAGTCTTCGCCACTGACTCTTTCTTTTCGATAATCAGAACTTGTATAATTCCCTTCTTTCGAAGTGGCAACTTTGATCCAAACCCAAGGGGATCCAGTTTTCATACGTTTGAGAAACCCTTGTAAAAAAGGTAAGGATGTATTTGCAAGAACGGGATCCAATCGAACTTGAATCCCCTTTTGTTTGTAAGAAGACCAATCTCCAGATGTAATTAGTGGATTTGGGTCCTTCCATCCCACAAGTAATTCTTTCGGTTGGTATTCTATCACCAAATCTCGGCAAGGTGGTGTTTTTCCAAAATGAGTACAAGGTTCAAGGCTAACAGATAAAATGGAATCTGAAGGGATTGGGTTGGGTCTAATTTGGGATTGGGAATGTTTTTTTGCAAATAAGGAGAAAAGTTCCCTTTCAGCGTGGTTTCCTCCAAATTCTTGGGTATGTGCTTTTTCTAACACATCCCCATTTTCATTGGTAAGAACTGCTGAGACAGGGGGGTTTCCACCGGTTTTGCCCATGGCAAGAAACCCGAGTAAGGAATGTAGAGAATAAAGTTCCTTCTTTTTCCCTACATCCATTTAGTTTAAGTTAAGCGAACTTTTTCTTCCTGAGTTGGTCATAAATCTCAGAAATGGGAGCTGCAATGTAAATGGAAGAATAAGTTCCAACGATTACACCAAATAGTAATACAAAGGCAAAGTCATACAATTCTGCTGCTCCGCCTACAATGATAGCCACAACGGAGATCATTGTTGTAAACGATGTATTGATAGTTCTACCAAGAGTTTGTGCAATCGATACATTGATGATATTGGAAAGAGCTAAATTATCTTTTCCATGTGCATTTTCTCGAATCCTGTCAAACACCACAATTTTATCATTGATAGAATATCCAAGTAGCGTAAGCAGTGCTGCAATGATCGGTACACTTGGTTTGATTTGTAAAAATCCGATGAGAGCAAGTGTCATCAAAATATCATGAACAAGAGCAATAGCTGATGCAAGGGCAAACTTAAACTGCGATCGAATGCTCAAATACAATAGGATGATGGCAAGTGTAGTTAAAAGTAAGGTGATTCCAACCTCTGTTAATTCTCCACCAACAACTGCACCTACTTGGTCTGCAGATAAAACTTTTTCTTTAGGAAGGTTAAACTCAAAACGTAAAAGTTGAACAAACCTGTCAATCGCCGACGTAGAAGATTCTCTTTTGTCCTCAGGGATTTCTTTATAGAGAGCTTCAATTGTAGGGAGGGAGCCGAGACCAATATCCAATTGGTAAATATTCTTTTCCTTTTCCAGTAAAATCACAACAGCTTCAATTTGTTTGGATTGGAAATATGTTTCGATATCAGTTCTTGTTTTGTCTTTTGGGAGTTCAACAACCGTACGAAGTCCCCCATTAAAATCGAGAGAGTGAGCAAACCCACCGTATTTCGAAAATGTCACAACAAAACCAAATACAATTGCTAAGAAAGAAAGACTAAGAGTGAAGTATTTATACTTCGTGAAATTGATATTACGCATGTTTACCCTCTTTTTTTCCAAAGAAAAAAGGCCTTAAGTTCAAATGATGGATTCCCATTCGGTTCACAGAAAGTTCCATAAACAAACGAGATAAAAATAAGGATGTGAAAAGTGTTGTCACGATACCCCAACAAAGTGTGATCGCAAAACCTTTGATAGGTCCATTTCCAAGGCGGATCATTAAAATCCCTGCAATTAAAGTTGTGACGTTTGCATCCATAATGGTCCAGAAGGCATTTTCAAAACCCCTCGTAACAGCAATGGACAATGCCCTTCCTTCTTCGATTTCTTCTCGTATCCTTTCATAGATAATTACGTTTGCATCGACTGCCATACCAGCTGTTAAGATGATCCCCGCAATCCCTGGAAGGGTAAGCGTAAAATCCATAAGTGTTAAAAGAGCCGCAAGGATGATGATATTCACAAGTAAGGAAAGATCAGCAATAAAACCACCTAAGCGGTAATAGAAGATCATATAAACCATCACTAAGAAAAATCCAATCGCAACAGCCTTTACACCCACTTCAATGGATTCAATCCCAAGGGTTGGTCCAATAAAACGCATTTCCAAAACGGAAAGTGGAATCGGTAATGCCCCTTCTGAAATTACGTTTGCCAAACGAATGGCTTCTTGTTCAGAAAAACTTCCAGAAATTTCGGCACGACCACCAGCAATTGGATCATTGATCACAGGATTGGAGATCACTTTATCACCCCAAACAATTGCTAGGTTACGGCCTCGGTTTTCAGAAGTTAGGTCAAAAAATTTCTCAGCACCATTTGGTGTTAGGGTGAAACTTACCATCCATCCATAGGAATTGGAATTATAAGATGGTTGTGCATTGGTCATATCATTGCCAGAGAGGGCAATTTTACGTTCCAAAACTACAAAACTTCTAGGGAGTAACGTTGACTTAGCAGAATTCCCACGAGCCCACATCGCATACACTTTGTAATCTTTTGGAATATTGTATTTTCTTTCTAGTTCAGCCAAAAACTCATCTTGGGCTTTTTTCCCTGCTTTGTTTTTTACAAGTTCTTGGAATAAATAAATATCAGTTTTTTCTCTTTGTCCAAGATCCATCATTCGTCTCTCGTTTTCAGCAATTTGAGATTTGAATGTAAATGGATTTGGTTCTTCTAAGCGGTATTCAACAGTTTCCGTGTTTTGTAAAATTTCTAAAATCGCAGCGGAGTTAGAAACACCAGGAAGGGAAACTTCGATCGCATCTTGTTCTTTTTGGATCCTAACTTGTGGTTCTGTTAGGTTTTGAGTTGTGAGACGATTATCAATGATCATCTTTGCTTTTTCTAACTCAACGATCTTACGCATCGGAGATAAATCAAAACTAGATTCAATTTCAGAAAGTCGATTTTTAGCTTTTTCTTTCTCTTCAGGTTTTGCCGCTTGGTTGTTCAATGTAAGATTTAATTCCGTAATTTCTTTTGCATACAAATCACGTAATTTTGAAGTATAATCCTCAAAATCCCCTTTTAAAACAACTCTCATCCCACCTTGTAAGTCGAGACCAAGTTTGATGGATAAAGATTTTCCGCCACGGATCATATTTTCAATCCATGTAGGTTCCAATTTGTTTTTGGATTCATTCACAAGACTTTGGTTCTCTTGGGAAATTTGGTTAATTTTAGCAGAAGTGATAAAACGTCCCTGTATTGTATAAAAAGGATTTTCTTTAGGAGGGAGTGTTCCTTTTGGTTCGATGGTCCAACCAGAACTTTTTCCATAATCTTTTTCCCAACGATCAAAAAGCCCACTAACAAGCGTCTTTTGATCTGCTTCAGGAAGTGAATACACATCCTCTCTCACAACCACTTTTAAAGTACGGTCGGCAAAGTTTGGGTATAAAATGGTAAAGGATACCACTAATATGAAAAACGGTAGAAGTAAGAGTCGATACGATTGCAAGTTGGTTTGCTCCTAAAAAAATTTATCTTCTATATGAACGGCTGCTAGAGCTTGGACGTGCGGATCTAAGTCTATAAAAAGCAAATAGAATGATGATTCCAAGGATCATCATTGCTTTTTTGTATTTTGCAAAAAAATCGGAAAAGTTAAAGAATGATTTTCCTGAATCTTTGTTTCCATTTGATTCAGATGCAACATTCGTAACTTCAGTATTTGCTAATTTTAAGTCAGAAGCAAAACCTGGAAGTCCAGACGGTTCTACAGAGACTTGTGGATCTAACCAATTTGCGTTGGTTACAACTTCTTCCTCTTCGGTCACCAATGGTTGTTTTTCCACTGGATTCAAAGTTTTTTCCACAACCACTGGATTACCATTTTGGTTCGCCACCAAATTATTATTTTGTGGAACGGTTTCTGTAGCCAGTTGGTTTTGTTTTGATTTCTTTTTGGATTTTTTCTTCTTCCCTGTTGTGGTTCCAGTCTGAGTTACAACGTTTGTTTGTTTTTTGGTTGTTGTTTGGACTGAATCTTCCTTGGGTTTAGTGGTAGTTTTAGGTTTATCATTCACCTTATCCAAAAAATCCAAACCCTCTTGTGATAAGAGGGATGTTGTAAAAACTAGAAGCAGTATTAGGGAGAAGAATGATTTCATCTTATGCTTTTTTCTTGAGGATAGCGCTAGTATCAAATGTTACATTTGTATTCGCTGCCACATTCAAAACAACTGTTTCATTATTGTCTTTGAACTCTACGATTTTACCGTGAAGGCCACTACTTGTCACAACAGTATCTCCTTTTTGGAGGTTCGTGATCATTTCTTTTCTTTTTTTCTCTTCCTTTTTGTTAGGGAGGATCACAAGAAAGTACATTGCCACGAGCATGATCGGAATGATGATGAGCGACTGAAGAGAAGACTTAGCTCCTTCTTCTTGGGCAAGGATTAGGAATTGGGATGTGAGAAAATCTAAATTGAGCATAGCTATTTATCCAATGTTTACAGGCCTTATGTTAAATTCAATGTTTCACGAGTGAATCGGAGAACTTTTTTCGATAATAATGCATCTCTCGCAATTTGGTAACCAGATGGAATGTCTTTTGTTTCACCGAGTAAAAATAAAGACACTCCGGCGTTCAGCGCCACCATTGCCGTTCCACCTGTTGGCCGAGACGGGTCAAGGACAGCACGAAAGAGTGACTCTGCCCCTTCTTTGGAAGAAGAGAACACTGTATTTCGATCCAATTCGCTGGCCTCCAAATGGAGCTCCTTCGGATCAAAACTGAGTTCTTTAGTGGTCTTTCCATCAAAATAGGCATAATCCGTTGGTTCAAATATGGAAAATTCATCGAGACCATCCCTGGAATGGCAAACGAGAGCGCCTTTTGCCCCTAATTTTGCCAAAATTTCCACCATCGGCAAACACAAAGAACGTTCATACACTCCCACAATTTGGTGTGAAGGGGAAAAGGGATTGGATAGAGGTCCAATCAAATTAAAAAATGTGCGAAAACCCAGTGCCGTCCTAACGGGACCTGCATATTTCATGGCCGGATGCCAGGAAGGTGCAAACAAAAATACAAACCCTGTGCGCACGAACTCTGCTTCACAGGTTTCGTGGGTTTGTTCAAGAGGATACCCAAGTTTGGAAAGGATATCAGAACTTCCGGATAGGGAAGATACAGACCGGTTCCCATGTTTAGCCACTTTGTGACCAAGACTTGCTAAAGTGAGTGCTGATAGAGTGGAAACATTGAGTGTTCCCTTTCCATCCCCACCAGTCCCACAAGTGTCTAAAAAATCAAAACCAAACTTGGTATTCGGTTTGATGGCATGATTTCGCATGGCCCGAACAAATCCGTACAATTCGTCCGTTGTTTCCCCTTTCATTTTCATGGCAGTGAGAAAGGATGCAAGGACAGGTTCTGACACTTTGCCATCCATCACTTCATTTAAAAAGTATTCTGCATGGGTATCCACCAAATGGTGCCCAGACACCACTTGGCCGAGGATTTCCTTACTTGTGAGAGCGGTCATAAAATATCCTTTTGAGATTAGAAAAGGTTAATAATTGGTAATTGGTAATGATGTACCGTAGTCCTGAAATCACAGTGATAAACGTGGTGAATAACATTCCAAAGTAAGGAACAAACGAAGCAATGGAATCAAATATATCTTTCCAACTGATATTATCAGAGGTATTTACCATCGTATAAAACTCATTAGCATGTTGGGATGCCACTTCAAATGTAGAATACCCAGCAAGTTTTCCCATTGCATAGGTTTCATTGATCATAGCGCGGCGTTTTCCAGAGATGAGCATAAACACCACGAGGATGATAAGAATCGCTCCCATTTGGAATGCTGTTTTCACTTTTCCCATCATGGTGGTACGAAGGCTATTTCCCGAACGAACCGCAATGTAACGAAGGAAGGTGATGAGCATATCTCGCCCAACTATTAGGACTACCATCCAAACTTCGATGGGTTCATGGATGAATAAAAAAGTAACAAAACAGCCAATGACTAAAAATTTATCAGCGAGCGGATCTAGGAATTTTCCAAATTCGGTTTGTTGGTTCCATTTTCTAGCAAGATACCCATCGACTAAATCGGTGAGTGATGCGAGTGCAAACAGTACAAAGGCAAAAATTTGGTATTCCCATTCCTTTTGGAATAAGGCAAAGATAAAAAATGGCAATGCCAGTACACGGAGTACGGTTAGTAAATTTGGGATATTGGCAATGGTTTTCCAATCTTCCACTAAACCACCCAAGTCCCTGACATATCGAGTTCATAAAAAGAATCCACTCGTACCTTGCCGAACTGCCCTACTTTTAAATTGGAAGCATCCACATACACCACTTCATCAATTTCAGGTGCATCTTGGAGACGACGTACGATTGCACCTTCGTCTAACACTTCATCTACGACACATGGGTAAATTTTTCCAATTCGGTTTTGGTGGATGGTCTTTAATGTACCAAGGTAGGCTTCCCTCACAAGGTTCACACGGCGTGCAATTTCTTTGTCTTTGAGTTGCCCATCCATGGTAGCCCCTTTGGTTCCGTCTTGGGGAGAATAAGGAAAAAGATTTACCTTTTCTGGTTTTACATCTTCCACAAAACGAATGATCTCTTCCACGTCTTCCATGGTTTCCCCAGGAAACCCTAATATAAACGAAGTACGAATTTCTAAATCAGGGCGGATGTCCCTTGCTTTTTGGAATAAGGATTTAAAGAATTCGTAATCACCTGTGCGGTTCATTGATTTTAAAACGGATTTGGAAACATGTTGTAATGGGCTTTCCAAATACGGGGCAATTTTAGGAATTTCTCTGTACAAATCGAGTAACTTTTCTGTTTTTTTATCAGGATATAGATAGAGGAGTCTTAAAATCTCAAGTCCCTCTACCGCTGCCACAGACCGAACCAAATCCATGAGTTTGTCTGTGTCCTTTCCATAAAAAACTGTGTCTTGGGAAACAAGACAGATCTCTTTGGAACCTGCTTTGACTGCTAGTTTTGTTTGATCGAGGACATCTGTGATTTCTGTGTCTCTATACTTCCCACGTAAATTAGGAATGATACAGAAATGGCAACCTCGGTTACATCCGTCAGAAATTTTTACATAGGAATAAGGTTTCGAATAATTTTCGATGCCTTTCGAAGTTTTGAGTCTTTCGAGAAGGTCTTCATTAAATTCAGTTAAATCTTTAAAATCAAGAGGGAAATGGGAACGTAAAATTTCACCTGCTTTGTCATACTTGCCTGTTCCGAAATGGAGGTCCACTTCCGGAAGGTCAGCGGAAATTTCTTTTCCCGCCCGTTCAGCAAAACAGCCTACAACAACTAACTTCTGTTTGTTCTTTTTCTTAATATCGATGGAATCAAGGATGGTTTGAATGGTTTCCTTCGTGGCATCTTGGATAAATGTACATGTATTTACCAAATGAAAATCACTGGCTTCTGGGTCTGCTGCAGGGAGGAGTCCTTCTTTGAGTAAGGACTGGTGCATCGCCATGGAGTCGACAGTGTTTTTCGGACAACCAAGAGTCGTAATAAAAAACGACTTTGGTGTCTCATCGGTTTTGTCTTTGGTCTTTGGCATTATTCGCCTAACTCTCCAATGATGGATTGAGTGGAGTCATACGGATTTGCTTTGCGGATAAAGATTTTTTTCACAAGTTTTCCTGGTTTTCCAAGCACAACTCGTTCTTTTCCATTTTGTACCATCTCCACTGCACCACCATCTCCTACTTTGATCTCAAGTCTGTCACGAGCTTCTAAGTGTTTGACTTCACCCGCAGAAACAAGACCACGTTCACCCATTTGACCATCCAATACAAATTCAACATAACTTGGTTTGGAGAAAAACAAAGTTACTTGGATCGGAACATCTCCGACAGGAGATTTTACAGCGACCCCTTCTCGTTCTTCTTTTAAAGTCACAAGGACTTTTGCTGATTTTTCAGTGACTGCTTGTGTCACCACGCGGATGTCACGGCGAAGGGAAGAGAGCTCTTCAATTTTATAAGAAAGAATGGTTTCTTCCCCTTCGGCTGTTTGGAAAAAATAAACATTCTTTTCAGGAAAAATATTAAATCCTAGGTTTGCTTTTCCATTGGAAACACCTTTGATGAACATCTTACACTGTTGGTTGTTCACACTAAAACTCACACCACGATCTTCTGTGAGGATAAAAGGAACACTTGCATTTTCAGGAACACTTTGGCTGACAAAGTTAATGCCAGAAGGAATATCAGAACTATTTGTAGGTTCAACACTTTGGCTTACTTCTGTGTTGTCCTCATCCATCGAAACAGAACCAGAGTCTTCAAAACTGATGTAGATGATATAAGCCGAGATTACAAACAAAAAGAGAGAAACAAGGCTTATGATTTTATTACGATCTAAACTAAAGGGAGTGGTTGTAGGACGTGTGAGTTCTTCGAGTGGTGCTTGTGATTCTTCAATCTGTTCCCCGCGGTATAAATTGAGTAACATTGCTGTATCAAGTTTTAAGTAACTAGCATAGTTCTTTAAAAAACCAAGAGCAAACGTTTCTGCTGGGAACTGAGAATAATCTTCTGTTTCTAATGCGATGATGTATTTTGCCGCAATATTTGTTTCTTTTGCGACATCTTTCACAGAAAGTTTTTTGTCTTCTCTTGCTTCTCTTAGGATCTGACCAACTCGTTTTGTATTCAAAATGAACTCCTCTTAGGTTTAGTTCTCAGAGACAAGTGGGTTGTTGACAATCTTCGCGTTCCCGCTCATATGAAAATTGAAAACACCATCTTGGATTTCTTCCGAAAAATTAATGTTAGAAAATGAAATCGTCGTTACTTTGCCTCGACCATCTGTCGCGACTGCTTTTTTGATGAGGTACGATTCAGAATCCACAAATAGTTTCATCTTTTCGAACCCACCAATTTTTTCCCTTTGGTCTAAATCGAGAACAAAGTATTTGGTTGCATCACCCATAGAACGAGGTTGTTCGATGGTATCAAATTTATAATGGTACTTACGAAAGAGGCGGTTAAGACCATCAGGACTATTTGTCGTAAAGATGGGACCTGAGGAATTTTTACGATCGAGTGTAAGATCTTGTTTTCCCACAGCACCTAACCGTTTGATAAAGATATGGAGTGTTTTTCCATCGGAAACAATTTCGTCTCCTTCTGGTTCAGCAAAATTATAACGAATTTTTCCAGGGCGTTTGTAAAAACATTTCCCGCGCATTTGTTTTTCTTTTTTGTTGTCTTCCGTTTTGATGAGAAAATCAGCGGAATACGAATTGATTTCGCTGAAGTTTTTTTTGATCTTTTTGACAACTTCGGAAGGTGAATGCCAATTGTGAGCCGGACTTGTTTGGGCCTCCAAAGAAACTCCCAAAACAAGTAACAAAAATCCGATCCATACTTTCATAGATTCCCAGTTTTTCAGACAAACTTCTCTTGTCGATGATTTACGCTGAACGTAAGATTTCCCGAGGTTTTGCCCCGACTTGCGGAGAAACATAACCCCTCATTTCCATGAGTTCCATAAGCCTTGCCGCTTTGTTGTAACCAATCCTCATCCTACGTTGCAAATAACTGGCACTGGCTTTTTTTTCTGTCACAACAATGTTCCATGCTTCTTCGAATAATTCCTCGTCCTCGTCAGAGGCCATTTCAATATTCGTTTCATCGTCCCAGTTCATTTCCACGTAGGCAGGTGCCCCTTGTTTTTTGGCCTCTTCCACAATGGAATCAATTTCTTTCTCTTCAATGTAGGGAGCTTGGATCCGCATGAGGTCACTCGAGGTAGGGGAACGGTACAAAAAGTCCCCTTTTCCGAGGAGAGTTTCCGCTCCACTTGTATCGAGGATGGTGCGTGAATCTGTTTTTTGTGCGACTTGGAAAGCAACCCTTGCTGGGCAGTTCGCTTTGATGACTCCAGTGATCACATCTACGGATGGTCTTTGGGTCGCCATCACCAAATGGATTCCCACCGCTCTTGCTTTTTGGGAAATTCGTTGGATTTGTTCTTCCAAATCCTTTCCTGACACCATCATGAGGTCCGCAAGCTCATCAATGAAAATCACAATGTAAGGGAGTTTTTGGAACCCTTTGGCGTGAGCATATTCCTCTACCTTCTCATTAAAACTTTTGAAGTCCCTACTTTTCAATTGGGAGATCATTTGGTAACGACTCTCCATTTCTTGGATCGCCCAGGAAAGTGCCTTCGTAGCTTTTTTTGGATCAGTGATCACAGGCATAAGAAGGTGTGGGATTCCTTCGTAAAGTGTCATCTCCACCATCTTTGGATCGATCATAATGAATCGCACTTCTTCTGGGGAACGAGTGCAGATAAGGCTCGTGATCATCGCATTGATACTCACCGACTTTCCAGAACCTGTGGTTCCTGCGACAAGTAAGTGTGGGAGTTTTGCGATATCAATCATCACAAGTTTTCCCGAAATATCTTTTCCAATACAAATGGATAAGTCTTTGGCTTTTTGTTGGAGGATGGTATCTTTTAAAATCTCTGATAAAAACACGTCTTCACGGATTCGGTTCGGAACCTCAATTCCAATGGACGCCTTACCCGGGATAGGTGCTACAATCCGAATGTTTTTCACTTCGAGGTAAGCCCTAATCTCATCAGACAAAGACACAATTCGATTCAGTTTGATTCCGTTCGGAATTGTGATTTCGTAACGAGTGATGATGGGACCTCGTTCTTTGGTAATGACCTTGGATTCAATTCCAAAGTGGCCTGTTGACTCTTCGATTTTTTTAGCGATGAGGTCAAGTTCCGAATCATTTTTTAAGATATTGGCGACAGGGACTTGGTGTGAGGCAAGTAGTCTTGGAGAAATATAATATTTTCCTTTTTTCAATTTTGGTTTTGGCACCATGGAACCAAACATCAGTTCTTGTTCGGTTTTGGTTTCCTTTGGTGGTTGTTTTTTCTTACCAAAATTTCCCGCACTTAAATTCGAGCGAACGAGTGGTGAAGACTCTTCCACGGCCAAAGTTTCCAAGGTCTCCTCTTCCAATTCTCCATCTTCCGAATCAGAAATGGAAACAACAACATCCTCAGTTTCATCCCAATCTTCTGTTTCTAAACCAGTTTCTTCAACAAGGGAAAGTCGAACGGACTCAGGAATTGGGATGGTGAGAGTGTTTGTTTCGTTTTCTAGGGAAGATCGTTCTTCGCCTTCCTCTTCATATGAGTCTGACTCGTCCCAGTTCTCACTACCTTCAATCGATTCATGAGTCTCGTCTTCATCCCAATTGGCATCATCCGTGTTTTCATCAAAATCAGAAAATCCAAACCCGACATTTCGAGTTTCGTTTTTTCCAAATCGACTGGTATTCGCTTGAGCCAACTGGTCCCCGAATCCATGTCTCATTGGTTCTAATTTGGGAAGTTCTAAACCTTCGAGTGAAACTTCTTTGTCCAATTTTGGTTTCCATTTTGCTTCCGGGAACTGAAAGAGAATTTTGGATTCACGAATGTCATCTACATTTTGGGTATTTGAAATGCCATCATCCTCACCTTCGCTAAATTCCCGTTTATCGACTACTTGCAATTTTGGTTGTGATTTCAGATTCCGATTGGATTCGGTTTGTTGTTTTGTCTTTTCTTTTTGGAAACGAAAGACAGTTCCTGACGCATCAAAAAATCCTTCAAACTGTTTGGCATTTTGGAAGACCACAGTCTGTGATTTTGGTTTTTCTTTTCCTTGGTGTTTTTGCAAATTTTGGAATGAGTTTTTTTCCTCATCCATATACCGAAAGGAAGAAGGAAATCCATTTTGGTATCGAGATTCACTTCCTGCATCATTTGCCACTACATTCCAAAAATGACTAGCGAGGTCATCTTTTGATTCCTCTTCGGTTTGGACCTGAAACCAATCCCTTTGTCTCACTTCATTTACGGGGCCACGGCGTGTTGAAACCACCGATTCCATAAAGGATGGAAGTTTAAAATGTGGCAATTCTCGTCTGCCACCCATTAGGTGGTAAAGTTTTTCAGAAACGGAATGGATGGTAGAAAAGGTATAGGACCAAGCCCCGTCTTCTAACCAAATCACAGCAAAGTACAAATAAAGAAAAAAGACAACAAGCACTCTACCTGTTTCCCCAAAGAGATAGGAAAAGATCCAAGAAAAAAATTGTCCGAGGATACCACCGCTGTCACCCACATGTCCCATGGGAGTTTCGAGAAGGTTCAAACTCACCGTTGTGGCAATGAGGAAAATGGGAAAAAATAAAGCCTTACTTAGGGCATCAAAGTCTGGGTTACGTAACGAAAGGACACCTAAGAGTAATACGAACCCAGCGAGTAAAAAGGAAGTTTTTCCGAGTAAATAAAAAAGGGTTAGGGCAATGTAATGCCCAAGCCTTCCAAACCAATTAAAGAGTGATCCATCCTCTCCTTCTTGGAAGGAAAAAAGAGATAACAGTAAAAATACTCCAGAAAATACAAATAAATACGGGAGGAAATCCTTTCTAGGCAAAGTCCATCCCCATACGGATTTTTTAGGGTCCATACGGGAAATATCGGAAGGTTTCGAGACATAGACAGAAAAAATTTGGAAGCCAGAAGTGCTTTCTTTTCTGTCAGGTTTTACCCTTTGAAGTTCGTAAAATTGGCATCAAAATTGAAATTTGCATTGCGGATGGCTGCCATCACCTCTTGCAAATCGTCCTTCTTTTTACCAACCACACGCACCGAATCCCCTTGGATGGTCGCTTGGACTTTTAATTTTTGGTCTTTGATGAGGGTTGTGATTTGTTTTGTTTGTTCTTTGTCCAAACCATTTTGGATTTTCACCTTCATCCGGACCGTTTGCCCTGTGGCAGGTTCCACTTTGGAATCAAAATCAAAGGCTTTTAGACTGATGCCTCGTTTCGCCATTTTAGTGGTGAGGACATCGATTACCTGTTTCAATTTGATTTCGTTTTCCGAAGTCAAAACCAGTTGGTCGTCTGTGATTTTGATTTCGGAATTCGATCCTTTAAAATCAAAACGAGTTTGAATCTCGGTCATCGCTTGCGAAACAGCATTTTGTAATTCGGGGCGATCGAGTTTTGATACAATGTCAAAGGAAGGGTCTTGAGCCATTTTGATTCTCCTATTCTTTTTCCTACAAACTGAAATTTACGATAATTTTGTTTTTGCAAGGGAAAGGGCAAACTCTAGGGACTTGGCAACAGACTCTGGTTTTTTACCACCACCTTGTGCCATATCAGGTCGTCCCCCACCTTTTCCATCTAACATCACTAAGGTTTCTTTTAACATTTCACCACAGTGGATGCCTTTGTCATTGAGAACCTTATTACACATAAACACGAGAGTACTTGACTCCCCTTCTGTGGTTCCAAACAAACAAAGGATCTCTGGTTCTTTTGCTTTGAGTGAGTCTGCCAAATCTTTAAGAGCTTTTGCATCCACGGAAGGAAATACTTCTGCTACCACTTTGCCTTTGGCAAACTTGTGGGCCTTTTCTAAGAGACCATCCACAAGTTCTGGGTTCATTTGGAACTTTTGTTGTTCTAATTTCTTTTTGGCCTTAAAGAGCGAAGAGGATTTTTCTTCGAGTTCCGTTTCTAATGTTTCTCTGAGTTTACGAAGACTTGCCACAGCAGTTTTCCCATCTTTTAGAAAGATAGATTGTAAACCTTCTGGGGATGGAACTTCTGTTGCAATTCCAAACTCTTTCAAATCACCAAATGCCTCTTTGGCGGATAGGTTATGTGTTTCGATTTTGGATGCCAAGGTTTGGAACTGTTGTAAAAAATAAGACACAACTGATTCCCCGCAAATCGCCTCAATCCGTCGATTTCCCGCACCAGGGCTACCTTCTTTTACGATCGCAAAAAATCCAATTTCTTTGGTGTTCGTAACATGGGTTCCCCCACAGAATTCTTTGGATTTTTCACCCATAGAAACAACACGCACAAGGTTTCCATACTTTTCATCAAACATGGAAAGTGCCCCTGATTCTTTGGCTTGGTGTAAGTCCAATACTTCTGTTTTGACAGGGATATTGGCACTCACGGCTTCGTTTACATCCGATTCAATCTGAATGATCTCTTCCGGAGATAAAGCTTTGGGATGGGAAAAATCAAATCTTAGGTAATCTGCCGATACAACGGAACCTTTTTGGGTTACATGGTTCCCGAGGATTCTTCGGAGTGCCCCGTTTAACAAATGTGTGCCGGAATGGTGGTTGGCAAGGTTTTGCCTTCGTTCGACTTCAATTTCGGTATCGACTCCATCACCAACAGAAATATTTCCTTTTAAGACCATTCCCATATGAAGGAAGGTATCATTCTCTTTTTGAGTGTCTTGGACTTGGAATTGGAAACCTTCTTTTTTGATGTAACCAGTATCACCAATCTGTCCACCACCTTCCGCGTAAAAAGGAGTTTTATCGAGAACGATGACAACCTCTTCTCCTTGTTTGGCGGAACTGACTGACTTCCCATCCACAAAAAGATACAAAACCTTTCCTTTTGTTTTGGATTCCGTATAGCCTAAAAATTCTGTTTTTAATTCGGGAGAAGCGGAAAGTCCAGTGAGGTATTGGATTTTTTTCCCTTTCCAACTCGCACGCGATAAATCGCGGTCTTTTTCGAGTTCTCCTTCAAAACCTTTGTCATCAAAACTAAACCCACGGTCTTCCACAAGTTCCTTTGTCATCTCACGAGGGAAACCATATGTGGAATACAATCGAAAACCTTCTTTTCCGGTGACAAGCGTTTGTTTGTTTGCCGTTAGATGTGAAAGTAAAGATTCTAATTCTTCGAGTCCCACTTCTAACGTGTGAAGGAAAAGTTCTTCTTCTTTTTTTAAGATGGATTCAATATCTTTTGCTTTGTCTTTTAGTTCTGGGTAACGAGCTACATACAAATCTTTTAGAGTGCCAACAAGTTTGTATAAAAAAGGTTCATGGATTCCAATTTTTCTCGCAAAAAGTGAGGCACGTCTTATGAGACGACGGATCACATACCCACGTCCTGTGCGGTCAGGGAAAATTCCATCTCCGAGAGAAAAAAAGACAGAACGCGAATGGTCAGTAATCACACGAAATGATTGTTTGGTGGATTCATTATATTGAAAACCAGATAGTGATTCAATTTTTTGGATGATGGTTTTTAATTCATCCGTGTCATAAACTGAGTCCACTTCTTGTAATAACATGGCCACACGTTCGAGTCCTGAACCTGTATCAATGCCAGTTTGTTTGAGAGGGAGAAGTTCTCCCGAAACCGTTTGGTTAAACTGGTTAAATACTAAATTCCAATATTCTAAATAACGGTCACAGTCACAACCTGGTTTACAATTAGGGTTGTTTCCACAGCTAGGACCACCTTTCTCGGGCCCTCTGTCCAAATACAATTCGGAACAAGGGCCACAAGCTCCACTGTCTCCAGCAGGTCCCCAAAAATTATCTTTTTTGCCAAGGCGTACAATTCGTTCTTCTGGAATCCCAGCATCCATCCAGATTTTTTTGGCTTCATCATCATCAAGGTAAATGGTCACCCAAATTTTCTCTTTGGGAATTTCTAAATGGTTTAGTGAAAAGTCTAACGCGTATTCGATGGCTTCTTTTTTAAAATAATCGCCGAAGGAAAAATTTCCTAACATCTCAAAAAAAGTACAATGCCGTTCCGTTTTCCCAACAACTTCCAAATCAGTGGTGCGGACACATTTTTGAATGGAAGCAGCTCTAGTGTATGGGAGTTCCACTGCCCCAGTGAAAAGAGGTTTGAACTGTACCATACCTGCGGTTGTGAATAAAAGTGTAGGATCCCCTTTGGGAATGAGACTCGAGGAAGGCACAATGGTGTGTCCTTTCTCTTGGAAATAGTTCGTGTACAACCTTGCGATTTCTTGGACGGTTTTCGACTTCATACACTTACACGGAAATCGGATTTGCCTCCTAGGGCAAGGAATTTAGAACTTAACTTTGCCTTAAATCTTTGTAACGAAGGAAAGAAAAAAGCGAGATCACAAGAAACCCAAGTCCAAGTCCTGTAAATGTCCAAAGGCTTCCCACTGTATCATTTAAAAAGGCAGCAAAAAATCCAGAAACGGCAGGTGTGAATTGGAAACAAACTGTGTAGAGAGATAAGATCCTACCACGAAGCCTGTCCTCCGCGCGTTTTTGTAATATGGCAGGCATCAGGCTCGACAGCACTCCACCCGAAACCCCAAAACAAAAAAGAAAGATGGAAGTGGCCTTTGGCTCATAAAAAGGTACAAAACCTAAAAAGAAAAAAGAAGACAAACCGAAGACAATCAGTAATACCAATCCCTTTCGTTCCAAATGGTGGTAGAGGATGGTAAAAATCCCTCCTAAAAATAATCCAGGACCTAGAAACATTAACACAGACCCCCGTGCTAATTCCCCAAGTCCCAATTCTAGTTTTACATATTGGGGAAGGACCACTTGGATGGGACCTAATGCTAACATACTAAATATCGCAATCCACATCACCTGTCTCGAAACAGGGTCTGAATGCAAAAATCCTAAGACGGCTCGCAAATTTTCAACCAATGAGGGAATTTCTGTATTGGGGATCGATATCTCAGGTTTACCTTGAGAGGACTGGGATTTTTTTTCCTTCTCGTTTAACTGTAATAAGGAGAAGGCAAACATCGATATTGCATGTAAAAAAGCTAAAACCAAAAATAGTTTTGAGTACGATTCAAATTCCCGAATCCAACCCACTACAAGTGGACTCATCCCAAAGGAAAAAATCAGAAGTAAATTCCCAGCGATTGTGTGGAAAACAAGTCTGTGTGATTCCATCACTTCGCGTAACAACGCCATCCTACCTGGCAAAACTGTTGTCATTCCAATTCCATTGAGAAAAGCCAAAGGCAATAACATAAGTGGATAAGTTTCAAAAATTTGGGTCAATCCACCTAACAATAATGCTGCAAAACATAGAAAAAACTGAAATCCAACGACTACCCACTTCTTGGAATAATGATCGAGCAGGTATCCCGTATACAAAAAGAAAAGTGGAAAGGGTAAAAACAAAAAGAAAAAAACAATCCCTGAATACCCTTTTACAACCGTTAACGTCTGTGTAAAAATCACAATCGAATACAAAAAACAACTGCTGGCAAAGGTTCCAAAAGCGAAGGCAAGGTAAAATATGATATGGTTCATGGGGGGATTTATTGTCCTAAGCGAAAAAAAAAGCCTCCCAAAGGAGGCTTCTCTATCGGAAAAAAAAGAGGAATTTTCCGATTAACGTTTTGAGAACTGAGTTCCTCGACGTGCTTTGTGGAGACCGTATTTTTTACGCTCTACCATACGGCTATCTCGAGTGAGGAAACCTTCTTTTTTCAAAGTAGGTTTGAGTGATTCATTGAAAGCAACAAGAGCACGAGCCACTGCGTGACGAATCGCTCCTACTTGTCCAATCACTCCACCACCAGTAACATTGAGTGCGATATCATATTTATCACGAGCATCTAAAACTAAAAGAGGCTCAAGTGCACGGCGAACTAAGTGTTCTCCGTTTTTGATGTAATCTTTTACATCTTTATGGTTAACTGTGATTTTTCCTGTTCCAGAAGCGATTTTTGCTCGTGCAACAGATGTTTTGCGTCGGCCAACTGCCCAAACTGCTTTTTGCGCCATATTATTTCAACTCCAGTTTTAGGGGCTTTTGTGCTCCTAGGTTGTGGTCATTGCCTGCGAACACTCGGCAATTTTTTAACATTTGGTCACCTAATTTTGATTTAGGTAACATTCCTTTCACTGCTTCCATGATCACTCTTTCTGGGTTCTCTTGGATGAGTTTGTGGAAAGCGATCGCAGTCATACCACCTGGGTAACGGGAGTGGTGGTAGTAAATTTTTTGTTCTCTTTTGCGACCTGTTACAGCCACTTTAGAAGCATTAACGATGATGATGTTATCCCCACAATCTTGGTTCGGTGTGAATGTAGATTTGTGTTTTCCGCGAAGTCGGGAAGCGACTTGACTTGCCAATCTTCCGAGAGTCTTATCAGTTGCGTCCACAACAAACCACTGTTTTTGTACGGCTTCTTTTGCGATAGAAGGGGTCTTGTGGGCTTTAGACAATAGTTCCATAAGTACGAGATTTTCCTCTTTTATGTCAGGATTTTCGGTTTTCACAGTGGGTCAAACAAATTTATTGGAAACGAAGCTTTGAAAGAATCAGAAATCATCCGTACTCTTTTTGGAACAACTCCTCCTCCAGAGGACGATTGTTATTTTTTGGCACCAAACCGCCTCGTCACAACGGATTCCCTTTCCGAAGGAACCCACTTCCTCCATGAATGGTCAAACCCCGAAATCCTAGCAGGAAAACTGGTGGAAGTGAATGTCTCCGACATCACAGCATCGGGTGGTGTTCCTAAAGAGTGTTTTTTAAACCTGGGCCTATCCCCTACCTCTCGAAAACAAGATTGGGTCAGGAGGTTTGCCAAAGCTCTGAGGGTTTCCCTCCACCAATATGGAATGAAACTCGCTGGTGGCGATACCTTTTCCTCACCCACAACCCAATTGGCACTGACAGTAGTAGGTACGGTCAAAAAACCTTGGCTTCGATCGGGTGGAAAACCAGGCGATTACCTCTATGTCACCGGGGATTTAGGCCAAAGCCTACTTGGGTATCATTCTTTAAAAAAGAATTGGAAGGGGAAAGATTTTAAACTGGCCATTGAAAAACACCTTTTACCAAAATCAAAGCAGATCCTACAAAAACCACTCTCAAAGTTTCGAATCCATGCCTGTATGGACATCACAGATGGACTCATCCAAGATGCAGAAAGGTTAGCACTTGCCTCCAAAGGGAAACTCACAATCCAAGTGGAATCTGTCCCCTTACACCCGTTTGCTGTAGAAAAACTAGGAGTGGATTTTTGCCTTGGTTCCGGGGAAGAGTTGGAACTTTTGTTTTTATCACCAGACATCCTACCAAACCAAATCAAATCCATTCCGATAACGATGATCGGTAGGTTTGAAAGAGGAAAACCAGGAACAAAATTTTTAAAAGAAAGTAAAACCTATCTACCCAAAACAAAAGGTTTTCTTCACTTCAAAGAGGAAGATTGAGGGAGTGTGATTTTGAATTCAACCTTAGGTTCCACCTTATCTCCTAAATGATCAAATATATTTGAAACAAGGACGGAACCACCAAACTTTTGTATGGTTTCTTTCACTAACGAAAGTCCAATTCCAAAATCGAGGGTTTCATACCGTTCATAAAGGTTCTTGGTTAATCGAAAAAATGGCTCAAACACGAGGTCCAAATATTCATTTGGAATCCCTTCTCCAATTTTTAAGTCACTTCCTACCGAATTGATAACGGAAAAAGATACGGAATCTGATTTCAATTGGAGTAATACAAAAATAGAAGACGAGTCTAGAGAAAACTTCATAGCATTGATCAGAAGTTCCCTTACAGATTTATGAAAGTATTCGCGATTCCAACGAATGTATATCGAATTCATTTGAATAGAACTTACATCTGTTATTTGGATGGAATGGTGTTTGATTTTTGTTTGTGATTCTATTTCTTTTAAAGTGGTGACTATTTCTTGCCATAATTCGGATAACGGAACTACTTCCTCTTTTACGCGATCAAAAATGATATTTTCAATTTCAGAAAATGTATTTAAAACTTTTTTCGAATAATTTGCGTTGTCTTCTAAGATGGATAAAACTTCTTTTTCTAAGATATAATCTCCATTTTCTGTTTGTTTCATCCCTTTTATGATATCAATGATTTGCACTAAGATTCCAAACCCAGCCCCTTGAGATAAACTAGCTCGCAAAACATGGAATAAATTTTTATGTAACTCCTGGGCATTAAATTCGCCCTTCTTTAATGAACGATTTTTGAAACTATACCAATCCAAAAGTTTCTCAAGAGAAATGATTTTTTCTTTTTCTAAAATGGAGGTTTTATAATCCAATGAACGTTTGGATAAGTGGTATTCCACTTTTTTCAACAATTCCTTTGGGTAAACAGGTTTGATCAAATAATCCTGCACATTTTCTTTCATCACTTCGATGATGGCAATTGAATCAGATTCGGAAGTGATCACAAGAATGGGGATCTGGGAATTTTTTTTTCGTATTTCCCTTACCAGTTCCGCACCTGTTCCATCTGGTAGTTTTAAGTCAGTTAGGATAAGATCAATCGATTCAATCCCTTCTTTTTGTAAGAGGTGTAAGACTGGTTTGATTCCAGAAAACACAACAAAATTAGCATCAATGGAACGCAGAGCACCTTGGTATAACAGTGCTGTGGTCGGGTCGTCTTCAACGATTAAAATTTTATTTTCGGTGATCATTCCATAACTCCCAAATCATTTGACGAGAGTTATGGACAAAAATCTTCTTAGAATCTAAGGAAAGTCTTTATTCCTCAGTATCTTGATGTTCTAATGAAGGATTACGGTTTTCATTTGTCTCACCTTTCCCATTTTCATGAGTTTGGTTTGACCCAGATTCTTGTTGGTTCTGGTTCCCGTTCCCTCTTCGATCACGGTGTTTTTTGCGTGGTGGGCGTTTTTTATTCCCTTCTTTTTTACGGTTCTGTTGGCCAAACTGATGGCTATCTGGTTTTGGTCTCTGTCTGAGTGAAATTTCCCAGAAAAAAGCAGTCTGAACAGCAGCTTCGTTGTTTTCCGAAATGGCAACAATTTTGTACACCATAAACGCATCGTAAAAATAATCCTTCTTTTTGAAGAATGAATTTTGCCTTTCTTTTTCATCGTCAGTGATGTGAAAACGAGGTTGGCTTATGAAAATTTTTACCAAATTGTCTTGTTCACGTTTAGGAATCCCCATCCGTTCAAAAACAGGTTGTAAACTTTCTTTGATGTTATGCGCTAGGTGACCACGATCGTTTTCATAAAGGTCTTTTACGATATCGTAAAAAATTAACGAATAAAAAATCGCTGGTGTCATCTCTTCTCTCGCTGAGAGAAGTTTGTCAGTCACAGCAAGTCGTTTGCCAAGTGGTGTGTCCATAAAATGTTCACGCCATTCTGGGTCGGTTTTTTTCAGTTTATCCGCTGGTTCTTTGAACAAAACATCGAGTAGGTGGTTTTCTGCAAGTCCTTCAAAAATGATGGATGTTTTCCAAGTACGGAACATTTTGTTGTACTCTTCTAATAGTCTTGCTGTGGATGATTTTTCGAGTTCCAAACGGTTCTTTTTAATTGCCAGTTTGGTTTTTTTCTCGATATCAAGTCCGAGCAAAACGGAAAACTTCACTGCTCGTAACATACGAACAGGATCTTCTTTGAAAGAAATATCAGGATCACCAATGACCCTAACGATTTTCTTTTGGATGTCTTCAAATCCACCTACGTAATCCAAAATGGAATCGTTTTTAGGATCGTAAAACAATGAATTGATGGTAAAGTCGCGTCTTGCCGCGTCTTCCTTTGCTGTACCGAAGGAATTGTCCCGCTTGATGAGATAATCGTTTTCTGCTTTGTGTTTTTCCAAACGATGTTCCGGTAGTGAACGGAACGTAGAGACTTCAATAATTTTGCCTTTAAAAATGATGTGTACAATTTTAAATCGTTTACCGATGATCCGGCAGTTATTGAAGATCCTTTTGATTTGGTTTGGTGTCGCACTTGTGACGATGTCAAAATCTTTTGGGCGTTTGCCCATCAGCAGATCTCTGACTCCTCCACCGACTAAGTAGGCCTTGTAACGAAACTTGTTCAATCGATTGATGATTTTGATGGCATCTTCATCGATATTGGCCCTGCGTATGGAGTGAGTTTCTCGATAGTATCTCTTTCCCTCGGGGTACATCAAAAAGGAATCGACAGAGTCGGCTTTCTTTCTGAAAAGAGAAGTGAGAAATTTAAACATATTGGATTCATCCACTTTCCCCTGAAAAATGGCATGGGCAAGGAAAAAATTGGCTGGATAACGAACATTGGCAGAAACTTACGTCACAACCGCCTACGAAAGGCTCCAAATTGCACATTTACGGTGGCGAAAACGCTTACAAAAGTGGATTTCCCGCAGCCGAGAGAAGGTGAGTTTTGTCCTCATCCCCAATGATGAAAAACCCCTCGCCCAGATTGAAATATCAGTCGGAATGCTTGGGTTCCTTTTTGGACTTTCTGTTTCCCTTGTCCTTTTATCCTTTGGTCTCCTCGTTTATTTTTCCTTTTTCTTTGAAAGAAACCTTTCTCTCGAAAAAAAAACAGAAACCCAACTGGTATCCTTCTTATTTTACGACCTTCTCTCGAAAGACCTCCGCGAATCTGTAGAAGAATTGGAATCCATGACGGAATCTCTCAATTTACTTGCCTGGGAAGAAATCCCAGAAAAAGAAATGATCACCCAAGATTATCTCTTAAAAGAAGAGTTTCGGAAAGATGCAAGTGAACTCGATTCGAATTTATTACTCTTCCAACAAGTTGTTACCACCTACACTCAGTTTGGTGTAAGACTAGGAAACCTTGTCCCCAATTTTCAAAATGCCATCGATTACCTATCCATGCGAGAGAGTATCTTTTATTCCATGCCAAGAGGGCGGCCTCTGAAACCTGGTGTTGGTGTGGTGACATCCACCTTTGGGTATCGCAGTGATCCATTCGGAATTTTACCCGTGGGGGAATACCATTCCGGTATTGACTTTGCAGCTGGTGAAGGAACTCCCATTTATGCAACGGGGCCTGGGATCATTGCTGTGGATACAGCGGTTGGTGGTCTTGGAAAATCAGTACGGATCAACCATGAAAATGGATTTTTTACTTTGTATGGCCACTGCTCTCTCATTCTCGTGAATCCAGGGGATCGTGTGAAACGTGGTGATAAAATTGCCCTAGTCGGACAAACAGGAAAAGCAACAGGAGCCCACGTCCATTATGAAGTGCGAATTGGCCTTGATGCTCCTCTCGACCCAGAAGAATACATCAACCTAGACTGATTCCCTCAAAAAAAATCCCAGAGAAACGTTTGGATCATTCAATCTATTTGGGTATTTGAATTTTAAAAAGGAATGGGAAATAGAACCACGAACATTTTTGAAAGCCCAGATTAGGACTTTTGTGATGAGAACCCACTAACCTTGTTTAGAATTAATTTTCCAAACAAGGATTCGTTGAGAGTTTTCTCTTTAGGCAATTTGGTCTTAGAACTTACCGATTAAGTTAAAATCAACTGAATACACTCCAGCTCCACCAACAACTAAAGCAATGAGAAGTCCCGCAGCTAAGATATGGAATTCATACCCTTCTCCTTTTTGGTTTCCATTCCAATTGATGAAAAAACCGTTATGTCTGTGAGCGATGAATGCAGCACCGATCATGATGATGGTAATGGACAACGCTGCAAATTTTGTTAAAAATCCCACAAGTAGAAGTACAGATCCAACAGACTCACCAAGAATAATGAGAACAGCAAGGATCCCTGGGAATTTCATGGTTCCTGTAAAAAATCCGTAAGTTCCTTTGAAACCGTAACCACCAAACCAACCTAGAAGTTTTTGGGCACCGTGTGGGAAAATCACAACAAAAGCTGTGATGCGTAGGATAAGAGGGATGATGTCCCCAGATGTAGAAAATAATAAATCGAACATAGTGAATTCTCCTTAAATCAATATCAGATAGTTTAATATTGAACTATCTAGAGTCAAGCTATTTTTCCTTCCTATTTTCTCCTTTATCCCGATTTAAATTCTCCTTTCCCCCGTGGGCATAGAATTTACCCTTTCCTCTATGTTAGATCGAATTCCGATTCCCAATCCCTTTGGCTGGGAGGGTCTGTCCACTTTCAGCCTTCTTATGATGTTAGCCTTTCTTGTTGGTTCCTATCTTCTCCCAAAGGAACTGGAACGAAAAAAATTAGATCCAAACCACTCCGATTGGTTGATCTTTCTTGGGATTTTAGGCACCCTCATCGGTGCAAAAATTTTCTTTATCTTTGAAATCTGGGACCAAGTGTTCATCGATGTTCCTGGTTATGATGGCAAGTATTCTTATCCTCTCACCCACTGGAACGGATTCCCTGGTCACCCGGGATTATGGTCTTCTCTTTTTAGTGGTGGTGGTCTTGTCTTTTTTGGTGGTCTTCTTTTTGGCTGGCTCTTCATCACCTTATACTTCCGTTATTATAAACTGGATATCGGTGCTTATTATGATGCAGTGATTCCTGCGATTAGCATGGGTTATGCGATTGGTAGGCTCGGTTGTTTTGTAAGTGGAGATGGTTGTTACGGATTTGCCACTGATGAAAGGATTCCATTTTTTGTATTTGAATTCCATGGAGCTCATCCGTCAGGAGTTCCCGTTTGGAATACACCTGTGATGGAATCCATAATGGCCTTTGGTTACTTTTCCTATTTTCAATTTTGGGCACGTTACCAAAACTTTCGCAAATGGAGCATTGGTGCACAGTTTCTCATCATCCATGGGTTTGCAAGACTCATCATTGAATTTTTGCGAGTGAATAAAGCGGTGATTCCATTTTTTGACCCACCAACTCTTGTCAACATTCCTGATGCCAATGGAAACCCTACTTTTCTTTCTGGTTATTACTGGCATGGATTTTCCCAGTCACAATACATTGCGATTGGTCTTATCCTCTTTGGAGTGTATCTGATGGTTTCCAAAAAACTTTGGTTAAAGGAAGAAACAAACGTATGAACCCATCTCCCTTTTTTACAATCGAAAGAAGAAAAAATATTGCGATTCTTTGGCTGAACCGTCCTGAAAAAAGAAATGCGATGAATTGGCCTTTCTGGCGTGACCTTCCAGATATGGTAGCAGAGATTGATGCAGATCCGAAAATTCACTGTTTTGTGATCGCAGGGAAAGGAAAATCCTTTTCAACAGGCCTTGACTTGGAAGAATTTTTCCAAGATTTCAAACCGGTTGTACAAGGTGAACTTGCAGATGGTAGGGAAAAACTTTACCAGCTCATCCTTACCATGCAAAAAGGAATCAATGCAGTTTATAATTCTAAAAAACCTTCCATTGCACTTGTACAAAAACATTGTATCGGTGGTGGACTGGATTTAGTTTCTGCATGTGACATTCGTTATGCGTCTGAAGATGCCTTATTTTCCTTACGGGAATCGAAAGTCGCTATCGTTGCGGATATGGGTTCCTTACAAAGGCTTCCCCACCTGATTGGCAATGCCCACACAAGAGAACTTGCCCTGACGGGAAAAGACATCACAGCGACAGAAGCTTTTCAAATGGGGCTTGTGACTAAGGTCACTAAAGATTTTGACAGTTTGCTCATAGAAGGATTAAAAACTGCCGAAGAAATTTCTGAAAACCCTACGATTGTGATTCGTGGTGTCAAACAAGTGCTAAACCATGGAATTGGCAAAACAATCGAAGAAGGTTTGGATTACGTGGCAGTTTGGAATGCCAGTATGCTCGATTCCAAAGATTTCAGAAGTGCCATTAGTGGGTTTATGGAACGAAAACGCCCATTATTCAATCCAGAAACCCGGATCGACTAATGTTTCTGAAAATCACTTAACAATAGATGTCGAGTAACCTTTCACTATTTGTCACAGGACCCAGTTTTTCTTCCACAGCCAACTTCATGAGTTTCTCAGTCAGTTGGTTTTGTGCCTGGAAAATTTCCTTTGGCAAATTGAAAATTGGATTGATAGGTGTAGATGGAACCATGAGTGGACCTCCTTTTACAATCTTTACTCCCTATTCTACCCATCGACGAATCCGTGATTTCCTGAAGTAAAAAATTTTGATGAATCCTTTTTTTTCTCTGATCCGTGAAGCAAAACAATTGGAAGAGGAAAAGGATTTTACCCGGGCTTTCAATTTGTATGCACAGAGTGAAGCCTATACAAAAGACGAATCTGCACTCATTAAAATCAAAGCGAAAAAAGCTTGGTGTTTGTATTCGGTTGGTAATCCTAAAGAAACTGAAACTGTATTCCAAGACATCATCCAAAACTATCCATCACACCCCTTAAGTATTACCGTTTACTCTCGTTATCTCATTAAATTAAAAAAATTTAAATCTGCAAAGGTATTACTCCAAAAAAGTATCCTTCAATTCCCTTCTTACCTGGAAAACTATCTTCTACTTGCTTCCTTGTTAAAAGATATGGAACGTTCCGAAGAAGCGATCGAAGTTTTAAAACAAGCTTTGTCCCAAGAACATCTGAGTAATGGCCGTGGGATTGATCGAAAAGACATCTGGGCAGAACTTGGCTCTTTGTATTTTTCAAGAGGAGACTTCAACTCTGCCCTTGCCTCTTTAAAAAAATCCCTAAAAATGGTGGAACCAGAAGAATTCCTTCATTACGACTTACTCGCGTTATGTTACTTGGATGCAGAAGATCCAGAAAATGCTCTCTCATCCATACGCACCCATATCGAATATTGTAAGGAAATTGATCCTGAAACACTCATCATTTTAGCAAGAGCCCATTGCCGATTGGGAAAATTGGAGGAAGCTGCCAATAATCTCATCCAGGCGTATTCCATTGAAGATTCTTTATACCTAAAAGCAGCTGACTTTATCGATTTTGCACCACTCCTTCGGAATGGTTTTTTTACTACCTTGGAGAACATTGAATGGGAAGAGCCATAAAACAAACGTTTGGTTCATTAGAAGAAGAATTAAATTTCGTAGAACAAATTTTAACGAAGGAACGTGAGGAAGAACGTAATCTTTTTTTAGAAAAGGATTCGGAATCCCAAACAATTAAAGTCGCAACATTTGTTGATATTCGCTTTGTTGTTGGAAATACTTGGAGAGCAGAATTCCAAGTGAATCTATCTAACAAATCGAAACTTTGGATCAAACCTGGTGTTCCTGTCCTCTTACAAAACCAAACAGAATCCATTTATGGAAATATCTACCAATGGAATGAAACAAAACTCATCATCCAAGTCCGTGGTGATTATGAATGGGAAGGAGAAGAGTATCAAATTCGCAAATGGTTTCCAGAATCCACCTATGATTTATATAACGAAATCATACAAAAAGTAAAACTGACAAAAGAATCGGAATCGTACCAAAAACTCAAATGGATTTTAGGTTATAGTTTGGGAGATAAACCGACTCCACCAAAAAAAACAATGGAACTTTCCCCGATCGAAAGAATTTTTTCTCTATTTGATTATGGAATGGTTTTTGGACCACCAGGTACGGGAAAAACCACCTTACTCATGCAAGCTGTTGTAGAGATCCAAAAGAGAAAGGAATCCGTTTTAACTCTTTGTCCAACGAATTTTGCTTGTGATTATATTGTTGAGCTTGCGATCCAAAAAGGCATTCGAGTGATTCGAATGGGGAATTCAACAAAAATCAAAGAGAATGTCCTTCCTTATCACCTGGACCATCTCATCCAGATCCATCCCGATCAAAAACAAATCCAAAACTGGCAAACGGAACTACGAGTACTCCAAAAGAAAATCAACTCTTGGAAACGAAATTTTGGAAAGGAAGAAAGAGAAGAACGTTACCAACAGAAAAAAGAAGCGAAGTTCTTATTAAAAACTATCCGTGATGCGGAAACAAATATTCGAACCAGGTTACTGGATGCAAGTGAGCTCATCGTCTCTACCTTTGCTGGTTTTGGAAACGAATTCAAAAAAGGAAGAAACTTTGAATATGTGTTTGTGGATGAAGCCACACAAAGTGTAGATCCTGGTTGTTATATGGCACTTTTCTCCGGCAAAAAAACATTTTTCTTTGGAGATCCAAAACAACTAGGTGTCAACTATTCCTTACCAGAACATGAATCCATTCCTAGTTTTCTAGAAAAAGTAATCGGTAACGATTCAGGAGAACGAACGATCTTTTTAGAAAAACAATTTCGTATGAAAAAAGAAATCCTTGGTTTCCCAAACCAGACCTATTATGGGAACCAAGTTTTCACACATCCAGACCTTCAGTTCCAAAACATAGAAGTGATGACTGAGATTTTTGGATCCGATTCTGCCATTCTATGGATTGATACCGCAGGAAGTGATACGATAGAAGAAACAGATGGTGAGGAACTCAGTTTCATCAATGAAACTGAAATCACACTGATTGAATCACTTATGGAAAAAGGTTTACCCAAAGATTTCACAACCATCATTTCACCTTACAGAGGACAGGTGGAAAGACTCATCCAAAGAGCAAATGGAAGGTGGTATACGCAAACCATTGATTCGTTCCAAGGAAGAGAGTCTGAGATAGTGATTCTTAGTTTGGTACGTTCTAACCCTGATGGTGAAATTGGTTTTTTAATGAACCCAAAACGATTGAATGTGGCACTCACTCGTGCCAAGTCCCATTTGATTCTCATAGGCGATTCGACAACTCTTTGTGGGCACAAGGAGTTCCAAGAATTATACAATTACATCGAAAACAATGGAGAAATTCGTTCCATTTATGAATTCATGGAATGAACCTTTATTTTGATCTTACAAAACTACCCATTTAGGTTCATCCAGTGTATAAAGAAGTTTGAAGGCACCATCCGAACCAGGCGGAATTTCTTTGATCGGTTCAAAATCAAAATCTGTCGTTTCATCAGCATTTTCTTTGACAGCACTTGTCACAAGAATCTCCCAAGCTTTGGCAGTATCCTCCCCTAGTTTGGATGCAGCATTCACTTCAGCACCAAACACATCAGTATCCCCTATTTTTAAAATTTTTCCATAACCAAGACCCACACAGAGAAGGATCTGTTCTTCTGCAATTCTTCCTTCATTATATCGTTTGCATGCTTTTTGCATATGGATCGCACATTGGATCGCCTTGTTGGTATTACGAAAGAGCACCATAAGGCTATCCCCTTCATCCTTCATCAGGATACCATCATACTCATCTAAGACTGGAATGAGAATTCGTTGTGATTCATAGATGGTTTGTAAAAAATGAATGATTCCAAATTTTGCTACTCCTCTAGAAAAACCAGATAGGTCAGTAAACATCACACACCAAGTTTCTCCAAATAAATCCCAAATTCGTTTATCAATGATTTCATGATTGGAACCTTCCGTCAGGCGTTCTTCTAAAAGTTTTTCCAATCGTTCTTCTGAGGCGGAGGTAGCAATGGTGCGTTTTTGTCCCATGTGATTGAGTATAACCCCATTTAATAGAATGTCAATGGCAATGCGATTGTAGATGGTCGCGAAACGAAAGATATAAAGAATCGTAGACTTTGCGATCATTCATTACTTTACCCATTGCGAAGGTAGCTTCTTGGAAGGTTACAATAAATTCCGCGAGTTTAAGTGTATCTGTTTTTGGTTTTAGGATTTTTTTCTTTCGGGCAATATCCAAGTAAGTTTTGGTGTTCTGAATCCAATTGGACAAAAGTTCCTTTGCTTTTTTTTGGAACTCAGGATCAATCGAAGACATTTCTTGCCCTAAATTATTCAGAGGACATCCCCTCGAAACAAATTCATCTGGCCATTCATCAAAAGTTTTTTTAAATGTATGAATGATTCCTTCGACTGGATTATCATATTGTTCCAAAGGCAATATCCAACGATCCAAAATTCCTTTGGATAAAAACTCATCAATGATGGCATAACCAACATGATTCTTTGTAGGAAAGTGGTAAAAAAAGGCACCGATGGTTAAATTTGCTGAAAGTGCAATTTCACGAACACCCACGCCTTGAAATCCGTTTTGGTAAATCAGTGCAAATGCAGACTCTATGATCAGTCTACGAGTTTCCTCTTGTTTCCCCATCCTTCACTTGTTCCTTCATCTCCTATAAAACAAACACTTACACAAAAGAGAATACCATTTTGCCCCGAAATCGAGGCCACTCCACGTTCAATCAATTCAGTTGGTTATCCATCTAAATTTTATTGACAACATATCAATTGATATGTTTTTATTGCAAGAACGTTTTTCAAGCAGGTGATGTTATGAACGAAATTAACCAATCCCCAACCTACCTTTGGGTGGGACGAATTCTAAGTGGCCTAGTAATCGCATTTTTACTCTTCGATGCAGGCGGAAAATTAGCTAAAATTGATCCAGTGTTAAAAAGTATGGAAGAACTGGGACTACCTGCCCAAAGTGCAATGACGATCGGAATCATTCTGTTGGTGATCACTGTTTTGTATGCCATACCGCAAACTGCCGCGCTCGGAGCTCTCTTACTCACTGGATATTTAGGTGGTGCTATTGCCATCCACGTTCGTGTGGAAAATCCACTTTTTAGCCACACCTTATTTCCCGTTTATATAGGAATTCTCCTTTGGGCAGGCCTTGCCTTACGTAACCCAAAAGTAAAAAACCTATTCTGGAATTTCTAGAACAATCAATACAGAATTATAGGCAAACATATACTAATTATTAAAACAATTGTTTACCGATTCGATGTTTATGTTACCGAATTAACTTGGATCAACTGTTATGACCATCACATAACGGTTGAAGAAATCAAATCATTTCATTCATTTATATTCCTTAACCGTTCAAATTTAGAATTTTAATGGTTAGTGGTACCATTAAAATCGAAATTCCAATATATATAGAAACACGTATATAATTCCAGATCACCCATTTCTTAATATCACTGAATACTTTGACTGAATGTTTATCGATTGTATTTGCCATCGATTGGAACCAAATGATTTTATTTGCGAAATAAATGATAGTCCAAGCTCTCACTCCTATATGAAGGATAAAAAGTAGGAATAAATTGTTACCAATCCCATCTATTTGGTAACAAAATATAAGTGATACTAAGAAGATAATTTCGTGTAATGAATGAAACAAAATCCAAAAGTATTTTAAATCTGCAGACTTATACTCTGTATTCAGTAAACCCAAATCAGGAACAGTTCCATTAGCCCAACGTGGTACAAAAACAATTGTTTCAAAAATTTGAGCTCCATTCATTAAAAAATAGATTAGTAGATTTAATAATAAAGTATACTTTGCAATTGATAGAGAATGGTGGGAAACAAAATTGGTTACATCTGAAAGTCCAAACGTTGATGCAAACACAAAACAATTTTCTACTATCATATTCATATCCCATTCGTATCCTTTAAATTTTTTGAAACTTTTTCCATTATCTTGATTGCAGATTCGAAATAACGATGGACGACTTCTATCTCAAGACTTGAAAAACTAGAAATCAATTGGTCCGTTTCTTTTTGTAATTTATTAAAAATTGGTGAAAACAGTTGGTTTGCCTTCTCCAAATTTGGAACAATAAAAACCTTCCGTCTATCAGTTTGTAAAAATTTCCTTTTTACGAGTTTACTCTTCTCCAATCGATCAATGACTCCAGTGATCGCCCCAGTAGTAAGCCCAGATAATTTTGCCAGTTCCCCTGCAGTCATCTCTCCATTTTCTAGTAGGTATCCTAAAAATTTATGATCTGTGCCTGAAAGCCCAACATGCGTTGCGATCGATTCATGCATAAAAAGGGCTGTTTCGAAATACTGACGTGTAGTTTTTTTAAAAATTTCTATTTTCATAAAAAATCCATTAGTTAACAAGCTAATTATCTTATTAACTTAATCTCTTAGTATCTAAGATAGTCTGTGGTTGTAAATCCTTAAATTTCAAATTTTTGAATAATTTTCGGAAGGTAGTTTACCTTCGTTTTAGAATCGAATTTGAAATAGCAAACGATTATGGAGAATCTCATAAATTCCAAGATTCAAAAGCTGGTATTTTCCTGATTAAATTGATTACAAATAAAATTCAAAATTTTTGAATGGGATCAAACTCCTTTACTAAAACTGCAGATCAAAGGAAACAATGGAACCTCCACCGTTTTCGAAAATAAGGAGTAATACAATCTAGGACTGAGTTGATGATACAAAAACTATTCCAAAAATCCCAACCCTACTCTATTTTTTTCTTAGATGCTTTCGGTGCATCGATATCCTTACTTGTGTTATTTGGTGTGATTTTACCCTTTCAACCTTATTTTGGAATGCCCACAGAAGTGTTATACAAATTAGGAATCCTTGCCAGCATTTTGTTTTTTTATTCCAATACCTGTTTTATTCAAAAACCAAAACTTTGGAAACCGTTTCTTCTCGGTGTGATCATTGGCAATCTTACTTATTGCGGTGTATCGATGTATTTTTTGATCGAAAATTGGAATGTGATCCAACCTCTCGGTGCTTTTTACTTCATTTGGGAAAAATTCGTGATCTTGGCGATAGTTGCCTACGAAATAGTAGTATTAAAGAAATAAAAGAATCTTCGCAACCCTCAAAAAAAAAGACCCTTGGTTTCCCTTGGGTCTTTTATCCTAAATTTGGCAGAGTAAACTCCGCCAAACCTTAGTTAACTTTGTAAACTTAGTTTTGTTTCAACATGTTTTTGTTTACGTAAGTTTCTTCTTCCAAACCTTTTGTGAGTTCAGAAAGAGGAATTTTTTCCTTCGGAAGGTCCTTCAAATTTCCATACTCAGTCCCTCTAGGATAATGAGCCTTGTCACTTGGATCGTAAAAAGGTTTTGAATCTGTTACGAGTCCTTTGGAATATCTCCAAACACTGTTTGCCGGATCTTGTCCCACTACAAAACATCTTGGGCTCATATAACCTTCGTTTTTTGCAGTTTGAACTTTGATAAAGTATTTTGGTGCCCAAACGTTATGGTTACGAGCTTCGAATACTTTTACAACAGTTCCTACTGGAACAAATTCTACCACCTTAGAATTAGAATCTGGTTCTGAATACAAAGGAACAGTAAAATCCAAACTTGCTTTGTTGGTTTTGGCATCACAATTTTTATGCCAAGTTACCTCTGCGTTTTTGGAACAAGCTGTTACGCTCATCCCAACGATCAAGAATGCTACTAATTTCAGTTTCAAAACAATTCTCCTATTGGTGGTGGTGAAGGCACTCATCTAAACGAGGGTCACCGACCGGAACTAAACTATGTTTTTCGAACTTTTTGAAGACGAAGAAACCAAAAAGACCAACAACTCCCACTGTTCCGCCAAATGCTAAAACAAAGTGTAAGATTGAAAATTTTTCAAAGTTTGCAGGGAAAACCAACCAGAAAAGTTCAAAGAACTGAACAGTCAGAATCCATGCAGCTAATTTCCAAAGGAAATCAATGTTTCGTTTGTTCGGACGATTGAGTAACAAAAGGAAAGGAATTACAAACTTCACAAATGGAAGAAGTAATGTTGTGTATCCCCAACCACCTGTCATACGCATCTCGTAAAAGAAAGTTTCTTCTGGGATGTTTGCATACCAAATGAGCATAAATTGTGAGAATCCAACATACGCCCAGAAAGTTGTCATACCAAGTAAAAACTTTGAAATGTCATGGTAATGGTTTTCATTCACTGCTTCCCCGAGGTATCCATTTTTCTTGAGAATCGCAATGACAATCAAATACGATGCAAGAGATGTTTGGAATGCGCCAGCAAATGCATACACACCAAACATAGTGGAAAACCAATGTGGGGAAAGTGACATGAGAAGGTCAAACGACATGAGACACCATGAAAGTGCAAAGAAGAGGATAAATCCTCCCGAAATCTTAGCAAGAGTCTTCGTTGTATCCACAACCTTATCTTTGTCTTGACCGACTGACTTTCCATGGAAGATGTAAGCAAATACTGACCATACTCCAATGAAAAGTACACATCGGATGATGAAAGAGGTTGGATTTAAGTAACCAGATTTGTGGTGGATGAGGTGGTCGTTTTCACGAACCGTCGCATCTGCCCACTCATACAGATCATGCATTCCAAAGATCACTCCCACGAGTAGAAGTCCAGCAACAGGTGCAAAAAGTCCGTAAGTTTCGAAAATCCTACGAACAGTCACCGACCACTGTGAGCCTGTTAGGTGTTGGATCGCTGTGAAGAAAATCCCTGTGATGGAAAGTCCGATCACAAAGTAAGCACCAATGAGTAAGATATGGTATCCTAAATTCGTATGGTGGAAATGACCAGCTTCGTCCATGTGACGAGACGTCTCATGACCAAATCCAAAAAAGGCGATGAGGAAACTCACCACTCCAATTCCGATCATGGCAATGAGGGCATTACGAAGGGACCCTGGCAGTTTAAACTGCAATAATGTTTCGTCTAGTTTCGCTGCTTTTGTAGAGCTCATAATTTCCCCTAGTTCGCCTTTTTATTTTTCACTTCATATTCTTGAAGTTTGCGGATGTAAGCGATGAGCTTCCATCTGTCTTCTGGTTCGATTTGGTAAGCATAACTTCCCATGAGACCTCGACCCATCGTGATGATGTGGTAAATTTGTCCATCGGACCAACCGCGGATTTTATCAGAAACAACAGAAGGAGGTGGTTGTTGGAACTTTGGTGCAGGCCCTACAACAGCTCCGTTTCCAAGACCTTGCACACCATGACAAGGAGTGCAATAAGTTTGGTAACGTTTTTCCCCAATCATCAAATCCCCTAAACTCACCTTTCCAATTGGATTTTTTAATCCTTTGTCTGGACCTGGAAGAGTATCAGGAGTTGCTTCTGCCGCATATGGGTATGGAAAGTATCCTACTGGGATCGCACCTTTTGGTGGAATCCTTGAAGCTGAACCATTGGAAGCAAATGAATCCGCTTCTTGTGATTCTCTTGCAGGAGAGTCATACATATTCGGAAAGTATTCATAAACGGGAGTTTTATAATCACAGTTTGCGACAAAAACTAACGCCACAAGTGCGAAAACTCGAAAGATGTTTTGTTTCATTTTTGGTTCTCCGGTTTCACAACGGTTACTTCGGATCCGCCAAGACTTTTCACAAACGAAACCACATCGGATTCGTTATAACCTTTGGCAGACTTTGGAATCCAAAGACCGAATTTATGAGACGTCAAATCTGGGTGAAGGATCCGACGTGTCGCTTTGGGAATACCGCTTAAAAAACATAAAGCAGCTACTGTATAAATCCCTGCGGCAAATACAGTTAATTCAAAGATGATTGGCACATAGGCAAACCAAGCGTTGAGAGCTTTTCCCGAGATATTGAGAGGCCAGTCATGTGCATGTGTTAAGTATTGGAACAAAATTCCAATCGTGCATCCAAAAATCCCGGCAAAGAAAGTGACCCAAGGGAGTCCTGATCTAGGAGTTCCCATGGCTTCGTCAATTCCATGCACTGGGTAAGGGAGGATACAATCAAAACCGATGTAATCCTTTGCCTTTGTTTTTTCCGCAGCATGCATAATGGCTTCTGGAGTATCGAAAATTCCGAGAACTCCTTCATCCATTTCTTTGTATTTATGAAACTGTTCTAATTTTGGAAGATACATACTAGTGGTGTGCTCCTTCTTTTTGTGGCATCACTGTTTTTACTTCTGCAATCGCAATCACTGGCATAATTCGGCACCAGAGAAGGAAGAGAGTAAAGAAGATACCGAACGTTCCGATTAACATCGCGTAGTCGAAAAGAGTCGGTGTATACATAGCCCAGCTGGATGGTAAAAAGTCTCGGTTCAGTGTCATCATGATCACAAAACGTTCGAACCACATACCCACGTTCACCACAAGGGAGGCAACAAACATCACAGGGATGTTGTAACGAAGTTTGCGGAACCAGAACACCTGTGGAGAAAGCACGTTACAGGAAATCATAATGAAGTAAGCCCAACCATATGGTCCAAAAGCTCTGTTCCAGAATGCAAACACTTCGTATTCGTTTCCAGAATACCAAGCGATGAAAAACTCTGTTCCATACGCAAGTCCCACAATCAGTCCTGTTACCATCATGATTTTGTTCATGTTGTCCAAGTGTTTCATCGTGATGTAGTTCTTTAAGTTAAACACTTCACGAGCAATGACCATAAGTGTTACCACCATCGCAAATCCGGAGAAAATCGCACCGGCAACGAAGTATGGAGGGAAGATGGTCGTGTGCCAACCAGGAAGGATGGAAACAGCGAAGTCGAAGGATACGATGGTGTGCACCGAAAGAACAAGTGGAGTAGAAAGAGCTGCAAGGATCATGGAAACGATTTCCAAATGAGACCAAGCTCTTGCCGATCCAACCCAACCAAAGGCTAAGACGTTGTATAAGTTCTTTCTCCAAGTTTCTGTCGCACGATCCCTAAGGGTAGCAAGGTCAGGAATGAGACCTAAGTACCAGAATACCATGGAAATGGAAAGGTAAGTCGATACCGCAAACGTGTCCCAAATCAGAGGGGAACGGAAGTTCACCCAAAGTGGTCCTCTTTCGTTTGGATAGGGAAAGAGCCAGAATCCGAGCCATGGACGACCTACGTGGAGGATGAGGTTCGATGCTGCAACTAGTACGGCAAAGATTGTCATCGCTTCTGCGGCACGGTTAATCCCTGTTCTCCAACCTTGGCGGAAGAGGTATAATACCGCAGAAATCAATGTTCCTGCGTGACCGATACCAATCCAAAATACGAAGTTGACGACGAAAAATCCCCAACCCACTGGGTTGTTGATCCCGAGTAGGTAAAGACCTTCGTAAAACAAATAACCGATAATGGCTACGTCGATCAGGGTGATCGTCAAAACCAAAAGGAAAGTATTCCACCAAAGTTTGGTTGGGAAATCTTCGTTTGGTTTTGCGATATCAACGGTTACATCTTTAAGCGATTTCCCGCCTGTTACCAGGTCGGGGATATCTAATTTATCTCTAACTGCTTGTGTTAATGACATTCCCTTTGTGTTCTCCCTGTTAAACTTCGTTTCGAACTCGGGTCAAATAACTGACGGCAGGTCCGATGTTTAGGTATTCCAGAAGTTTGTAAGACCTAGGGTCTTTCAAGAGCTTCGCTACTTTTGATTCAGGATCATTTACGTTACCGAACACAATGGCACCAGATGCACATGTTTGTTCACAAGCGGCTTTCACTTCGCCATCTTTCAGAGTTCGTCCTTCGTTTTTCGCTGCGATTTTTTTCTCAGCAACACGAGACGCACAGAAGTTACATTTTTCCATGACACCACGTGAACGAACGGTTACATCTGGGTTAAGGCCTAAGTTTCTTGGAGGACGAGCCTTAAAGGTAGGCATTGACTCTCCGAGTAAGCTGTGTTCATTCCAATGTTCTAACCAGTTAAAACGACGCACTTTGTAAGGGCAGTTGTTCGAGCAGTAACGTGTTCCCACACAACGGTTGTAAACCATATCATTGGTTCCTTCCGAACTGTGAACAGTTGCAGCCACTGGACAAACTGTCTCACAAGGAGCGTTATCACAATGTTGGCACATGAGTGGTTGGTGTGCAATTTCGAGTGATTCTGGTTTTTCAGGATCACCGATGTAGTAACGGTCAATCCGAAGCCAATGCATCTCACGACCCATACGCACTTCATCACGACCTACCATTGGCACGTTGTTTTCGATGTTACATGCAACCACACAAGCACCACAACCAGAACAAGAAGTTAAATCAACTGCCATACCCCATTTGTATCCTGGGTATGCAAACTGACTTCCTGGTTGGTCAGAAGGAGCGTTTGCTCCTTGTGCTCTTTGTAGTTTTCCATCGATTAAGATTTTTGGAATCTCAGGCTCAGGAATTCCGGCACTTGGATTTTTAGTATAGTCTTGTAGTTTTGCGGAAATGATAAGAGGTCTCTCTTTCCATTCCACACCCATCATCACACCAGGGCTCATCATATGGTGGTCCTGAGTGGTAGCGAGTTTGTATTTTTTACCTGTTGGAGAAAGTGTGATAGATAAACCAGAGTAAACATAAGATCCGTTTACTTCTGTTGCAAGGATACTTGCATTTTTACCAACACCGTTTCCGATCTCACCCACATTTGTTCTTCCGTATCCAAGAGCAATTCCCACTGCTTCTGGGTGAAGACCAGGTTGGACAAGAGCTGGAAGTTCAAAGGACTTTCCATTTACAGTCACAGTCACAACGTCATTGAGTTTGATTCCCGACGAACGAGAGTATTGTGGGCTAATAGCAACATAATTGTCCCAAGTCACTTTCGATACTGGATCTGGAAGTTCTTGGAGTTGGGAGTTGTTTGCTCTTTCTCCAGTTCCGATTCCTGTGTTTTCGTAAAGAGACACAGTTAAACCAGACTTGGAAGGTGTTAGAGGTGCGATGGTTCCTCGGAAAGAACGACCACCCTTGTCTGCTTTTGGATTTCCAGAAACAAGAACACCTTTTCTGAGTAAGTCTTCCCAGTTGGTTTTTTTAGAATATTTTGATTTGAGGTATTCGTAAAGAGACTCGGATCCAAGTAACTTTCCACCTGCCCAACCAATGAGCATATCTTCAAATGCTTTGGATTGGAAAAGTGGTCGAATTGTTGGTTGTTGAACCGATACAATCCCTGCTACGGATTCGTTATCACCCCAAGACTCAAGGAAGTGTGATACAGGAGCAAGCCAGTTCGATGCAAGTGCTGTTTCATCCGCACGGTCAGAAACTTGAACCACTTGTGCTGCTTCATGAAGGAGTTTTTTCCACTCATCTCCATTTGGCGCTTCATAAACTGGGTTCACACCGTAAAGAATGACCACACCAGCCTTTCTTTCTTTTAGGTCTTTTGCGAGGGATTTTAAGTTTTCAGCGTAGCCTGATTTTCCTTCTTTCAAAGGATTTCCAGCGTCGATGGTTTTGCCATCGTTACCGAGCATGCTGTTTAACATGTTCACAGCGATTTGTAAATCCACTGCATCTTCTGTTAATGTGTTCGAACCACCAGCAATGACTAGGGATTCACCTTTTGCGGAAGCAAGTGCTTTTGCAATGCGAACCACAACTTCTTTGGAAATTCCAAGCTCAGAAGCAGTTGTCTCTACATTGATTCCAGACACGCCTGTTGCCCCACCCACTCCCAAATCAGAAAGTGCCTTTGCAATTACAAGAGCGAACTTTCTTTGGTCACCAGGTTTTAATGGAACTCTTTGGTCTGCATTCGAACCTGTCATAGACGGGTGAGTTTCTGCAGCGATAAATGAATTGAAAGACTTAGAATTTTTTTGTAAGTCTCTTCGTTTTGAAAAGTCATTGTGGTAGTTGACTTGGTTTAAGAAGTCACTATCAATAGAAAGGATCACTTTTGCTTTGTCAAAGTGGTAGTTTGGAAGAACTGCCTTTCCGTATGATTTTTCTTGAGCGATTGTAATGGCATCATCAGAAGAAGCAAACGCTACTTCTAAGTGTTTTCCACCACCAACAGAACGTAAAAACTCAGAAACAAATTCTTTTGTGGCAGGAGAAGTAAGTGGTTTTGTTACCACGACCGTCTTACCTTTGTTTGCTGCGAGTTTTTCTTTTACGTCTTTATCAAGAACAAACCAATCGCTCGACTTAGCAACACCATTCACAATTTGTTGTGGTTCTTTTGCTCTGTCTGCATCATAAAGATCAAAAATAGAAGCTTGTCCAGAAGCACATAAAGCACCTTCTGAAATTGGATGGCTTGGATTTCCTTCGAGTTTTAAAGGACGACCATCTTTTGCTTTTACGAGTACCCCACAACCAACAGAACAACCACCACATACCGAAGCATAGTGGTAAGAGTGTCCATGTTTTACGAAGTCATATTGTTCTACTTCGTTGTTGTCTGGATTTTTAATGGTGAGGTTCACATAAGGAACAATTTTTTCAGCAGGTTTTTGGATACAACCGACAGTTGTCATCACAACTGATGCACCCATAAACTTAAGGAATGTTTTTCTATCAAAGTCACCTTTTTTGATTTTAGCAATCAAAGGGTCTGGTGATTTGTAGAACTCTTGTTTTTGGAGTTCTTTTTCGCGAGAAGTACCGCGAAGTTCGTAAGACTGCCAAAGTGACTTTTTTTCTTTTTGGAAACTATCGTCTTTCATCATAAATTATTACTTGTCTCCCGATTATCTGTGGCACGTAGAACAATCGTTAGGAGCATTGTTCTCTCTATGGCAATCGACACAAAATCCCATATTGAGGGACTTGGACTGTCTAACCTTTACCATCTCTGCCATGTTGCCATGACATGTGGAACAATCAACGCCGCGTTGCACGTGTCTTGAGTGGTTGAAGTATACGAAGTCTGGTTGGTCATGGACCTTCACCCAGGAAACTGGAGTGTTACTATCGTATTGTGCTTTGAGCCACTTAACATGTTCTTGGTTGCCCGCTACGTTACCTGCTCCATGGCAGTTCATACAAGTGGAACTTGGTGGAACTGTGGCATGGGCCGAGTTTTCAACGCCTGTATGGCAATACTTACAATCGATTTTGTTATCGCCTGCATGTATCTTGTGGTTGAAGGGGATGGGCTGGTCGGGTGAATAGCCCACATAACGGCTAGGTGAAAAAATCAAATATGCTAACGCAGCTATCGCAACGATAGGCACAGAGATCTTGAGTATTTTTATATTCATTCGCAGATTTCCTGAATCCGTTTACACTGTCTTCTGACAAGGAAAGGTAAAATCCGAAAAAAAGCAAGTATGTAAGGGTTTTGGTTGTGAAAAAACATTAAAAGAGACATAATCTGAAATTTTTTCTGAACTTTCTTAGTTGAAACTTAGTCTCAAATAAACTGCAAATTACCGCCAAACAAATGTTATGAAATTTGAAATAGGAAAGTCTGAATGCATTCAGAATGAGGAATCAAAGGGAAATACCGAATGCTTTGGTAGGAAGGGACAAAAAAAAAGGCCCTGATTTTGACATCGAAGGGCCCTAAAAACCAGACTTACACAATTTAGCCTAGTTATACTTTCGAGTTTTTAAATGATTTCCCCTGCATTTTTTTCACCCAAACCAAAGAAATTTTCTTCGTGACCAGGTTTCTTGTCTCTTTTTTGAGAAAAGCGATCGTAGGTGTTGCCACTTTGAAGGATTCTTTTTCCATTACAGGTATGATTTGGTATTCTGAACCCACCATCTCTTGCAATTGTGGTAACTTTTCAGATGGGAGTACAAGGAGTCGTTCCGATTTTTCAGCCCACAACCGATCCAATTTTTCCTTATCATAGATATTTCTAAAATTTCGTTCGGCATAAAACCCATAGGAACGTTTCGAATTGGACATCCAGAAGGTATATAGGACTGGCTCATTTGGTTCTAATTCTTTTATCTTCGCTCCAAATTCCCTGGAAGGTTGGAAACTTGTGAGGAGTGGATAAAATTGTAAACTAATCGCACTAAAAAACAAAGTCGCACCAACAAGGGTCAGTAAGATTTCCAATGGAATGAGTTGTGCAGAAAGTAAAATGAAAAGGATCCCAATGGCTCCGAATACATAATACAAAATCCCAACATCGGATACAAATACAGGGAAGAGAAAATACCCTACCAAATACACAATCCCTGCAATGAGAAACGAGGGACGTAACCTTGTCACATTGGATTGAAACAAACTCTCTTCCATGATTTTCCCGAAGTACAAAGCAGCACCAGGTAATACCCAATAGGTATATTGTGGAAGTGGGTATCTGGAAAACGAGATGAGGAACAAAAAGAGAAACACCCAAAAAGGAATCACAAAATCCACTTCTTTGTATTCATTGGCGCGGATCTTACGTAGGATTTCTTTCCAACCCAATGTTTTGGTATATTGGTAAGAATGAAAAATCAGGTAAATGACCATAGGCAAAAGCCCACTAAAGAAAGCCCATGAAAAGGATTTATAAAAATAAAATGGATCAAACTTCACATCATACATCTCGCGATAAAAACGACCAAAGGATTGGATCCATAAAAAGAAAACGGGCCCGTATGAGTTGAAGTTTTTGAATAAGAAAAAACACCAGAGTGCTGGAAGTGATGCCAATACAAAAATCCCAGTGGGGATTCTCATCGAGAGTAAAAGTTTCCAATCCCTTCGGAATAAGATATCCCCTCCAATCGATATGGCTGGAATGACAACGGAGATGGGACCTTTGGTGATAAATCCCATCGACATCATAAGATACATCAGGTAAAAATAATTGGGATTTTGTTTTTTACCTAAATAATAAAAATGATATGTGAATACAAGATACGCCGTGAGATACACATCGATTTTGGGATCCACCACCATCGCATATACACCAGGTGCGAGGAGATACGCAATGGAAGCGAGGTAACCTTGCCTCTCCTTTCCACCAGAAAGTATGGTGATTCGGTAAATCGAATAAACGGAGAGTAAACTTACAAAAATCGCTGGGATTCGAAAGGCGATGTTACTAATACCAAAGAAAAAAAACGAAGTGGCAATGGTCCAAAACGTAAGGATGGGTTTATCCAAATACCTTCTTCCATTATCAATGAGTGTGAAAAAATCATTCGAAAGGACGAGTTCACGGCTGATCCCCGCATACTGCGCGCTATCGATATCAATCACATCCAGTGGTAAAGTAAACAAGATCGGCAAAGATGCCATCAGTAACAAAATACGATAAAAGATGCGTTCCGAAGGAGAAAGTGATTCTTTCATTCAAACGTTCCTATTTGAACTAAACATTGGCCAAATCCTTTACAGGAATTTGGTTCTTGGTCAAAACACTGGAGGATATCACTATTGTGAGTGGTACATCCGTCCATACATTGGATCCTACCTGTGCGTTTTACATCAGGTGCCAAAGTGAGTTTGAGTTCCTCTTCTGTACATGTGACAAATTTTTCACATGCTAATTGGCATTTTTGTTCCACTATGTCTTGGCAATTAGAACCAAACAAAACCAAACATAAAACCAATATCCATTTACTTTGTTGTTTCACTTCGAATTCCTTTGAGTGCTAACATCCCACAGGCACCATTGATGTCCCTTCCAGGACTACGGCGATTGAGGATGGGAGCTGTCGTTTTAGCTTTGAGATGCATTACAAATTCTTTGACTTCATCATCGGTTGGTCTACGCCATCCCGTAAAATCAGTGTTTAACGGAATTACATTGATCTTACATTTATTCACCGACCTTGCAATTTTTGCCAGCCGTTCCGCATTGTCACGACCCATGTTTACATCTGGTATCATCACATATTCAAACGTGATGGCACGGTCGAGTTCCTTCGTGAAACGTTTTGCTGCATCGATGAGTTTTTCCAAGGGATGTTTATCATTCACATCCATCACAGAAGAACGTGCATTAGGATTAGGATGGTTTAGTGAAATTGCAAAATTAAAAGGTTCTTTGTTCTCAATGAAACGATTGATCCCAGTTGTGACACCAGCAGTTGAGATGGTGATCCTAAGGGCACCAAGTCCAAAGGCATCTTGGTCGCGTAGGATATGGGCAGCTTTCATCACACTGAAATAATTGTGCATGGGCTCCCCCATTCCCATAAACACGATGTTTGTGGCACGGTCACCTACGAGGCGCTCCACTTGCAAGACTTGGTCTAGGATCTGCCAAGTGTGTAAATTACCTTTGTATTCCAAAAGGCCAGTGGCACAAAATTTACAATTGAGGGTACACCCAATTTGGGAAGAAATACAAATGGTTTTACGACCGCCGTCACCTGAAGGGATCCAAACTGCTTCAATCTCTTTGTTTTCGCCTACGTAAAATGTAAACTTACGAGTCCCATCATCTTTGGAAACCAGATCACGGCCAATTTCAATTTCTGGATAGGATGTATGTTGTTTTAACTTTTCCCTAACTTCTTTCGAGAGGGTTGTAAATTGGTCGATCGTCGTATAACGACTCTTATAAATTCCAGTATAAATCTGTGCTGCTCGGTATTTTTCAAGACCTAAGGAAACACAGATCTCTTCTAGTTCTTTTTTGGTTTTCCCTTTGAGAACCGGTATTTCCTCTTTCATTGTGTAGGTCCTTTCACCATTAGCCAATCTTTTCTTTGCCACCTTACGGGACAAGAAATTACACTCTTTCTAAAAGTCTTACTCCAAAAAGCCCTGTAGAACAAGTCTAAATTCACAGAATCGTCACAAAGTCGGTAGATTCTTTCGAAGAAATGGACATTGACTTAGTGGACATGATTCAAAAGCCTAGTCGTTAGTGAGGAAAATACACGCATGAATAGCGATGCCTTTATGGAATACGCCTTTATCGTCATGGTCGCACTGATCGGTATTGAAATTTTTGTTTCGTATATGAAGGGCAAACAGTTTTACCGATTGAATGTTCTTATAGCTGATGTTAGCACAGGTGTGATCTTTGCACTTGTTGGGGTTGTCATCTTACTTGGGGCTTTATATGTTTACGACATCATTGAAAAGAATTACTCTTTATCTGCCCTTGGTTATCATTTTTTCCCACTGGCAAGTCCATTCCAATTTTCACCTAGTTTTGTTGTGAATTGGCATGCACTCGGTGCCTGGACATTTTCTGTTGTTTTGGCTGATTTTATCTATTACTGGTTTCACAGGCATTGCCATGAGATTAATCTTTTCTGGGCAACCCATGTAACCCACCATTCCACACAAGAAATGAACCTTTCGGTTGCTTTCCGCGGAAATGGATTACAACGAATTTTTGAATATATGTATTTTCTTGTGATGGCTCTCCTGGGTATCCCATGGGCTATGTTTTTACTGAGCCACAGAATTCTAAAAGTGTACCAATTTGTGGTTCACACACGTTTCATTGGCAAGTTAGGATTTTTAGAAGAGTTTATGGTAACCCCTTCGAACCACCGTGTCCACCACGGAACACAAAGAAAATATCTGGATCGTAATCACGGTGGAATCTTTATCATTTGGGACCGGATGTTTGGTTCCTTCGAATGGGAAACCGACGAACCGATTTACGGTTTAACAAAACCAGTAAACTCATTTAATCCAATCACAGTCAACTTACACGTGTTTAAGGATATGTTTTTCCAAATCTTTAAATGTAAGTCGATTGGAGATGTGTTTAAAACCATTTTTGGACCTCCAGGTTGGAAACCAACTTACTTACAAACTCCAGATGATGTCTTTAAAGAACCTGCTTATACAGAAAAATATGATCCAAAACCTCCAATGGGTGTGATGGTCTATGTGGCTTTACAAGCGGCAGTTCTTATGGCTGTGGGACTCGTAATTTGGAAAGTAGCAAAAATCAATTTAGAACAAGATATGACCATACTTGGTATTTTATCCGCTGTCATTATCTTTAGTTTGTTTTCGATTGATCGGACGATGGAGATGAAACGTTGGTCAAGAAGGACGGAGGTAGTGCGAAATGTACTTTTTATCTTTGCGTTTGTTCTCACACTACTTTACTCCAACATTCCAAACATAGCGATGTTTGCAATCCCTCTCATTGGCCTTTCGCTTGTATCCTTATTATGGATCATCATCAAACGAAAGACATTCTTTGATTTGAGTAATATTTCTAATACTTGGTATTAGATTTTATTGATTGTAAGACGGATTCCGAAGGGAACAATTTGTTCGACTTTAGGAGTTCGTCTCCCATATTCAAATAGGCTTTTGTTTTCTCCGCATGTTTGCTACAGAGATTTATGTCTTTGTAACAAAGTCCTAAATCCACAAATGGTTCTTTGATGGTTTTTGTTTCCCCTTGTCCACCTGATACCGATTGGTAGTATAAAAAATCATCCTCAATCCAACCGAAGATATTTCCATATGCAAAATAAGCAGAGGACCCTTTTACCTTCCGTAAATCTCGGCCCATCACACTGAAATAAACCTCTCTTTCCATAAAACCAAGGATGGTTGGGATTACATCGAGTTGGGATGTGATGTCTTCCCTTAACTCTGGTTTGATTTTCCCTGGAGCATAAATGAGGAGAGGGACATTTCGATCTTCATAATAATTGAGGAACCGATGGTGGCTATGATCGGATACAAAAAAGAAAATTGTATCTTTAAAATAAGGAGCTTTTTTTGCCTTCTCCATGTATTCAGCAAGTGCAAAGTCAGCGTAATGCAGAACATTTAAGTATTCGCTGTCTTGTGTGTCTTTTCCAAACAATCTGTATTTTTCATCTGGGACTTTGTATGGGTAATGAGTTGTACCTGTATGGATTACGGAAACGATAGGTTTTTCTGGACTCACATTTAACAGACGTTTGTGCATTGCTTCTAGTGATGCTTCGTCTAAATAACTCCAAGGCCCTGTTTTGTATTCTGGATTTTTTTCTAACTCTTGTTTTCCAACCAGTGTATCAAATCCCCAATGGTACATGATACTACCCTTGTTATTAAAGCTTAAATCAGTTCCTGTTACAAAAAGAGTTTGGTACCCAATGGTTTTGGCAATGTTCCCTAGGCCTGAAAACCTGTTTAGGATTTGTGGAGTTCTCACGGCAGTGAGACCTGGCCTGTCGGGGATTCCTCCCATCAGTGCCATGAGTCCATTTGTCGTTCGTCCTCCGCTTGCAAAAAAATGCGTAAAGAACATCCCTTGGCGGATGAGTTGGTTGAAATACGGAGTGACTACTTTTCCTTCTACCTTTCCTGATCCAATGATATCAATGAACTTTCCAGTCCAACCTTCGAGAACAATGACAACAATATGAGGCAAAGGTTTTTTAGAAGTGAAGTTTGTTTTACGAAGGAGTGGATACTCTTCTGAAACAAACTCAGCTCCTGGATACGAAACTTCTTTTCTCACAATGGTAGTTGCATCCGATAATTTCATCGCATGCCGATCGTCAACCTTAGTCATTTTGAGATCTGTGATGACTGTAAATCCTGGGTTTAAAACCAAATCATTCGTAATTGTTTCTTTAGTGATGATGGCATCACTTGTCCGAAGTGGACTTGTTTGGATTCCTCCTCGAATGCCAAGAACAAGTAAAGCTAACACAAGTAGGAATTGAAGACCAGCCCATTTGTAATGGATGTTCACATGTGAGTAAGGAAATTTGGATTGGATTTTATAAATCCCAAATCCAATTCCAAAAATGATGAGTAATCCCAGTAAAAACAAAAATGGATTTTGGGAAAAAGCAGAGCCCACAAGTGGTAACATCTCGAAACCTAAATAAGCAAAAGCTTCATACCCCAAATGTTTGTTCCCATTCTCATAATATATCAAATCGGCGATCAGTAAAAAGAGAAGTAAGATAATAAAAACAACAGGTATTGTCCGCCAAACTGCTCGATACCAACGATTCCGATTTAGAAAATGAAATGTGGAATAAACAAGACTAAATCCAAGTAACACACATAATACGGAAATGTCAAAACGTGCACCTTTTGCAAATGCCTTCAGAATGATCCAAAATGATTTATCATTCATCCGATAGGAATACATCAGAAAAAAAGCGACGCGGTAAATAGTTAAAAATACAATTCCGAGTCCAGCAAGTAACAGGTGGAAACGGATATAAAAAGGGACATGGGTTAAGAATTTTTTCATAGAGGAATCAACTTATAAAATTTAAACAATCAAATGGACTTTTTGTGCCATTCAGAAAGGGTTATGGTTTTCCCAATTTGTAAATGATACCAGATTGGTAATCAGCCACAAAAATTTCGCCATCGCTGTCTTTGCCAAAGGTTGGGATGAGTAGGTTCCACTTTCCAAGTGCGATGGTTTCTGTAATTTTTTGGTTGGTTCCAGGTTTAGGCACATCAATAGCCCAAATTTTTCCTTGGATAAAATCACCAAAAACATATTTTCCTTTTAACTCAGGGATAGAAGAACCTGTATACACATACCCACCAGTAATGGATTGTCCTTCTTCACGGCCATATTCATAAAATGGAGGTTGGTACAAAGAAGGATTACATCCATCTGTAAAACAATGGAAACCTTCTGTTTGGTTCCATCCATAATTTTTTCCCGCAAGGATGATATCCACTTCTTCAAAGGCATCTTGTCCTACATCAGCGGCAATCAAACGACCGTCAGGTGAAAAACTCATCTTCCAAGGGTTACGAATCCCATAGGCAAAAATTTCAGGTAAGTAACCAGGTTTTCCAAGGAAAGGATTGTCTTTTGGAATGGAATATGGTTTTTTCCCTTCTACATCTGGCGCAGGAGAAATGCGTAAGATAGAACCAAGTAATGTGTTTGGATTTTGTCCGTTGTTTTTTGGATCGGCCCTCCATCCTCCATCACCAAGACCGATGTACAAATACCCATCAGGACCAAAGCCGATTTGGCCTCCATTATGGTTTGGATATGGTTGTTCGACTTGCAATAACACACGTTCGTTTTTTAGAACCATGGATTCATATGAATTGGGATTTTCCACTATCCATTCGGCAATTACAGTCATATCTTTACCTGCAGAAGAGATAACCGTATGGGAATACAACTTTGGTTCTTTCGGATAATTGGGGTGGAATGTTAAACCAAGTAGACCTTCTTCACTATCAGTGATGACAGCAAATTTATGTAACACTCGTTTGTTTTTTTTATCTCTGTCAAAAAGAATGAGGTCCCCTGCTTTTTCCAAAATAAACATAAACGGACTTTCTGAAGGTGGAAACTGAATGTCGGTTGGTTCTTTGACCTTTACCACTTCCGTTAGTGAAATCGTTAGTTGTTTGCGGAGAGCATCAGGTCCAATAAAGATTGGTTTGGATCCTAAAACTTTGCCGTCTGTTTCATATTTCTTATTGAATGTTTTTAATATCTTTCTGCCTAAATCATCACATGCAAGAGAAGATAGGGATACGGTAAAAAAGGACAAGGTTAATAAGATTTGGATTTTCATACTAGGGTTTCTCCTTTTAGGATAATTCGCTTGGATTTGTATCCGCAATCAAAAAACTTTGGAAACTGTGATGAAACTATTTTCCCTCATTTGTATTCCCATATTCTTTTTATTTGCTTATTTGCAATTGAACGATCCAGATCCGTATTTATGGTTTCCGCTCTATGCAATCGTAGGAATCCTTGCTACTGTTCGTTTTTTCCGTCGATTGCCAAGATGGGTGGGAATTGTTCTCATTCCCTTGTATTTGGTTCTATCAGTATTTTATATGACCGAAGCACCTTATTTTGGAATGGAAGTGGAAGAAGTGAGAGAAAGCCTTGGCCTACTCATCGCAAGTGTAAGCCTCTGGGTTCTGGTATTGAAACGATAAACCTTGTTTTGGTTTTTTAAGTTTCGGAGATGACTTTTCCGTCTTCCAGGATCATTCGAATGAGTTTTGTCATCTCAACCGAATATTCTACATCTAAGTGTTTGGTGACCCCTTCACAAAAGCCATTGATGATGAGTAGTTTTGCATCGTCTTCTGACATACCTCGAGACTGAAGGTAAAACAATTGGTCATCATCAATTTTGGAAACAGTCGCTTCGTAGTTGAGAGTTCCCTCTTCCCCTGACACATCGTTGTATGGATAAGCATGAGACTGGGAACGGTTGTCCATCATAAGACCATCACATTTGATGTGGCTGTACGATCCTTTACTGGATGGTTCAAATTTAACTAGACCTCGGTAAGAATTGATCCCTCCGTCAAGGGCAACCCCTTTTGCTAAAATATTGGACCTTGTGTTTTTTCCCACATGGATGATCCGGGCTCCCGTGTCTTGCACTTGGCCATTCCCAGCAAATGCGAGTGAAAGTACATCTCCCGTGGAATGATCCCCTTGTAAGATGATCCCTGGGTATTTGATGGTATTGGCGCCAATATTACAATCAGTCCATGTGATGTGAGCTGCCTCTTCGCATAACCCACGTTTCACTGTCCAATTATACATATTCTTTTTCCAGTTTTGGATGGTGGTATAGAAGATTTTAGAATTCTTTTTAGCAACCAGTTCCACAACAGCTGTGTGGAAATTCGTACCCTTATCTTGGACAGAAGTACAACCTTCACTGTATTCCAAATGGGCACCTTCATCTGCAATGAGAAGAGTGCGTTCGTATTGTCCAGAACTAGCAGCTGTTACTTTGAAATATGCCTGAAGCGGCATAGGAGTTTTCACTCCTTTCGGAATGTAAGCAAATGACCCACCACTAAAAACACAAGAGTTGAGGGCTGAGAATTTATTATCACCAATGGTAACAACAGTTCCCAAATACTCGCGAACGAGTTCTGGGTATTCGCGGATGGCAGTATCAATGTCACAAAAAATAATTCCCAAATCAGTGAGTTCCTTTTTGACATTGGCATAAATGGTTTCGGAATCGTTCATTGTCTCGATTCCTGCTAAGTATTTCCGTTCGTGTTCAGGGATTCCTAGTTTTTCAAAACTACGGAGAATTTCCGGATCCACTTCATCCCATGATTTTTTCTTTTTCTGGTTGGAACCTACATAATGTACATAATCATCAATGTTGATTTGGAACTGAGGGATAAAACCCCAGGTTGGCATTGGTTTTTGTTCATACACCTCAAAGGCTCTCAGACGAAATTCGACAAGCCATGTCGGTTCCTTTTTGATATGGGAGATGGACTCTACAACCTTTCGTGTCAAACCCTTCGGAAAATTATCAGCTTGGTAAAATTCGACATTCGGTTTTTCTATGTTTGTTGTAGATTCCATTGGTTCTCCCATTTTCTCATTTAGAGAAATTGCAATTAATTGACAGAAGCGAAGTAAGCTTTTGATCCAGTAGGATCCGCTTTCATCGTTTTTTTCCCTTCATCCCAGTTTGCAGGACAAACTTCACCGTGTTTTTCCACAAATTGGAACGCTTTGATGAGTCTGAGTGCTTCTTCAATGTTACGTCCTACTGGAAGGTCGTTAACAGTTGCTTGGCGGATGATACCTTGTGGGTCGATGATGAAAGTTCCGCGAAGCGCAACTCCTGCATCAGGACCTGACTCAATGAGAACACCAAAAGACTTTGCGATTTCTTTTGTTTTGTCTGCAATGAGTGGGTATTTAATCTCTCCGATACCACCTTCTTTTTTAGGCGTTTTTTTCCAAGCTAAGTGTGAAAATTCGCTATCAACAGATACTCCCAAAACCTCAGCTCCGATCTTTTTAAAATCTTCGAGTTTTGCATCGTATTCAATAATTTCTGTCGGACATACAAATGTAAAATCGAGTGGATAGAAAAACAGTACCACCCATTTTCCTTTGTAATCTGACAATTTGATTTCTTTAAAACTGTCCCCGATGACAGCGGTTGCTTTAAAATCTGGGGCATGTGATGTCACTTGTGGCATAAAGTCACTCCTTAGAATTATTCTAAGTACAATGATTAGATTCTGTCTAGATGTTTTTGAACAAGCGACAAGTTTTCCAAACACCATTCTTCCTTGGCCAATGTTTCTACAAATCTCCGGTCGTGACTGACCACCACAAGGGCAGAACCAAGTTTGGCCAGAGAAGTTTCTAAAGCTTCCAAAGATTTGAGATCTAAATGGTTAGTGGGTTCGTCTAATAAAAGTACCTCTGGACTTTTTTCCAGATGCAGTGCGAGGTAAAGTTTTTTCCCTTCTCCTGGACTGAGAGATTCTGATTCAGAAAACCGTTTGGGATCACTCCCTAGTCGGTGAATTCCCGAAAGCACTTTGGCCTTTTTCTCATCCGGCAAATTTTGAAATTCCCAAAGTAAAATGTTTAATTCGTTTTTTGAAAATTCCTGAGGCAGATACAAATAAGAAATTCCTTTCTCTTGGAAAGTTTTCACTAAATATCTGAGAAGTGTGGACTTACCTGCACCATTGGAGCCTGTGATGGCAATTTTTGAATCAGGAAGGATTACCAAATGGGAGGCAAGTGACAAAGACAGAATATCCATAGAGAGCGATTCACCATCAAACATAAATAAGGTGCTTCGTTTGGAAGGAACACTATTCCACAGAATTCCTAAATTTTCTTTTTCTGGAAGTTTGTCCCAAATTTGTCTTTCTTTTAGTTTGGAATGTTCAGTTCTTCTTTCGATTTGGTTTTTCAATCGGCCTGCTTGGCCATCTTTACCAGTCACTCGGGCTAAGTTCTTTTTTTGCCTGCCGTCATGGTCATGAAGATCAAGTCCCTTCTTGGATCTATGTTTATGAGAGAGACTTGCTTCCTCCCTTCTTCGTTTCAGTTCGGCATCCAGTTTTTTACGTTCCGTTTTTGCAATTTCCCAATTGTGAATCCTTTCTTCTGCTTCTCTTTCTATTTCTTTTTTGCCTTCGGAATAATTTCCTGGCCGCTGGGAAAAGAAATTTTTTTCTAAAAATACACAAGAGGTAACAATCTCATCTAACAAAGACCTGTCGTGGCTGATGAGGATTCCAATCCCTTGGTAATACAAAATGGCATTTCGAATGATTTGCTCAGTTTTGGAATCCAGATGATTTGTGGGTTCATCTAAAATCAATACATCCGAATTTTTTGACAAAGCCATTGCCAAAAGAATCCTTCGTTTTTCACCAAAACTGAGAAACTCATAGTCCTCTACCGATTGCATTTTGATTTCGAGTAAACTCTTCCAAAATCCGGACTCTTTGGAATCATCGTAAAGAAAATCAGTTAGTTCCTTCTCTGAAACTTCTGTTCCTTGCGAGATAGAACAAACAAATTCGTTTCCCAAAACGAACCCTTTGTCGGGAAGGATTTCTTTAGCAATGATTTTAGCTAAAGTGGATTTTCCACTTCCGTTTTTTCCGACAATCCCTGTCCAACCTTTCGAAAAATGAAGGTTTAGGTTTTGGAATAGTGGTTCAGACTGTGATTCGTATTGGTATGATACATTTTGAATGGTGATATGATGGGACATACGACAAGCTCCTGTTTTTCCAAATAGGGAATAGGTAAGCATGTCTCGTCCTAAAGAGATTAGGAGAAGTGTGGATTTAGTATTTTATTTTGCTTACCTATTTGATTTAAGCCGCAATCTCATGGGAGTATACCTCTACTACGTTTGTTAGACTGATAAAATATAATAAAGTTGTCAATAGTTATTTCCCTTTGGCCATTAAGAATTTTTCCATAAACTCAGTGATGTCCCGAATGTTACGGTTAATCATCTTACGAAGTTCGGGAGGAATATTTTGTGATTTGATGACTCGGTAATAGTTCAAAGCATTTTTTAACATCTTACGACGAGCAAACTCTTGAGCCTTCATTAACATTGGTTTGTATTTATAATAGGAGTATTCCATAATCGAATAATTCTTCGACAAACGGAATGCATGTGGGATCTTTCCAAAGTCATAAGTCAGCGTTAAAAAAGGTGCATCATCTGCTTCGGGAGGTTTTAGTTCCAAAACCCCGTGGATGATTTTTTCTGGTTCCTCTTCTGTGGCTTTTTCAGCCATTTCATCCAGAGGGATGGGGGATTCTTCCTCTGCGATCTCTCCCAAATCCCCGTCGACAATTTCAATGTCAGGGCCGTCTACATCATCAAAAAACGGACCTTCTGTTTCCCCTTCCTCTTCTTTTCGTTTGCGATCCCGAAATACTTCGTCTGCATCTGGTAAACCAATCTTGATATCGTCTGCAACGAGTGGCCTATTGGTAAGCTCCACCTGAATTGGCATATCTGTTTCAATGATGGTTTCCGACTTATGTTTGTTAGGATCAACTGCTTCTGGGAGATCCACCTTCGAAGAAATTAATTCATCAGTTTGTGGGTCAACGGGATCTGGGAGTTCGAGCTCTTTACGTAAAGAATCTGTAGTATCTTGGAACCAATTCGGTTCTTCTTCTGATGACTTTCGTTCGTCTGGATGAAGCAGTGGTTCTTTTTCATCCCGACGGAGGTCATTGGGATCTGGTAATCCAATGGGTTCTAAGTCCCAAGATTCTGGTAATTTTAAATTGGGTTGTTCCGGAAAATAGGGTTTCAGTAAATCATTGAGGGAAGCCTCTTCCCCTCTTTGTTCTAACTCTTTTGCTTTTGTTTCTAATTTTTGAAGAGCTTGGTTTTTTAAAAACTCTTCTCGTTCTTTAAACCGGTCTCTTTGCCTACGATCAACACCTGATCGTCTATCCTTTCTTCCCGCTAAATTAGATCTTCGGTCTGGACTTTTCCTTCGTTCCTCTCCTGACCTTCTGTCCACGAGAGGTAAGTCTTTAAACTGTTTCCAATCATTGGAAAAAAATGTATCTTCTGGTAAATCCAGTTCGGACACATCTTTTTTAGAAATTTGTTCCGCTAATTCTTGTAAGTCGAACGGTTTTCGTTCTTCTTCTGGTTTTTGTTTACTCTCTGGGGGAACAAAAAATGGACCAACAATTCCCGAACCTGCTGGTGCCATAGGAATACCAGATGGAGAAGATGTTAATCCCCCAGCGGTCAAACCTTGGTTTAGTGATTGTAATAATTGGTCTTGGTTTTGTAAAAGTTTTGGATCAATGACACCAGGAGATTGTGGACTTGATTGTAAAAACTGATACACAATGGGATGAACCAATTGGTTTCCACCTTCAACTGTTTGGTTGATTTGTGGACCACTTGGAGGTTGCGGATCACTTTTTCCTTTTGGGAGTGGAGGTGGAGGAAATTCTCCCAAATTTTGTGGAGGTTGAGAAACATTTGGTTCTCTTTGCAAATTAGGGAAGTTAGGTGGAGGTGCATTTTGTGCAAATTGAATGGCACGAGCAATTGATTCGGCAAATAATTCGGATACTTCCTTTAAAGCATGGACCAAATCACTTAAATCTTTGTCTGATTTCTCTAAATTCCCTGGTGGTTTTGGCTTGGTTTTTTTCGCAGAATCCTTGTCTTGGGGTTTTCCATCTTTACCAGTTTCACCAGATCCTTTTTCAGGATTGTCTTCTAAAAACTCTTCTAAATCCTGAATGTTTTTTTTGATTTTTTCTTTGATGTCAGCATCAGGGATACGATTGCCAGTCCTCTCAAAGATCTCAATTGCTTCCTCAACTTGTTCCGCTTCGACAAGTGCTTCCGCATTTAGAAGAGGCCTTCGATGGAAACTATATTTCGAATTTTTAGAGATGATATCATCTGCTGAGAAACTAATCTCAGGACTCTCTCGTCTAGGCCTAGACGGTGAATCATCAACTTCAGGATTTTCTTCCCCAAAGTCACCTAACGGAAGATCACTTAGTGATTTAGGTGGTTTTTGTTTTTCTCGTTTCCGTCTTGGTGATTTTTGATTTTCATCACCACCTAAACTTGGTTCGTCGAAATCATCTTCAAAGTTTGGTAGGTCTGATAGTTTTTCGGATAATGATTTTGCTTTCGAGTTTGGATTTTTGGTATCTGTTTGGAAACCAAGTTCCTCACCCCTATTTTGTTTGTTCCCTTTCTCTCGGGAAGACCGCCCGCCACCTTTTTTGGGAGCTTCTGGCTCATCAGTTTCATCACCTTGCTTCTGTTTGAGTCTACGTTTTTGCCTAGGACTCAGTGACGCACCGGACTCACCACTCCCTTCACGACGAGAGATCTCATCGAGATCGGCGCCAGCACCAGAGAGACCGAGTAACATCATAAGGGTTGTTAACATATAAGGGTTCTACTCTTTATTTTCGAGGTTTAGAGAGCCGTAACTTAAGAAAATAGCAAAGAATATTGCATTTCCAAGTATTTTACGAGGCTTTTTAAGCCAAACTGACCGCAAGTTCTTTTTCTGCTTGACACAAGAGAATTTCTTGCGTTCCATGGTGGCATGAAATCCGTTGCGAAAAAAAATCTCAGCTTTGCCTCCTCTCCGGACAATGCAGACGGGTTGCAGTTAAAAATCACATTCGATGAAGACACAAAAACTGCCTTCGGTGATTACACCTGCCCCGAAAAATACCAGGGTTTACCAGATCAAATCCATCCAGGGATTATCTCAACCATCCTTGATGAGATCATGGTCAAGATCAATGAAGCGATGAATTTCGAAACCACAACAGGGGAACTTACCATTCGTTTCCTACAACCTGCAAAGGTGAATGAACCTCTTCACTTACGTGGATGGTTTGTGAAAAAGAACAAAAAAATCATCGAAAACCGTGCTGAAATTGAAAATGAGATCGGCAAAATAGTGGCCCGCGGAAAAGGTAAATATATCGAAGCTGAAGACTGATTATGCCGATGTGGTGGAATTGGTAGACGCAGTGGATTCAAAATCCACCGATGGTAACATCATGCCGGTTCGATTCCGGCCATCGGTACCAAAAGTTATTTAGTTCGAAATCTCGCACAAGCTTTTTGATAAAATTCGTTTTCGATTTTATCAATCGCTTGTAAAACGAGAACCATCTCTTGTTTCTCTAACAAATCAAAAATTTTCTGTCCTTCCTTTAGAATCGAAACTCCAAGTGAAATTCCATTTTTATCATTCTCCGAATAAAGGGAATGTTTTGATTCCATCTTCAGAAGGATATCTTCCATAATCAAAACGATCTTTCGCACGAGTTCTTTATCAGAAAAAATCGAAAATAGAGCACAAACATCTTTTCGAAATGCATCTGCTTTCTCTTTTTCCACATAGGAAATGAGTTTCTCCATGGCAAGGTGGGATTCTAAAAATGTTTTCGGATTCTCTTGTGCATCTAGTGCCAACACCAATTCTTCTTCAAAACTATGTGCTGTCACATAGGAATGCAGTGCAGACATCCCAGCTTTTAATGCCATGGGAAAATGTTTTCCAAACCGAAAGATCGACATAGCTAAGTTGCCGAGTATCCCCCATATTTTAGATGGATGGTTTACAAATCCAGATAACGCGTCAAAGGCGGCATCTAACTTTTTTCTCTTTTCATAAGATGGATACAAATACTCCAAAAAAAACGTTAGGAGTTCGTGAATTGTTTTTTCGGATATAGAATGGAATTCTTGATAATTTTGTAAGTTTTCTTTTGAATAACGAGACACCAATGAATTTTGGTAGAGTTGGATAAACTCAGGGAATAAGGGATGGTGTAATACTTTAGAAGTTTCTTTTTTTGGCTTCATATACAGTTACAATTATAATACGTCTTCAAAATAGGATTCATATCGTTCCCAATTTACTTTTTTTCCTTTGGGATTATAAGGTAGGTTTGAATTTTTTTTCACATCAAGACCAACAAACAAAGAATAGATGCCGACTGCAAGCGAGATGGCAGTTTCCTTTTTGTTTTGTGTTAAGTATTTGATATCACGGTTACGGTTCACATACCCGATTTCAATAAAAGCACAAAGGGCATTTGTATAAGTTGGCAAACTATATGTAGAAATATATGGTTTTTGGATGGGACCAAGTTCTGGATAAGGAGAATCTTTTTCTTTTAACTGAATGGGAAGCCCGTATTGGACAAACCTCATCAGTTCTCTTGTCACATAATGGTTGTCACCTCCAAATCCCTCTTTTCCACCTTCCCTCCTCCACTCTTCCTTTTTTCCCATTTCGCGTTCCCAGAAGCGTCCGGATTCTAAAAACTCTTCATGTGTTTTGGCATAAGGACCTTTTTTCCCAATATTTTTTTCCCAATTGGGATCATCAGCATACTTCCAACTAATCATGTTTTGGCGGTAACCTTCAAACTTAGAAAGGTCTGTTTCTTTTCCATTTTTTTTGGACCAATACCCATGTAGGTAAATCCAAGTATCGGCTGTGGCATTTTCCAATTTACTCCATCCCGATTGGAAAATAAGCCAATCAGACCATGGTCCTTTCAAAAAGGAATTCGGGGATTTTTGTTTTTCAGATATTTTTTTTAGATTAGAAAAGGTTTTGTACCCAGGAGTGAGGACTGCTGCCATTCCTCCTTTTTGGCCTTTGCTGGCTGGGTTTAAGTGGAGGGATAAAACCAAATGTGGTTTTAGTTCATTGATTTTAGACAACCTACCTTTTTTCCTGATTCCTGATTTGGGATCGGGAAAATCATAAAGCCGGTAGGGTGCATTTGGATCATCAGAAGAGGCATCATCGTCAAACGAGGATTCTCTTGTTAGGTGGCTTATGAGTTTCACGCGGGTGAATTCATTTTTTTTGGAAAATAGTTTGAGATAACCTTCGAATTCTTTCCAACCGACTTCGGTTTCAGTTAATTTTAAAACCTTATGAACTTCTTTTGCTAAATCGAGGACAACTTTTCTTTCCGTAATACTTCCATGTTCTGTGCCTTGTTTGTAAGTTTCTAAAAATGTTTGAGTGACACTGTCATATTTATCTCCATGTTGAGCTTTTGGATCTTTTGCAACACCACCGTGTCCTGGATCAATCACGATCCGAAAACTTGGTTCCGAAAATAAGGAAATAGTAAAAAAGAAACAACAAACTGGGAAAAATCGAAGTAAATGCGAAAGGTAGTGTAGATAAGATTGAGACACGCTTGTGCCATTCTCCGCCCTATAGCGAGCGGAGAAAAGAAAAGTTTGAAGTGATTATTTTGTGTTTTGGCTTACGATTTGATTTTTGTTATCAACAAGATCCTTTGCATATTTATCGGTGATCACTTTTTTATCAGCTTCTTGTTCTTTAAAATCAGTTAAGATTTTGATTCCATAGTCTTTTGCGATTCGGTAATGTACGATAGCGTCGTAGTAACGGTCATCCCTAATCATATCTGTCGCTAATCCAAGTTGTCCATATGCAATTCTTAGTTTTTGTTGTGCTTCCGCAATTTCACGGTAAGGTACAACTGGTTTTACACCTTCTGTCGAAGTATCAACCAACTGTGCTTGTTCTTGTCCTGTGATTGTATCCGCACACTCAGCAAGTAAGTTTTGAGTTTTGGTATCGTAACTTTTCACAAATTTACCAAGTAGAGTATTGATGTCTTTTTCAAGAATTACCATTGCTTTCCCAGATGCAATATATGCTCTTCGGTAGTAATAACGTAATACAATTTGGTAGTCTTTTTTGATTTTATCTAATGCTGTTTTGGAATCCGGAACTTCGTCTCCAAAGTTTGCCGTAACAATTGTTAAGAGTTTAATCGAATTGATGACTCTGTCTTTATTGTTTTCCGAAATATTTTTATATTGTTTTCGTTCTAAATTGGTTCCTTGGTCCAATTTGTCTAATTCTTCAAAGGATTCCTTTCCTTTTTCAGGTGCACCTGATTCCTGTGCCGTTACCGAAAGACTCAAACAAACCATAGACAGAATCAAAAAACTTTTTTTTAACACGAAACGTTTCTCCTTAAACCAAGGAGCAGAATACACAAAAAGTTCTAGGTTTGACTACTATTTTTTCTACTTCCGAAAAAAGAGTAAACCGTCTCCGACGGGGAACAAGGTATACTCCGAAACTTGGGATTTCACCTCATTCCAAAGTTCCATCACTGCCATATCGGATGGTTTTTTGGGATCTGGATGCAAAACTCGCCCATGCCAGAGAACATTATCAAAAACAAAACTGGCACCCTTTTTTGCCTTCGGCCAAAGGGTTTGGAAGATCTTTGGGTAGGTGATTTTATCACAGTCCACAAAATAAAAATCCGTATCGATCCAAATCGTTTCCTCTTCCAAAGTTTCCAAAACAGAACCTGTCACCCGAGTAACATCCATTTGGTCTTTGATACCCATCTTTTCAGCATACACTTCCAATAATTGGGCTTGTTCTTCATGACGGTCAACCGTGATGATCTTTGAAGATTTTGATCCATATACCATCCAAAGTGTGGAGTAACCAAGGCCAGTCCCTAATTCTAAAATCGTTTTTGGTTTGAGAAAGGAAACCAAATGGGACAAAACCCCACCCGTTGCTGCGGTCACAATTGGTATGTTTTTTTCTTTGGCATAGGATTCCATTTCCGAAAACACTGGACTAGGTTTGCATACAAGATCTGTGTCGATAAAAGGTTCTAAACCTTCGATGAAAATGCTAGGTCTTGGTTTCATGATTTAGGAGGTAAAAATAAAGAGATTCGATCCTTTAAAATGGCCGGGACTTTTTTTCTCAATAGATCGTTTAACTCACGATAACTGTAACGTTTAGAGGGATGGATGAGGACAATTGCTTCATTTTCAAAGGAGGAAGCATGTTCGACTATTTCATCAAAATGGGTATGGCCCCACTCCCTAGCTCGACTCACATCTCGTTTCTCACAATAATAGGTACATTCCATAAAGAGGATTTTACTTTTCCTGACATCTTCGTTGGCCAACACATATTCAATTTTGGAATCCCCTGAAAAGGATACAAGTGGGATTGAAATTTCTTCTGTAGGATCATTGCCGTTTTCTTTTGATTTCCGAATTTCATCTGAATGAAGGGATAAAAATTCTTTCTTTAACTTTCGTTTGGTTTCGTATACAGTATAACCTTGAGATGGAACTCTATGAAAACTTTCTAATGGTTTAAAAAAATATCCAGGTTTTAAATCCACTCTGTCCCCAAAATTCAGACCATAAAGTTCACATTCATAATCAAATTCTTCAATTTCGGAATAAAGTTTTAAGATTTGAGAAAGTTTTGGTTCAAGTGCCTTGGGTACATAAATTTTCGGTATTGGCAGTTTTCGAAGGCTTCTTTGCGAAACATAATATGGGATTCCACAAGAATGGTCTAAATGTGCATGTGTAAGAAGGATTTTACCAATATGAATTTTATCAGGATTGATGTATCCAAAATCAAACATAAAGTCAAGAGATGGACAAATGATGGAAGTGCGGATCCCACCTTCGGAGATCCCTTCAAATTTAATTCCTTTGTATTCAAAACTTGCTGTTAACATCAATCTTCTGGTTGGATGAGAGTAACAGAACCTTTCCAAAAACTCATCAGCGATTTGGGACCAACTATGGTTGTGATCATCTTATCAGATTGGAAATAAAGTTTACCAACTCGTTTTAAATCAGCAAGAGTTACATTTTCTATTTCTTTACGAAAGTTTTGTAAGTAACCTTCTGGCATTTTGTGATCACGCCTTCTCACTTCACTTGATAGAGTTCGTTTATCATCTTCGAATTGGAAGACAAACTGATTGATGATTGCATTCTTTGCACGTAACAATTCATCTTCTGTGAGTGAATTGATCAGTTTTGGTTGGATGAGTTCTTGCATTAGGGATAAAACATCTTTTGCTGATTCAGACTTTGTCATGGCGTAAAATTGGATGGTTCCATAATTTTCCTGAAAATCAGTATTACTACCTGCGGAATAAGCGAGCCCTCGGTTGTTTCGAATTTCTCTCATATAATATGAGTTAAACCCACCACCACCTATGATATAATTCAATACTTGGATCGCATAAAAATCAGGATGGTTGTGTTCTGGTAAAACTCCCATCATGGAAATGAACGTTTGGTTCACGTCTTTTGTTACCAAACGAATTTCTTTCCCTTCTTTTGTTACATTCGCACTTAAAATAGAAGGTGTGATCATTTCTTCTTTCGGTTGGATCGTCTTTGGTAGATTCGAAAAAAATCCATCCCAAGATTTTAGATCAAAATCACCTGTGATGAGTAACCTTCTTTTTGATTCAGCAAGGATCTGCGATTGGAAAGTGAGTAGTTCGTCCAAACTCACTGCATTTATATTTTCTTTTTTCATGGAAGTGCCAGCAATGGTTCCGCGAAACAATGCTTCTTTCGCTTTCCGACTCCCTAATGCCGAAGGGTTATCATTCCTTCGATTGATTTCTTCCGTTAACTTCCCTTTCGTAACCTTTAATAATGTTTCATCCAAATTCGGATTTTGGAAAAATGATTGGATCACTGGTAATACAATCGACTCAGTTTTCTTTAAATAGGAAAGGCTAACGATTGTTTTTTCGTAATCCACTGAAACGGAAAAAGACGCCCCGTAAAATTCCAAGGTTTCTAAAAATTTTTCTTTTGGATATGTTTTGGAACCAGACAATTCCCAAGTATCTTCCAAGATTCTCGCAATTTCGACAGGGCGAGATCCTAAATGTTTTTTTCCATGGTAGATGAAAATATCCGCATACACAATAGGGAACTCAGAATTCTTTAATGAAAATACTTCTACTCCAGAAGGATTTGTGGAAGAAGAAATTCCTGGAACATCGAATTGTAAAGGTTTGATCTGGATATCTTTTACAAATTCTCCCATTTCTCGTGCGAACAAGGGAGAGAGACAAACAATCAGTAAGATTAAGATTCGTTTCATCATTATTTTTTCCTTACATCCTCTAATACACCGATGACAACATTTTCTTTCGTGAGGTATTTGGGAATCAATGATTGGATTTCACTACTAGATGCATTCATAATGGTTTGGTATTGTTTGAACAAACCTGACCAATCTCCATATAACAACTGATAATAACTAAGTAAGTCCGCTATGGTTCCATTTTCATCCAAAGTTTTGATAAAATCCGATACCATTTGGTTTTTGACTTTATCTAATTCCTCTTTTGGAATTCCATTTTCTTTAATGCGGTTCACTTCTTCCCAAATGATGGACTCAATTTTTTCAATGTTTGCCCCTTCATTTGGTTTAATGAAAAATACAAAATAATTTTGGTACCGTTCACCTGGGTAACCATTGGCAGCACCAATGCTAAGTACTAATTTTTCTTCCAAAACCAAACGTTTATAAAGTCGTGATCCAGTTCCAGAAGTTAAGATTGTAGAAAGAACATCAAAACTGGAATTATCTTTGTGAGGATAAGGTGGTTTTAACCAACCCATCATCATTTGACTACCAGATGGATGGTACACCTTAAAACGTTTTTCGCCAGGAAATGATTTTTCCTCTACTTTGTTATTGGGTCTTGGTTTACCAGGTTTTAGATCGGAAAAATATTTTCGGATGATTGATTCCGTTTCTTCCATGTCAAATTGACCCACAATGGAAATCACCATTCTATCTGGCGTATAATGTTTTTTAAAAAATTCCTTAGTATCATCAATTTTTAGGAATGGAAGTCCAGTAGAATAACCAATGACAGGTTTTCGGTAGGGATGGCTTTCAAATGCTAAAGAAAAAAACTTTTCTCGCAAAACACCTGCTCCACTATCATCAGTTCTCATCCTTCTTTCTTCAATGACAACATCACGTTCTGTATAGTATTCACGTAAAATGGGATTTTTTAAACGGTCCGATTCAATTTTTGCCCAAATTTCGATGCGGTTGTTTGGAAGTTGGATTTGGTAATTGGTAACATCTTGTGAAGTGTAGGCATTAAATCCTACTTCTCCATTTTGTTCATAAATATAGGAATCTTCATTTTTGACGATAAACTCATCTTGTAATTGGATGAGATTTTTTAACCTTCGGTTTAAAGTTTCGATTTCAGATTCCAAAGAAGTGGGAACTATCTCCCCTCTTGTTAACAAATCCCTTTTTTGTAATTTTAAATTGTCGAGTTCCGTTCCCCAAACTTCGATTTGTTTTTGGTATTTTTCTTCCTTTTCAAAGTCAGTTGTGCCAACTGACTTTGTTCCTTTGAAAAGCATATGTTCCAATAAGTGCGCGGTCCCTGCTTCCTCTGGTGTTTCATCCACAGCACCCACCAAAAATTTGATATAAAGTGCAACTGTCGGCGAGGTTCCTCGTTTCATCATCACAACCGTCAGTCCATTTTCTAATTGGATGGTTTTGATTTTTTCACGGAATTGGGTCTCGGAAGTTCCAAAAAAAGAATCCTCTGAAAAAAGAGGTAAAAATTGTAGAAGGAAACAAAGGAAAAAGATTCGTAATTTCGACATCATCTACTAGTCTTGAAGTTGGAAATGGTTCGTAAACTTCTAATTTTAAGTCTCTTTTGTTCCTGCCGCCTCTTTACGATCGCCGATCCCAATTATGTGGAACGTGCCTTACAAAACGAATCGGATGAAGGTTTTATCTCGAGGGAATTTTTCCAAATCAAAGTAGAGATTCCCGTCACCTATCGTGAGATAGCAGGAAAAGAAAGAAGAGAAGACTGTAAAAAAAGAGCATTCATAGAAAGAGAAAGCCTAAGTTTGCCATTCCTTCTCAAAATCCAGAGACAGAAACACCAATGGGGAGATGGACTTGATTCTTATGGAAAGTCATTAGAAGGTAAAGATCGGCAAACGAGACTAGTGACAAACGCACCTCAGATGACTACTGCCACAGGGACTGTGACAACCACCTCTACGACTCAAACGGTTGTTCCGCAGAGTACACAAAGTTCAAGCTCAACCAGTAACGCAAATCCAACATCCAATCCAAACCAAAACCTAGACGGAGTTAGGGGGATTCCCCAAAATCAAAAAAAGAACGACAAAGAAAACCTTCACAACTTTGCCTGGTTTTTCGACAGTTTACACTTATACAAAGAAGATTACTCCGACCCTACAAAATGTGCTTTCCTATTCCGAAATATCCAACCTAAATTAATGGAACGTGTGGAAAAAACACCGATCTCTGATTTCAGGATACAATAGATGAACAAACACCTAACAATTGCATTGCTATCAATTTCGATTTCTTTTCTTTTTTTTCAATGCAAATCCAAAGAAGTAAAAGAAACAAATGAACCCAAAGAAACGATAGAAACCAAACCAGAAGAGTCACCACTCGTCATTGAATTTACTAAAGCAAAAGAAGGATTTATATCAGAAAGTTTATTCCAAGTAGCTGTTTCGAGTGTTCTCCCAACAGAAAAAGAAAGGGAAGAAGAAGCTAAGTCAATTGCAGAACAAAAATCGCTCAACCTACTCAAAACATATACCATTCCCAACTTATCTGACAAAGGGAAAAAAGAACTGAGAGAAATCTCGAAAGAAGGAAAAATCGTCAACAAAAACGTTTCAATTGGTGGCAGGTACTTTTTCCTTTATCAAATCCAAAAACCAAACTTAAAACGCCTTGTGACAAAAGATTTAGAATAACTGTGATTAAATGGAAAAGGTTTTTGTAACTTTTGCTGGAATACAAATATTCTTAAGAAAGTTACAATAAAATAGTTTTCCTTCCATTAACAATTTCCCTTTTCCTTCCACTTGGAAGGTTAAGGGTTTTACAAATTCAAAGTATTCTGGTTTTTTTGGGTGTATAGGTCCCGTTAGTTTTAATTCTGCCGCTGTTACTTTAAGTCCTTCCGAACCTGATAAAAATATTCGATGAGGAGCTTCTATTTGAAATCCAAAATCTTTTGGTAAATACAATTCCAATTCATATTTACCTACTGATTTTTCTTTAATGGAAACCTCAATGGGATGTGATTCAATTGGTTCACCAACTTGGACTTCCTTCGACTCATTACATCCAACAAATCCAAAGACTAAAATCGAAACAAACAAGGACGTTACAAATTTCCAGTTCATATCCATTAGACTTATAATACTTTCCTTAGAACGACACAACGGTTCGAATTTGTTCCCTTTTCATTATTGGAAACTTGCCAACAATTGGACAATTTCGTAAAACTTTGGGTATGGACATAGGTTTTGTTCCAAACAAGACCAGTTCCTTCCGCCATTCGAACCACATCTTCATCTAGGTACAGTATCGAATTCCCTTTTTTTACTTCCCCCACTTCCATCACCATATAAGCACCTTTTTTCAATACACGTGCCGATTCTTTCAGTGTAGATCGTATAAATTCATTCCAATCATTGATATTACTAAAAATACTGAGTTTACGGTCTTTTGATTTTTCTAAGTCTAAAAACCAGTGGCGTAACCAATTATCCCCTTCATAGTCAACTTTATCTAAAAATGGTGGAGAGGTAACAATCAAATCCACAGATTCTGATCCAACATTGGGAACAGAATTTGCCGAATTCAAAGAGTACAAATTGTTCTTAGAAAATTCATGATAAAAAGGCGGAATGGGTAAAGCCAAATCACGTTTCATCTTTTGGTAAATTCTAGGTTTGATCGGCCGGTATTCTGGACAAATCCCTTTTTTGGCATTGTTTTTAGCCTGAGCTTCTGGCGGGATTGAGACTTGTGGGAAAGTATACACGGAAAAAAATCCTGTACTATGTCCATGTAACCTAGACAATGCGATGAGGGAAATAAACTTCATTTCCACCGAAACATCGATTGCCATGTATTTTTTAAGATTTTTAATCTCTTTCAAGGTTTTAGGATGGAAAAAAGGTAACAAATTGACATCAAATGGATCTTCTTCCACTTCTTTGTCCAAATCTAATGAGTTTAATTTTTTTTCCAAATCAACTAGTTTCGGAACATACTGTCTCGCACTTGCTAAAAAGATAGAAAGTGGATGGATGTCATTGTGAATCGCTGCATGACCTTCGATATTCGCTTGGATCGCGGTTGTCCCACGTCCACCAAACGGATCATATACGACTCTATTTTTCTTTTTTAGAAATTCCTTCATAAAAAAAGAAGGAAGCTCTGGTTTAAAAGATGCTCTATAACTAACGGTATGATGGATTGGATGTCCTTGTCTTTGTTTTGCTGTCCAAAACTCACCAAAAATAAACTTATCCGAATCTTTAAGTAATCTGCCTGCTCCTGCCATCCTTTGCAAAAGCCTCCTCTTTCTTTCTTAAAAGATCGGAGGAAAGGTAAATCTTGAGTTGGATTTTTATTAAAATCTATGGGACATAGTTTTTCCAATCTGGGAAGTAAATATCCATTTCTGCGATTGGATTTGAATGAACATGTATAACTTGGTTAGTTCTTTCATCCACAAAACGAATGCTATATGCATATAACATTTGCCTTTCAAAAACCAACTCTTCTTTTAAGGCTTCGGTCATACCAAAATTAACAAAATCTAAAAAAATAGTTTCCCTTTTTCCATACATCTTATCCCCCAAGATAGGATACCCCAAATACAATAGACTAGCACGGATTTGGTGGATCCTTCCTGTAATGGGTCTCACAAGGACCAAACTCATGTCCCTGTCTTTGTTATATAAAATGGGAAAAAAATGAGTTTGAGATGTTTTTGAACCAAAAAATTCATCAGGTGAATAAATCATTTTTTTTCGAATAGCAGAATGAATGTCTTTTCCAATATAGCCATCTAACTTTTGTTCCGTTAATAGATTTCCCGAAACGATTGCAAAGTATTCTTTATATACTTCCCTATTTTCAAATTTTTTCTGGAGCCACATCCTACTCTCTTCTGATTTTGCAAAAATGACAATCCCGGATGTCTCGCGGTCGAGACGGTGGACAGGGATGATTTTAGGGTATTTGGTTTCTAAAAAACTGAGTAAAGTTTTGGTCCGATAACGACCGGCTGGGTGCATCGGAAGATTGCCAGGTTTTTCCACAAAGAGAAACTCATCTGTTTCTTTCAAAATGGAATAATTTTCATCCACTTCTGGTTCAAGAATCCTTCCTGGAATTGGTTGGTATTCCAAGACATCACCATTTAACAATTGCTTGTTGGCAGTTACAATATCACCTTGCACTTTAATACGATTTTCTGCGATTAAAAATTCCCATTCTTCTTTACTGTGGTAAGGGAATTTTTGTGCGAGATAGGAGATCACCGTTTTCCCAACATAGGGAGGACGAATGACAGACTGATACGAAGTCATTTATGTGGGATCTTCTGGATTCTCTGTAAAGTTGTCATCCATATGGTTGGCAAATGGATCTCCTTCTGATCCTTCTTCCAATACTGTTTGTGAACTTTCACCTTCAGAAGTAGTTGAAGTGGAATCTAAATTCTCTTCAATTTGTTCCCTTTCGCTTCCATCAGAATTTGGATTTTCTTGTGTTCCTTGTTCTTCAGGATTCGGAACTTCTTCTTTTCCAACATTCAAAAAATCTTCGAGAATCTCTGTATCTTTTTCTGTTAGGTTGTAGAACTGGCATCCTACCCGAAAGTTTGTTTCCTGGTTTCTGATGTTTTTAATGATACCACGAATGGTTACTTTTTTACCAGCTTCCAAGTTCAAATCAAAAAGGATGGTGCCATTTAACGTTACAGACCTAGAAAAAGAACGGGAAGGCGCATGGATAAAACTAATCCCTCCCATACTTAAGTCCATCACTTGGCAAACATCTCTAGATTCTTGGAACACACCGGTGTTAATGATATCTCGACTCACTGCATTTGCAAAAGTTTGGATTTGTTTGTACACTTCAGAATCAAGTGGTTTTTCCGATAAAACCTGAACATACCCTAGGTGAACATATCCTTTGTATTTAATGGGAACACAAATCTCAGAAGTATAATTATCAGGGATCTTGGAATTTTCGAAAATCCGTAGGTATTCATCAAAAGGGAAAAAAGCGGGTGATGCTGTTGATTTTTCTTTTCGGTCTACAATGAAGATATCTTTGTCATAATGGTGCATCAAACGAAGACGGTTATCCATCCTTCCTGCAAAAAAAATGGAAGATAGTGGGAAAGCTTTTGCCAGTTTCGTTCGGTATGCAAGTAAAATGGCATCGACTTTTTTATCATCAAAACCAATGGCTTTGGATACATCGTTAACATTGATTATGTTGGTCACAACCATGCCAGTTTGGATTTGGCTTACCTCGACCCTTGTTCCTTGTCTAGAAGCAGTAGTGATTTGAATCTTAACAGGCGTTAGGATTTCGATACCATTACCATCTCCACCTGCTAGGTTAAAATGTGCTAAAAATTTGCTTCCATTATGTACAACAGTAAGAACACGTTCCCGCGTTGGGAACTTTAGATTGGTGTTGATGATGAGTGCTTTGTTTTTGAGTGCAATGATTTTGACTGGAAATTCTTTTTCTGAGTTTACGATATAAGCTGGCAATTTTCCAAATAAAGCAGTAATTACCTTCAAAATACCTTCAGGGTCTTTGATTTCTTTATCCATACTCAACCGTGTAGTTTATGAAGCAACATTGAGCGCTTAATGTCCACTAAAGTTTTTGCGCCAGTCACACTCATTGCCTGTTTTAGTTCTTCCGAATATTTTTGTAAAAGAAATCGTATCCCCGCATCTTCCCCACCAACAAGTGAAATGGCAACTGGCCTCCCTACAAGGACAGAGGATGCCCCAAGAGCTAACATTTTGAACACATCCATACCGGAACGAATTCCCCCATCTACAAGGACTGGGATTTTTCCATTAACGGCTTCCGCAATTTTAGGTAACACCCTGGCAGTTCCAGGCATTCCATCCAAAACTCGACCACCATGATTCGATACAACAATTGCTGAGAATCCACCTTCCACTGCTAATTTTGCATCTTCTTCATTCATGATCCCTTTTAAGATAAAAGGAAGTTTCGTTTTTTCTCGGAGTTTCATGAGTTTCTCGAGAGGTCTTGTGACACTCGATAAATTCTTCTGAACCATGGTTTTAAAATTCACAGCATCGATGTCCATCCCGATGGCGAACACTCCGTCCGATTCCGCTTGTAAAAATCGTTCGAGGAGCAAGAATTCATCTTCCCTTGGTTTACAAATGAGAATTCCTTTTCCAGAAACTTTTTTAAGTGCCTCTAACATGATTTTGTATTTTTCTGGAGAAGCACCATCACCAAGCCAAGCGAGGCTTCCATTTTGTGCAAAGGACCGAACAACAGTTAAGGCATAATCTGCATCGGTCATCACAAAATTCATATTGGTTCCCACACCAGTCATCGGTGCGGCCATAATCGGAGTTTTTAAATCAAAACCTAAAAATTTGGAATGAATGTCTGGACTTACATGATCGCGAATGTAACCAGGTAGGATTTTAAATTCAGAAAGAGCTTCATGATTATCCTGAAATGTTTCCATAAGGCCAACACCACCCATTCCAGGTATCCCAGATGCACAATTTTTCCCATCACAAACCTTACAGACCCAACATATATCCTTTCCAAATCGAATCCGAGCTTGGTCTCCCATTTCTTTTTCGGTGATCGAAAATTGTTCATCTACCTCAAAAACAATGGTTTGTTTTACATTTTCAAAAACGAGTTCTGCTTCTTTTAAACTATCAGAAACAATGATCACGTGACCCGACTTATCAATGTTATTTGTCGGTTCTTTAATAATATCTCCAGGTTTGGATTGCAAAAAAACTTCGGATACACCTTCAATTTTTTTGATTTCTTCTACACCACGTATGGAAATCAGTTTTCCTGGTTTGGAAAGCAAGGATCTTTCAATGGACACTCGATTGACAACTGGCTCTAAATTGTCTGGTGTTTCTCCAAGTGAGATGAGAAGTGCGGCCCGATTTAGATTCACCCCTGTTGATAAAGGATAGGTGAATGCTGACATAAAACCACCAGAAAGCCTAGCGGCAATCTCTCCAATTTTTACACCTTGTTTTGTGACTTTTATATCACCTTTCCCAGCGCCCAAGTGGATTCCAAGTGCTCTCATCCCGCCTGCCATCACTCGTTCCACTTCATCCAATACATCTTTTGGCATCGCCGAAGGCATGTTATGCCCTACTTCGATAAAATATGGTTCTCTTTCAATGATACGATCGGCAATCCCTGTCATATGGATTTGGCCTTGGAATGCTAAAGCATCAACTGAGAGTTCAGGTCCTTCCATGTATTCTTCTAAAATCAATTCACCTGTGGGGCAAAACCGTTTTGCATGACGGAAGGCAACTTGTAAGTCGTCACGGTTTGTGACCTTAATCACACCACGAGCTCCCATATTATCAGCTGGTTTCATGACAAGAGGAAAGGTTAATTCATCTAACGCATCTTTTGCGTCCTGCATCGACCACACAGGTGCAAAACGAGGGATGGGAAGCCCAAATTCTTTTAGGCGTTTTCGCATCTTCACTTTATTGGATGCAGCTTCTGCATCAACAAATCGAATGCCAGGGAGTTGTAAAGCAGAGGCAACAGCGGCCACTGTCATACTTGCATCTGTACCTGCTGTGATCACACCATGGATAGTCGTTTTTTGGGAAAATTTCTTAGCCTCACGTACCATACCCTCCACATCCTTTGTGGACATGAGAATAGTTTCGTCAGCAATTTGGAATCCAATCGAAGTGGGATTCATATCAGCAACAACTGTATGCAAACGCATTGTTTTTGCTGTTTGGATGATGGGAACCTGTAACAACCCTCCTCCGATAATGAGGATTGTTTTTCCTTCAACTGATTTCAAATGGGAACACTCTCCCTAGAAACTTCAATGTTTGATTTCACTTTACGTGTGATGGAACCTTTTTGGATGATTCCACCGGCATATAGATAATCTCCGTTTGTTGGATAAAACGTAGCGGACTGACCAGGTGTTACACTTTTTACATCTTCTAAAAATTCAACTTTCCAAGTATCACCAAGTGAAGTCACCTTACAATGAACAGGTGCACTTCTATACCGAATTTGTACCTTCATCTCAAGAGATTGTCCTGGAGACAGAGGTTCTAATGCTTGGTAGGTGATTTCTTCTAAAACAAAAGATTCAGAAACAGTTTCTTCTTCCTCTCCTAATATAACAGTTCCATCATCTTCAATGGAAAGAACATAGAGTGGATTTTTCCAAGCGATCCCAAGGCCTTTTCTTTGGCCAATGGTGAAACCTTCCTTTCCTTGGTGTTTGCCAATGATTTGGCCAGAAGCTAATTTAAAAAATCCTGGGGTAAACTGAATTCCCTTTTTTTTAAGGAAAGACCTATAATCGTTTTCTGGGATAAAACAAATTTCTTGTGACTCTGGTTTTTCGGCAACGGGCAGCCCCATACGTTTGGCGATTTCTCGGACTTGTGCCTTGTCCATCTCACCTAAAGGGAAAACTGTATTTTTGATATTTTCTTGGGACAAACCGTACAGGTAGTACGTTTGGTTTTTTTTCATATCAACTGCATTCCGAATGGCATACCTACCATCCACTTCAATCACTCGTGCATAATGGCCAGTGGCGATTTTATCAATTCCTAATTTTTTGGCTTGTTCAAACAAAGCACCAAACTTCACAAAGGTGTTACACTCTACACAAGGATTTGGTGTTCGTCCATCTTTATAATCGCTGATAAAACGATCGATCACTCGTTCTCCAAATACCTTTTCCATTTTGATGACGTAAAACGGAATGTTTAAAGAAAGACCTACATCACGGGCATCCCGAATGTCTTCTGGGGAACAACAGGATTTTTTAGTGGTATCACAAGCAGGTGCTTCGTATTCCCAAGTCCTAAGATTGACACCAATGACATCGTAACCTTCTTCCATGAGAAGGCCTGCTGCAACAGCACTGTCTACGCCACCACTCATCGCCACTATGATTTTTTCTTTTTCTTTCACCTTAGTTCTCTTGGTGGATGATCCCAATACGGTTCCGAGAAAAATCCCAAAACAGAGGACGAGTCCTCAAAATACCAAGCCCAATCACCCAACCCTCTTCCTTATCCTTGTCCCCTGATAAATGGAAATTCTCAAGTGAAATTCCTGTGAGAAACTCTACGTTCTGGTAATCTTCCCGAAATCCTGATTTGGCAATGAGAGTCAGTGGTTCCATGGACCTCCAGTGGTTCATGATGAGAATGGAATTCCCTGGCCGAAAGACCCTCCTTTCCCCTAAAAACTCATCGTCCCCTCCTTTTGGTAAGAGACTAAGAGAAGCACCTGTATCGATGTGGGCAAAGGATTGGAAGGATTTTGGGTATTCAAAGGATACAAATGTATGTTCTCCTTTCTGTTTGGTCACAAGGATTTTCAATTGGGTGCCGAGGTATGCATCAGGGTGGACACAAAAAGGTGAATTTTCCGAAAACCAATACAATTCCCTTTGGTCCCAAAAGATACAAGTCCCTCGGAAAAAATCAAGGCCCACAAGTCCTTGGATACCTTTGGGTAAAATCCCCTCTCCCCTTCGGATCGTCACAACTTGTCCACCAATTTGGAATTCTTTGGAAATGGCAGAATCTGATCCTTCATAAAAACTGATATTAGAACCTGTATCCCATAAAAAAGAAAAGGTTTCATTCCCTGATTGGAACCCAAGGAGTAAAAGGGAAATCCCAGTATCTAACACTTGTATTTTGGTATGCGGAGGAAGGCTTCGAGGAAAACGAAAAGGAGAAGGAATCGTTTCTGATGTTTTGAATTCTTTTTTTGTGGGGGTTGGCAGACACACCCACAAACAGATGCTAAGAGAGACTAAACCAATTTTTTGATACAACGAGAATGTGGGCATCTGGAATAATCTACCGTACAATCTCTATATTCAATCCCTGTGTTTGCATCTTTTGTTTTGTATTCAATGAAACAAGAGTAAGGTTGGAAATTGAAGGAAGACAACCCGAGGGCACGGTTACGGATGGATTCGTACACATCTGAAGGAACAGAAGGAGAAAGGTCTTTGAGTAGGTATGCAGGTTCTGCCATACTCTACCCATCGGCTATTTTCCTAATCTTTATAACAAATTGTGCGGTTTCGACCAGAATGTTTAGCTTGGTACAGGGCTTTGTCCGCACGTTCAATGAGGTCTTTATTGTTTCTGTCAGTCGCACGAAAACTAGAAACTCCAACGGAAAGTGTGACTTTTAAGTCAGAACCATCATTTGGATTTTTGACCACCATCTCTTCCACTGCTTTACGGATCTCTTCGCCTTTGGCAATCGCTTCCTCTTCTGTGGCACCAGGCATCACAAGGCAAAACTCTTCCCCGCCATACCGCGCAGGGATATGGTGGCGCTGTGCCTTCCCAATGAGTTGTTTTGCCACTTCGATGAGGACAACATCCCCGGCTTGGTGGCCATAGGTATCATTGAACGTTTTGAATTTGTCCACATCGGTAAATAAAAGCGATAATTTGGTACCTTTTTTACGGCAACGTTCCATTTCTTCTTTGAGTTTGGTTTGGAAGTAGTGATGGATTTTTAAACCCGTCATCATATCCACTGTGGCAAGTTCATAGAGTCTTGCATTGTCCACGGCAATCCCTGCAAGGTTGGCAAGTGTTGTCATAAATTCTTTTTCATCTTCCAAAAATTCTTCGGAAGTCATCTTGTCCCCAAGGACAAGTAATCCATTGACCTTACCTTTTGCATTGAGAGGGACAAGGATTTCTGCTCCCATTTTGCGAAGGTACACGATATCAGGAATTTTGTTTAGGACTTCCATTTGTAGGATTTGGTCCATTGTGATGGCCTTCGGTTTTTCTTCAAAATAATGGATGAGTGGGCTATCGATTTTGATTTCGTAGTTTTGTTCGTCTGGGCTTAACTCAAATCCTTTGATGGATTGGGGTTCTAATTTAAAAATTCCTAGGTCAATTTCTGGCTCAAGGTACATGGCAGCATGCAGGGTCTGCAACTGCGCCAAACAGATGTTAAGAATTGCATCAATTAAATACTTATAGTCTAACGTGGAATTTAATGCACGGGAGATTTCCAGTAGTTGTTTTTGGTCGTAGATTTTTTTTTCGTAATGCTCAAAAACGATATCAGTGTTTTCTTTAAAAGACAAAACGCACCGCCAGAATTCTATATAAGATAGGAATCATTCGTTCTATTTGACACCTGTAAAGTAAGATTTATGCGGAAATCGATAAATTTCAGTCGGGTAGTAAAAAGGAAAGTTTCTGTATTCATTTTGTTGACAATAAACGAATCTTAAAAATAATGGTCGTATACCGCGCGGTGGAGCAGCTGGTAGCTCGTTGGGCTCATAACCCAAAGGCCACAGGTTCGAATCCTGTCCGCGCAACCGTTATTATCCCTTTCCCAATTCTTTACTTCTCTCTGTTGCTCTCCGAACAGCATCCCGAACTGCGGTAGAAAAACCGCCTCGTTCCAAAGCATCCAGTCCATGAATGGTAGTCCCACCAGGGGAAGTCACCCAATTGCGCACTTCCATTGGATGGAGGGTGTGGTCTTTGGAACGTAACTCACGGAAATACACAAGAGTTCCTTCCATTGTCTCCATCGCAAGACCTAAGGATTCCTCATAACTTAGCCCTTCTTGTAACCCTGCTTCAGCCATCGCTTGTAAAAACGTGAGCACATAGGCAGGACCAGACCCTGACAATCCAGTGACCGCATCCATCAGGGATTCCTTACCAATACGGATTGTTTCCCCCATCCCATAAAAAAGTCGTTCGGTATGGGACACAGCTTCGTCCTCACAATAATACCCCATCGCACCTCGATTGGACACGAGTGGTAAATTCGGCATCACTCTTACGCAGGTGGATCCCATTGGAGCGGCATTCACCAACTGTCCATAGGAAATACCAGCTGCAATGGAAACAAAAATCGCCGGTTTCGTAAATTCTCCAAGGACAGGTTCCACAAGATTTGGTTTCACTGCGATCACAAACAAACCAGCTTCCTTTTCTAATGCATCCAAGGTAGAAACCAAACTAACACCTTCGATAGGAGATTGTTTTAGGTTGGGATCAAACGCGAAAAGTTTTGTACCTTGGGCCACAAGTGCTTTGGCAATGGCCCCTCCCATTTTCCCAAGTCCAACCATCCCAACTGTTTTAAACGGAGTGTATGCCATAATCCCTTTCTCCAAATATTTTTGATCCAATCCGAACAAAGTTTGATCCAAGTTCCACTGCTAACACATAATCCCCACTCATACCCATCGAAAGTTTTTGTTCTGGAAAATGTTCTTCACGGAACTGAGCCAATTTTGTAAAAACCTCTTTTGTTTGAATGGGATCTCCCGAAGAAGGTCCCATTCCCATAAACCCTTCCCAAATACAATACTCGTTCTGGTATTTGTTTAACTCATCTTTGTTTGTTAGAATCGTTTCTAAACTAAAACCATGTTTGCTATGTTCATTCGTCAGGTTTGTTTGTAAAAAATAACGTATTTTCTTTTTTTCTTTTTCAGCTCGTTTTAAAAGTTCACCAAGGCTAGAAAAAGATCCCACACCATGTGTATAAGAAAAAATACCAAATAACTTACGTAAGGTTCCAGATTGGACCGGTCCAATGTGATGGACATGTACACTTGATTCTGACTCTGGAAATTCCTCTCTCAATCGAGTGAACTTATCAATGGCTTCTGGGATGTAATTTTCTCCAAATTCTCGAATCCCTTGGAGGTAAGCTTCCTTCACCACTTCATAGGGTTTGGTTTTGGAAACTGCGATGAGAGTTGGAGGATTCCCTTTGGAAAGGGAATTCATTTCGTTTTGGATGGACTGGTAAACTGAGATGTAATCTGACACGATTACTTAGCTAAAGCTTTTTCTAAGGAATCGATTCTACGTTCAATCTCCAAAAATCGTTTTTCATTTCGATCATTGGAAGAGTTTAGTTTTTGTTCCACTTCTTTCATCCGCACTTCTAAGGAAGACGAATTCCCAGATTGTTTGGATGATGTCTTTTTACTCACACTCGTTTCTTTGTAAGTTGTGGATTGTGATTTATGACTGAGTTTGGAATTTGTTTTTTTACGTTTCGACTTTGGACTAACAGTGGAAGTTTCTTTGACAAGTTTTCCTTGTTTTGATTTTTCAACCGTTGTTTTAGGTTCCGAACTCAACTCTTCTTTGTTTTTGGAAGTGACTTGTGTTGTTTCATCCAAAGATTGTTTTTTCACAACTTCCTTTGTTTTTGGCTTTGGTGATTCTTTGGTTTCTTTGGGAGAAATTTGTTCTTCGACTTGGTCTAGTTTTTCTTGTAACCGAGAACCACTGTCTTTTGTTTCTCTTGTTTTGGCACCGTTTGCAACAGAGACTGACCTAGGCCTTTCCGAATCTGGTTCCATATCTTCCAAACTAGGAAGGTCAGGGAGTTTCGACCGGTCTTCACTCGTTTCTCTCGCATTCGACTCGTCCATAAGATCCTTCGGAGGAGTCATGGAATCGGGTGCTTTGGAGATTTCTCGGTCCACCATCTCAACTTCTTTGTTTTTTCCGATGGTTTGGAGCTTTTGGTAAATTTCATTCCTATAGATAAATGCGAAAATGAACGATGAAAGAAGTAGGACCACTAGAATGGCAGTTGTGAGTATTTTCAAATTGTCGCGGCGGCCCATGACGTGCGGATTCCTTTCCTTTGATACGGATAGAGTACACGTTTTTGCGCTTTCGAAAAGTGAGAAATCATGCAGATCATAAAAAAAATCACATTCTTTCTAGGTTTCTTACTGAGTTTTGTCAGTCTTCTGTCTCTTCCGAGACCCCATGACCCAGACGAACTTGGCCGCGTCCAGATTTTAAAATCAGCTTTGGCAATGGACACTCATTACCTACTCTACCTTGTCGAAGACTTTGAAGGTGAAAGGCCATGGGATTTTTACCGTGTGGATTCCTTTTTGGCTGAAACACAATTTGCCGCCTCCGTTGCCAAATCAGATGCGTTTTTAGAAGAAACAAAATTACTAAAAGAATCAGGTTATCCCAACTTACAAAACCAAACCAGTTTCCTATTACAAAGTTATGTAGAAAACCCAAGACTTGATCATTGGGAAATCAGACCCAAAGAACCAGTCCTACTCCCATTAGGGATGCCCATCCAAGGGATCCTTTGGGTGTATTCAGAAGGTCATCATATCAATTTGAGTATGGGCCTTTCACAAAAAAAATCAAAGGATTTGTATTTTGATTTGGGAACTCTCAATTTTGTAGGTTGGCGAAGGCTTGAATTTAAAATCACTTTGCCAAAAGAAAATACGAGGCTCATCCAATCGATGTCGTTTCCTATCTCGTTTGCTTCTTTCCGATTAAAAAGTTTGGCTTCTCAAAAAAAAGGTGAGTTCCATTTGTATTTTGATAATCTTTGTTTTGTGATTGATAAACGTACTTTTAGTTATCCAGGTTCGGAAGTGAATGATACTTGGGGTAACAAACGCTAAATGGTTTATTTTTTTTACAACATTCTATTATTCAAAATTTGGATCTTATTAAAATTCGTTTCCCTCTTCTCAAAAAAAATCCGAACTGAGATTTCCAAACGGAAACGTTCTTTGGAAACTTTGTACAAAAATCAACCCAATGGTAAAACTGTAATTTGGTTTCATTCAGCAAGTGTAGGTGAACTTGACCAAGCAAAAGCATTAGCAGAAACCATACGCCGGCATCGGCCTGATGTGTTTATCATCCAATCCGTGTTTTCCTCTTCCGTAAAAGAATCTGCTTTTACGGACCCATTGGCAAACTGTTACTTTTATTTGCCTTTTGATTTACCGTTTGCTTATGACAAAATCTTCAAACAATTTCGACCGAAATTTTTATTCATCATGGCTTGGGATACATGGCCCAATCTTTTAAAAAAAGCAAACCTGTTTGGAACAAAATCCTACCTTTGTTGTGCAAGCCTATCATCCCAGTCTTCCAGGAAAAATCCTTTGGTTCGCCTTCTCACCAAATCTTCCTTCCAATACCTCTCTGGAATTTATCCAAGCCACCAATTGATGGCAAAAGAATTTGAAGGTTTGGTCTCATCAAATTCTGACTTTTTAGTTTTAGGAGACACTAGGTTTGAATCGGTTTGGAATAAATTGGAAACAAAATCTCCAAATCCAATGTTTACAAACTTTGTGCAAAAACAAAAAGAGTATCTTATCACAAATAAACCAGTGATCCTTGGTTCCACATATCCAATCTGTGAGTCATATTTTTTAAACTATTTAGAAACACATAAAGACAATCATTCCTATTGGATATTCCCACACCAATGGGAATCCAAACGGATGTTAGAATGGAAAGCTAAACTGCAACGTTATGGGTCAGTCACCATTTTTTCTGAATTAAAAGAAAATGAACCACTTCCTAAATTTTTACTTTTTGATCTTTTGGGGATACTTGCGTTTGCGTATCGATATGCAAGTTTTGCTTACGTTGGTGGAGGATTTCACAACCGAATCCACAATACCATTGAACCTGCTGCCTTGGGCCTTCCCATCATCACAGGGCCAAGGATCCAAAACGCACCAGAAGCACTCGTTATGCAAGAATTAGGTGGTCTTTTCAAAACGGTTTCAGATGCAGATTTTGGTTCCCATTTTTATGAACTGACAAAAAACAGCGTACTTAGGGAAAAGATGGGAAGTATCAATCGAAACTTTGTTGTAGAAAATAGAGGTGCATCGGAAAAGATTTATAACCGAGTTTTTCCGTATGACAAAATCTAAAATTGCCGCTGTTTCACTCAATACAACCCCACTTGATTTTTTAGGCAATTTTGAAAGTATCGTTTCTGCCATCCAAAACAAAGAATCAGAAGATGCCGATCTCATCCTGTTTCCAGAACTTTGTATTTCAGGTTATGGTTGTGAAGATGCGTTTTACCGCCCAAGTCTTTGGGAAAAATCAATTGATGTTGTAAATAAAATCAAAACCATTTCGCCGAGACAAGTGGTAGTGGTGGGCCTTCCTGTTTTTGTAGATTCCTTTTTATACAATTGTATGGCAGTTTTGTACGATGGCAAAATCCAGGCCCTTGTACCAAAATTCAATTTAGCAAATACAGGCGTACACTATGAACGACGTTGGTTCCACTCACCTCAATCTTTTACAAACAAACAAATAACAATTGGGAATGCAGAAATACCGTTTGGTCATTTTTTGTTTTCCATGAAAAACTTCACGTTCGCGATTGAAATTTGTGAAGACAGTTGGTCAACACTCAAACCATCTATGTTTTATAATTTATCTGGTGTAGATGTCATCCTTTCACCAGGTGCTTCCCATTTTGCGATGGGTAAACAAAATACGCGTAGGCAAATTTTTAAAGAAACAAGCCGTAACCAAAACAATTTACAAGTATTTACCAACCTCTGTGGAAATGAATCGGGAAGGATCATCTTTGAAGGGGGGACATTCTTTTCCTCTTGTGGTTCCCTCTTAAAAGAAGGACCGAGATTACACTTCACTCCTGTTGCCATCACAAGTGTTTCTTTCGACCCGAATGATATCAAAGCATCCAAGGCGAGGAATTTACGAGAACCAAGTCCCAATCCCAATGGAGACGAACTCACCACAATCATCTTAAAACCAAATGGACAACTTGAAAAAGAATCCCGGGTGAACTTCCAAATTTTAGACAAACGTGGGGAAGAGAAGTTAGCGGATCTGGTTTCGACAGAATCCTTAAGCCCGTTTGAAGAATTCACAAAAGCAGTTTGCCTTGGGTTATTTGATTATTTGCGAAAATCCAAAACAAAAGGGTATACCCTCTCCCTTTCTGGCGGAGCTGATAGTGCAACCTGTGCCTTACTTGTCTCCACGATGGTATCGATTGCCAAAGTAGAAAATGGTGAATCCATTTTCACCAAACTTGGATTAGTAGAAAAAAATCTCCTAGTTACTTTGTACCAAAAAACAAAAAATAATTCACCCATCACAGAAGAAATCGCAAAAACCTTAAGTGCAGAATTGGGATGTGAATACCATTCCATATCCATTGATGAAATGGTTTCCAGTTCCGTTTCCATCATCGAATCGGTAAAAGGAACCAAACTGAATTGGAGCGAACATGACTTAGCCTTACAAAACATCCAAGCAAGGGTTCGTTCTCCTCTCATTTGGTTACTTGCAAACTTAAATGGACATCTCCTTCTCTCCACAGGAAATAGAAGTGAAGCTGCTGTTGGTTACACAACAATGGATGGAGATTCTTCAGGTTCCATTGCCCCACTTGCAGGTGTAAGTAAGGAATTTTTACTCGATTGGTTAGATGATATCCAAAAGGGAAACAATCGATACATCACTCCGAAACATTCCATTCAGATGTTACGCAATACAAAACCAACAGCGGAACTGAAACCTCTCGCCGAACACCAGGAAGATGAAAAAGATCTCATGCCTTATCCCATCCTCAATTCCATTGAACGACAATTGGTGTATTTGGGAATGGACGAATCCAATGTTTGGGAAGGTTTAAAGAGAGAATTCCCTTGGGAACGAGATAACAATTTATTCGGTTATGTCCAAAAATTCAAAAAACTATTTGGGATTTCGCAATGGAAAAGAGAAAGGTTACCTCCCTCTTTCCATTTGGATGAGTATGGACTAGATCCTAAATCCAGTTACCGGTATCCAATCCTTTCAAACGAAACTTAATTAGGTGGTGGAAGTCCTGCTTTTGCATAAGCACTCGCTGCTTCTTTTTCGATTTGTTCGTTTTGGAATTGGATGTTTTTTAAGATTTCTTGGAACTTTTTGTCCATTTCAGGATCATCCCCACCTTGTGATTCGATGAGATAATTAATGATTTCAAGTCGATCCTTTCCTTGTTTTCGAACATGACTGTAATACGTTGTTAAATCAGAAGCATTGGCATTGCCACCAAACACAGAGTTTGTGGCTCGAGTGAGTTTTTGATTGAACTCGGATTGTTTTTTCTTTTCTTCTGCAGTCATTCGTTTTGGAATGAGGTCATTGTCTGGAAATTGTTCTCTTAATTCCTCAAAGGCTTGCATTGCCTCGGGAGGGTAAGGTTTTCCTGTTTGTGGGTTAATCGGAATTTCACCTGATTCCCCCGCCGCAATGTTAGGGTCGTCTTCATACCGCATCCCACCTGCATTGTAATAGTCGGAATCGAAGATGGAACCTGCTTCTTCCCCACGAACCCCGAGTCGGTTTGTGCCTTTGGGGTTGTTCGAACCACCACCAAATAAAGCTAGGGCCTGCGAACTTCTTTCTTTTTTACGACGGATCTCATCTTCATCCTCACCACCGAGCATAAGGAGGATGAGAAAAAAAAGCCCAATGAGGGAAATGGAGACAAACAGTAATTTTTTTTGGATTCCCATAGATTGAATTCCTGAAAACTTGGAAGGGAAACGAGAAATAGAATGCGTTTTCCCTCTTTACATCCAATTTACTATATCTGCGTATCTTTTCTCTCTTTTTTTCATTGTGGAGTGAACACAGACACCCCGGTAGCCCCATTTGTATTTTTGGTGCCACCCAATGTCCCCCAACTCCTTTCCGTAGTCGCAGTGAATAGTAACATCACAAACGACTTCCAAACGGATATTCTCAATTATAATGCTGACCCAAGACCTGAATACATTCTGAAATACTATGTAACAAACAGAGAACCACAGTTTGTTGGCTATAATTTGTATGTGACAACCGCATTCCCTGGGATCATCCAAACTGTTCAAGGAGAATGGTTAGAAGATGGGGTTCAACCTAGTTTCCCCCATTTGCCATATGAAGCATCGACTTCTTCGAGTCGGATCATGGTCAAACGGATTCGGTTTGCCGTGCCACCTCCTGGTACTGAATTTTTCCAAAAATGCCAAATCTACAACTTCACCATACGTGCCATGCTGACAGGAGGACTCATTTCCAACCCATCAGCTGCAGTGAGCACTTGTGCCATTCCCAACCGAGTGAATGACATCCAAACTCTTTGTTCTGTTGGTGTAGGTTGTAATACCACTACTTGTTCCAACCCTGCTTGTACGACTCCATCTTCTTGTGCATTAGGAACTGCCTGTAACCCTTGCACCAAGGGGAATAATGAATTGGGTTGTACTTGTCCTGCGGGACAATCTCCTCCTGGGTGCCAATACGTTGGCCCATAAACGCGAATCCGGAAATTTATATGTAGTGGCAACTCCCATTGGGAATATGGGAGACATCACCCTCCGTGCCATTGAAATTTTAAAAGAAGTGGAACTTGTGCTTTGTGAATCCACAAAGGAAACCAAATCTCTCTTCCACAAACTTGGGATTATGACTCCAGTCCTTGCCCTTTACAAAGACCATTCCGAATCCCCTTACGCCAATGTCCTCGACCAATTGAAAAAAGGAAAATCCATGGCTCTTGTTTCCGATGCAGGAACCCCTGGTGTATCCGATCCAGGGAGCCAAATGGTCCGAACCGCCAGGGAAAATGGAATTCCCATCATCCCCGTCCCAGGCGCATCCGCCTTAACCGCATTACTTTCAGTTTCTGGGTTCCAAGTGAATCCTACTTATTTTTTAGGATTTCTCTCTGAAAAACCGAGTAAAAAACGCCGAGAATTAGAGAAGGCAAAGGAAATCGAAGGACTGATCGTCTTCTATGAATCTGTCCACAAACTCCCAAGGTTGTATCCTCTCCTCGAGGAATTGTACCCTGAAACAGAGGTGCTTGTGGGAAGGGAGTTGACAAAGGCCTTCGAAGAGGTACTTTATTATGCAAATCCTAGGGAATTGGCAGAAAAACCGCCCAATGCGAAGGGAGAATTTGTATTTCTCTTAAACCATCGAAAAAAATCACTTAAGGGAAATTCAGATTCCTCCGATATGTGATGTAGGAAGAGGACTAAATATATGAACATCGATAAAGTAGGTCGAGTTGGTGGTTACGGTTACGAACCAAAAAAACCACAAGGGCCAAAGGAAACGGAATCCCAAACACCGGTAGATACAATTTCGATCTCCGATGCGGCTAAAAAAATTGCTTCGGAAGCAAAACTCCAAGCAGAAGTAAAACAAATTGCAAAACAAATTGTTCAAGCTCCTCCAGAAGAGGATCGCACTGAAAAAATCAAAGCGATCAAAGAACGATTGAAAAACGGAGATTATGACACTCTTTCACCAGAGATGTTAGATAAAATTTCCGACCAAATTGCAACGTCTTTCCTCGGACAACAGTAAAAAGGACAGGTGGTGAGGGATCCTTTTTTATTGTCCTCTCCGAGGATTTCTCACGCTTCGCTTATTCATAGTTAGGGGATCATTATGCCAGTTCTCCCCGAATGGATCAATTTTCAATTCCCACCAAAAATACATTTCGAAATCGATTGTGGTTATAAACTCGGTTCCTTTGTCAAAAACATTGGATCAAGAGTTGTACTCATCACTACACAAAAAGAGTTAGAAAACTCAGAAGAACTTTCCATCATCAAATCAAGTTTAGAAAAACATGCAGAAGGTGTGATCATTTATGATGACATTGTTGACCGTGTTCATTTCAAAGACTTAGATACTTGTGCTCATTTTTTACGAATCTCCAATGCTGATTGTGTTGTGGCTTATGGTTCCTTTGAATCGATGAACGCAGGTAAAGCGGCATCTCTACTCGCGACAAACGACTTGTTTGCGGAAGAACTACTCGTCGGAAGAAAACAACCTAAAAAAAAGGGCTTACCTCTTGTCGTAGTTCCTACAAAACCCCTACTCGGCAATGAATGTTCTCCATTTTTTTCCATTGTAGACGACAAAGACAAAAACAGAAAATACTTCGCTCATGAATGGGCTTTTCCAGAACTCATTGTTTCTGATCCCAAAATTGGAGCTGGTATGTCAAGTTCGGAGACGGCAAAAACTGGAATCTCCATTTTATCAGCAGCTGTGGATAGCATTCTATCGAAGTATGCAAATGAAATCACTTCTTCCACTGCGTTACGTTCGATCGAACTCATTTCTAAAAACATTGTTCCTGCCATTCGAGAACCAAGAAACTTAGGACCGAAAAACTCCATTTATGCGGCAAGTTTACTTGCAGGGATTGCTCAATCCACAAGTAGCCTCGGTTTGTGTTATGCACTTTCTTTGGCAGTCACTACTGTTACCAATTTAGATATCTTTCAAAGTATGTCGATTCTACTCCCACACGTCATGGAATACAACCTAACTTCTTCTGCAGGTAAGTATGTAATGATCGCAAGAGCCCTTGATGAAGATGTGACGAATATCTCCGTGATTGAAGCTGCGATCAAAGCGGTGGAAGGGATCCGAAAAATTTATCTAGAGTTACGGATACCACAACGTCTCTCTGAGTATGAAGTGAAAAAAATCGACTTACCTGGGATTGCGACACTAGCTGCAACGTATTCATTTCTTGATTGTCTTCCAAGAGAACTTCCGAAAAATGAAATCGAAACCATCCTTGTGGCTGCGTTTTAGGAAAATTTTGATCCAACTCACAGAATTTGAACAAAGACTCTTAGAAACATTTTCCTTAAGTGATAGAGATGCAAGGCGTTTGCAAAGGGTAATCCAAGACCTTTCGATTGTAGTTGGAATGGAACACGAAGAGATCTTTGACTTTATGCGTTTTGGCGTGGATCAGGAATTGGAAATTTTGAAAAAAGATTACAACTGGGAACACTTTCGCATTCGTATCCAAAAGAAATTAAAAAAATCCCCTCCTGTTTGATTTACCACCAAGGTTACAATTACCATTTTTATCTAGCCGATTTGGATTCGGTTGCTCGTTTTGTGACCTCCCCAGATCCCTTTTATCCAATTCCAATTAAAAAAATACCATCACTCCCTTCCGTATCCACTGATCCTATTGTATTCCCACGGTTTTTATACAAACTTCACTATGCCCGCCAAACCTTTGAAAGGATAGCTGTCTCTACTCCACCCTACTACAATAGTCCCGACCAAAAATCTGATTTTTTCCAAAAAACAAAACCAGGGTTTTTACCCACCAAACGTACGATTGGTGGAATGAAACAAACCAAATCGGAGTTGGTACGAAGTAAACGAGACAAGTTTAACCAAACAAAATACCTATCTCTTCGTGACATCGTAAACCCAGAATTTAATGAATCCATGGTGCTAAAGGAAATTGATTCCTTGTATATGGACAAAAAAAGTAAACTCTACCTCAATCGTTTGGTTGCGATCCTTTATTCGGGCACCAAAGAAGAAGAATTAAAAATTGTAACGAACCTCTTTCGGTTTGAAACAGATTTTGCATTTTTTTTAAACAAACAAATGTTTACGGTCGAGCTCATTCCCCTCATCCATGGTCCCTTTTTACAAGAGATACTACGCACACACGATGAAAGGTATTTCCATTATATTTTACCCAAACTTTCCCCACCTGTTTTAGGAGTGATTCGAAAATCGATTTCCAAAAACAAAATGAAACAAATTGAATCCGCACCAAAACTCAAACCACCAGAAGGTGAAGATTTAATTTCCATCATCGAATCAGAACTTTACAAACGATTTGCAAGGAATTTGTATTATGAAGAAGGAACCATCTTCACTTACCGAGAAGAAGGAGAAGAGATTGGAAAAGAAACGATCCTGTTTGAGGATTCCAAACGATTTGATTTTTGTGTAAATGGTGAGTTTTTAGAATTTTATGGAAAAACAAAAACCAAACTATTTTTCAAAACCAAAGAATGGATTGATACCATGCGATTTGATTTTTTCATCACACGAAAAGAAATCGAAACGAAGGAATTCCATCGATTGCCAAAGGACCTCATCCTTGAGATTCCTTATTATGAAACAGGTTTATTCCTGATAGGATCAGGGATCACCAAACCAAAACAATGTTTTGAATTTTCACTGTTATGGTTTGATTACTGATTAGTTTCCTGTTTTCACCCTAGCAATTGCAGAATTCCATTTATCAATTTCTTCTTTTCGTTCTGCATCTTTCATTTTGGGTGTGAACTGAGTGGTTTTGGTTTCTTCTTTCCGTAGGTGGGCTACTGATTTGAAAAACCCTCGTTCAAGACCAGCTAAATAGGCTGCACCAAGTACCGTCGTATCCACGTTTTGTGGTCGTATCACTTTTGTTCCTAAGATGTCTGCTTGGAATTGCATCAGCCATGCATTCGAAGTTGCCCCACCATCCACACGTAAAAACTTCAATGGTTTTCCTGTTTCCTTTTCCATCGCATTGGCCAGTTCATAGGATTGCAATGCAATGGCTTTGAGAGCAGCCCTTGTGATCTGAGCAGGTGTAGTGTCACGAGAGAGTCCAAAGATGGCTCCGCGTGCTTCTTGGTCCCAATGCGGGGCACCAAGTCCTGCAAAGGCAGGGACAAAAACTACATCATCTTTTGTTTTAATGGACTTCACCAATTTTTCGGAATCCTTGGAGTATTTAAAAAATTCTAAATTGTCCCTTAGGAACTGAACAACTGCTCCTCCGATAAAAACGGATCCCTCTAAACAATAGACAGTTTTCCCTTCAGGACCAAGAGCTAGTGTGGTGATGAGACCTTGGTTTGAAATCCGGAATTCATCCCCCACATTGAAGAGTAAAAAACAACCTGTACCGTAAGTGTTTTTAGCTTCCCCAGGTTCTGTGCAGAGTTGCCCAAAAAGTGCACCTTGTTGGTCACCCACAAGGGAAGAGATGGGAATTCCATCTGGGATGGATTTAACATTGGAAGTAAACCCAAATAGATTTTTGGAATTGTATGCCTTGGGTAACATTGACATGGGAACTTTTAGGATCTTACAAAGTTCTTCGTCCCATTCCTTGGTTTGGATATTGAAGAGTAAAGTTCGGGATGCATTTGTATGATCGGTTTTGTGTTCTTTGTGACCAGTGAGTTTGTACAATAACCAAGTATCGATGGTTCCAAATAAAAGGTCTCCTCGTTCGGCCCTCTCTCTCGCTCCTTTGACATTGTCGAGGATCCATTGGATTTTGGTTCCAGAGAAATAAGCATCAAGTACAAGTCCTGTTTTGTTACGAAAGTTGGATTCTAGACTTTGTTTTTTTAAATCCTTACAGATATCCGATGTCCGACGGCATTGCCATACGATTGCATTATAAACTGGTTTTCCAGTTTTTTTATCCCAAACAACAGATGTTTCTCTTTGGTTTGTGATACCAATGGCAATCGCATCTTTGGGATTTAGTTTTCCGTTTTTGATCGCAAGGGCGATGAGTTTTTGTGTTTTTTGCCAGATCTCTTCCGGGTCATGTTCCACCCAACCTGGTTTAGGATAGTATTGTTTGAATTCTTGGTAGGCAGACGAAATCACTTTCCCTTTGTCATTAAAACAAAATGTTCGAATCCCAGTTGTCCCCGCATCAATCCCAATGATGTAATTTTTTTTTGCCATTTTATACCTCTATTTCCAAACCTTCATAAGCCATAATGATTTCTAATTTTCCATGTGGATCAAACATCTCTTTATACTTTAACGCACGTAAGTATACCAAATCTAATTTCTCATCATCGTAAGAAGGATCATGATGGAACATCACCAGTTTTTTTACTTTTGCCCTGAGAGCAATGTCTGTGGCAATGGAAGCGGAACTATGACCCCAATCAATTTTTTGTAATGATTCTTCAAACGTATATTGTGTATCAAAAACCAAAACATCAGCATCGCGGAAATAATCGATGTAAGTATCGATGTTTTCCATTTCTTCTAAGTTAAACTCAGCATCGGATGCAAAGATGATCGATTTCCCATCTTCTGTAAACCGGTAAGAAAAACTCCCTCCAGGGTGGCGCACTGCTTTGCTAAACGCTTGGATGTTTGGGCCAAGAGAAACAACCTCTCCTTCATCAATGAATTGAAAGGTTTTTTTAGCAGCATAATGATCGAAGGAAACAGGAAAATGTGTGAATACAAATTGGTGTTCCAACCTATTTTCTGCATCATTCATGGACGAAATGAACTCAAAATGATTTCCCGGCAAAAACAAAGGTATAAAAAAAGGTATGCCTTGGATATGGTCCCAATGTGTATGAGTGAGAACCCAATAAGCGTGCCCAGCACCCTTTCCAAATTGAGATGACATCATTTGGTTTCCAAGTTCGCGTAAACCCGTACCACCATCGATGATGATGAGAGTTCCCTCTTTGTCACGGATTTCAACACAAGTCGTATTACCACCGTAAGTTGATGATGAGGAAAAACTAAGAGAATTTAAAAAACTATGAATACTTTGTTCGTTTTGGATGTCGGTTGGACTTGCCAAAGAGAGAATTTTTTCGATTTTATGTTTTACGTTTTCTGGCCGGATGGGTGAACCTATGGAACCTCGAACACCCCAAAACTTAATTTTCATTGCTCTTTTTCTAGAGTCCTTTTTGGAAAAATCAAACGTTTTTTGATTGTATTTCCCCTTTCAGATGTTGTCTTAACTGAAGTTATGTTTCAGTATGAAATCAAACATGAGAATTCAAAAGCCATCATCGATTTGAATGGTTCCTTATCGTTAAGGGACACACCCAAATTAAAATTGGAAATTAAGGAATTGATCGATTCAGATTCGGTCACAGAACTGGTTTTCGATTTCCAACATTTGACGTATTTGGATTCGTCGGGAATTGGAATCCTACTTCACACCTATAGTTGGACAAAAGAAAAAAACAAAAAAGTAAAAATGGTCCATCTCTCGAGTGAAATCAGAACCATTTTTAGTGTCGCAAATTTATTAGAAATTTTCCAAGTTGAATGAATTACACTCGGTAGTCTTGGATGGTTTGGATAAGAAAGGACACAATCCCCGAAAACACATAAAAACCAACTGCACCATACATCACATAGGGCCATCGGTAAAATCCAATCGCAAACAAAATGAGTCCCAAACCAAAAAGGCTGATGCCTAATTTTTTCCAAGAAAAGAGTCCACGCATTGCCACCTGGGGTTTGCTGTAGCGTAACGTGGAAACCATAAGTAATGCTGTGATCACAAAAAAGGTGACAGCAGTCCATAACGGCACTTGGGATACAGAAAAAACAAGGGGAAAGATTCCAATCACAACACCAGCCACAGGAGAAGGCAGTCCATTAAACGACTTTGGATCATGTGCAACATTGAACCTTGCCAATCGGTAAGCAGCACAAATAGGATACAAAGCCGCAATGAACATTCCGAGTGGTAAATAATCTGGTTTATCAAAGATATCGAGTTTGATATCAAAAAAGAACATTTTATACGCTAAAAATCCGGGTGCAATTCCGAAAGTGGTAAGGTCTGCAAGGCTATCTAAATCAGCACCGAGTTCACTCGTACAATTGAGAGCTCTCGCAGCCATTCCATCAAAACCATCAAATAACGCAGCTAAGATGATAAACACACCTGCTAGGGAATACAATTCATGTGAATTTGGTTGGCTTGGGTTTGTCTCAGAGACAAGTAACATGGAAACAAAACCTAAAGTCAGGTTTCCGAGGGTTAAGGTATTGGGGATCCAAGTTAATTTTAGTTTCATAGTATTTGTTCAAAGTTTCGTTTTGGACTGACTTTAAAATCGAGTCCTACAAATTTTTTTTCTTTCCAAAGATGGTATCCAAGACATGCCACCATCGCTCCGTTATCCGTGCAGTAAATTTTTTTTTGGGGGTAATACAATTGAAAAGATCGATTTTTGGCTTCTTTTTGGAGGGTAGACCTAAGTGTTTCATTCGCAAGCACTCCCCCAGCTGCAACAACGGTTTTGATTTGGGTTTTTTCGATCGCCTTTGTTATATTTCGTACTACGAGCTCAAAGGCTGTTTTTTGAAAGTAATATGCAATTTTTCCAATGGGTGGTGTTTCTGTGAAAGACTTTATGTAATACAACACTGCTGTTTTTAAACCACTGTAGGAAAATCGAATTGTATCTTGTGTGTCTTCCTTTAATAATTTTGGAAAGGGGCTTTTTTCCCCTTTGGGTATTTCATAGGAAGATGCCATTTTTTCAATGATGGGACCACCTGGGTAAGGTAAACCCAAAATCGCACTGACCTTATCAAATGCTTCCCCAAGAGAATCATCCCTGGTATCGGCAAGTAATTCCAAATCACCAAAACCTTTGTAGATGTAAATGGACGAATTGCCTCCCGACAGAAGAACACCTAACCAGGGAAATGCGGGCAAATTGTTTTCGAGTCCGATTACAGTTAAGTGTGCTTCTAAATGGTTCACAAGAACAATCGGGATGGAATGCACAAGTGAGATACACCTTGCCAGTTGTGCTCCAATCATAAGAGACCCAACAAGACCTGGATACCCTGTCACAGCAACATATTGCAAATCAGAGAACTTCAAATTTGCTTCTTCCATACAAACAGAAAGAAGTGAATTTATTTTTTCCAAATGTGCACGAGAGGCAATTTCAGGAACCACTCCCCGATAAGGAGAATGGGTTTCAATTTGGCTGTATACTTTGAGTGAAACTAATTCTTTGCCATCTTTGACAATGGCAATTGACGTTTCATCACAACTGGATTCAATCCCAATTCCATAAACCATTTATTTCAATAGGTTAATTGCTTCTGATAATTGAATGTCCAAGTCGAGTCTTGGTTTGGATTGGGAAGAACCCATTCTCATTTCATTGAATAAAAAAATCCGAATCACAGAATCAGATATCTTTAAATTTTCCTTTTTAAGGATTTCCTTAAAATCTGTGATCGAGGTTTCATTAAATTCAGAATGAGATTCTAAAAAAGGTCGGATTAAGTTTTTCTTAAATAGTTTTTCCAATGCATACTTTTCGTCTTCATTGGCAGAAACAGGATTGATGACATGATCAGGTGTGATTCCTTTTCCATGGATCGATATCCCTGATGGTGTATAATATTTTTGAATGGTGATCGCAACACCAGCACCAAAAGATAAAGGAATAATGGACTGAACACTTCCTTTTCCAAAACTTTGTGTCCCAACGATTAACGCTCGTTTGTTGTCCTTTAAAGCTCCAGCTAAAATTTCGGATGCACTCGCAGACCCACCATTGACCAAGATGGCAACAGGTAAATCCAAGAATTTTAAATCACGATCTTCCGATTTAAAACTTTTGATGAGAACTCCCCCTCTTCCTTTTACTGATACAATGTCTGAGTTGGGAGGAAGGAACAAATCCGCTAAATCAATTGCTAAATCAAGGAGGCCACCTGGATTCATTCGCAGGTCGATCACAAGTTTTTTGGCACCTGAGTCTTTTAAGTTTTTAACTGCAGCTGCAAATTCTTTGCCTGTATCTTTCCCCATAAACTGAACGAGTTTGATGTAACCGGTTTCTTTTTCAGGAAGATAAAAGGAACGTAAAAATCGAATTTGAATGAGTTCTCTCACTAAATTGACAACAAAAGGTTCTTTTAATCCTTTCCTTTCAATTTTCATGGAAATCGAAGTTCCCACTTCACCACGCATCATGGCAAAGGATTCCGCTTGGGAAAGTGATTTGACTGGTTTCCCATTGATTTCGATGATTTTGTCCTGTGGTAAAAGACCAGCCTTCCAAGCAGGAGTTCCTTCAATCGGTGCCACAATGACAAAAGCATTCTCTTGGTAGTTGAGTTCGACACCAATGCCACCAAAACTCCCTTTGGTTTCGTTTTGAAGTTCTTTAAATTCATCCACATCGATAAAACGAGTATGTGGGTCACCTAAACTATGTAAGGCACCTTGGATCGCTCCAATGTATATTTTTTTCTCTTCTTGGGGTTCAACAAAGTCGTTTTCGATATAAGCGACAACTTCATGTAAAATTTGTAGGTATTTTTCCCCATCAGAGGAGATGGCTTTTACTTTTTCAATGCTTAGGAAAAAAACGATTCCTAACAGAGACAAGGTGACACTTAACCACAAAAAACGTTCTGAAAATTTCACTTTATTCATTTCCATAAATTGACTCGTATAATGACTTATTCTCTTGTTTTAACATTTCTTTTGCCTCAGGAATCGACAAACGATACACATCACATGCTTCTTCGAATAGTTGTACGTCTGATGGAGTTGGACGTTTGGTATCTGCCATAAGTCCCGTTTGGATTCGATTTTGAGCAAATCGTTCCAAAACACGTTTTAAATCATAAGCATTGATTTCTTGTTTTTTGGGAGCACAACTGACAAGGAAAAGGGAGAGTGTGATACAGGCGAGTGAGAAGAGATGTTTCGACATCCCTTCTAGGATCAAAGGAAACCTACTCTTGGTCAATCAGTAAATACGATAGAGGCCTATGAGTTTTCCAATTATCGTTGCTTTCTTTGTGCGAATGGGTTTGAGTTTTGCATTCCGAGGTTCCAGACGGATCATGTCTGGTTCTTTGTAAAAAACCTTGAGAGTGGCTTCATTATCGATCATTGCCACAACAATTTCGCCATTCCTTGCTGTATCCTTTTTCTGGATGATGGCAATGTCCCCGTCACTGATCCCCGCTTCCACCATGGAATCACCTTTCACCTTTAAGGCAAAGGTCCCTGGTTTTGTTGCCAAATCATCTGGGACAGCAATGTATTCTTCAATGTTTTCTTCTGCAAGGATGGGATTCCCTGCTGCCACTTGGCCAAGGAGTGGGATCCCAGAAGCACGAACCAGGAGAGCTTCGTCGGCATTTCCTTTCAGAAGTTCGATGGCACGGCTTTGGTTTTTAGAAGTGCGGATATAACCTTTTTTTTCAATTGCCTTTAGGTGGTCGTATGCACCTTTTGCAGTGATTCCAAATTGGTCACCAATCTCACGGATGGTAGGGGGAAATCCCTTTTCTCGGACCGTGTCCGAGATGTATTGTAAAACAGATTCTTGTTTTTCCGTGAGGTCTTTCATACTAAACAGATAAATAGGAAATGGGCGTTATGTCAACAAAAAACTAGTGATTAGAGTTTCAAATATTCACTTTTTAAGACAAAACTTCCCTCTTCCACAATGGCTTCTCCCGATCCAACTCCATCAGTCACTTCAACCCAATTATCATAGGTTTTCCCGATACCAATTTTTTTCGCAGAGAAAGAACCATCTGGATTTCTGACAAAAATAAAGTTTTCCCCTTCGATTTTATGAATACAATTTGATGGAATCACTTTCGCCTTGTTAACCGATGATGTTACCATTGCACCAACAACAGTTGCAGTAACACTTTGACCAGGGCGTAATCTACCTTTTGAGTTGCGAACTTCCAATCGTATCTCTGCTGTTTTTTTCACAGGATCAATCACATCACCCACATGCGATACAACGGCTTTTAATGATTCATCTTTAGATCCGATGGGAATCACTTTTGCTTCGTTTCCAACACGAATCGAAGCTAAATCTTTTTCATACACTTCTAAATTAATCCATAACACTGATAAATCGGCAACAGTGAATAAGTTATCACGTGCGTTGACTGCTTGTCCAATGATCGCTTCTCTTTCTGTGACTGTGCCTGAAATGGGAGTTCGTATGTATAAATTTTTCGAATTGTATTTACCTGCTTCTAAATTTGCGATTTCAGTTTCATTGAGACCTAAATTTTCTAATGCATTCCTTGATGTTTCCATCTCTGCTTTTACGGATTTATAATCCATCAGAGACATTTCATATTCTTTGGCTGAAGTTACTTTTCGTTCATACAAATCTTTTGCACGATCAGCTTGTACCTTTAAGGCTTCGAGTCTAGCGCGAGCTTTTAAATAAGCAGCTTCCGTTGTGCCCAAGTCAACAGATTGGATGGAGGCAAGTGCTGTACTTTTTTTTACGTATTCACCTTCTTTCACGAAGACTTGTACGATTCTACCATTTACACGGGAACCTACTTTTGCCACATTATTCATGTCATACGAAACAGTTCCAGGGAGTTGTAGTTCTTCTTCTAAAGCTCTTTCTTGTAAATATACCACTGAAAATGGATGATTTTTTTGGATTTCATTAGAGATAATAAATTTGGATTTATCTTCGGTGAGAGCCTCTGTTTTTTTCCCGGTTCCAAAGAACTTTGTATAACCAAAATACAAAACACTTCCAAGTAATACGAGAATACTAATATTTCTAATTTTTTTTAAATTCAATTCATTTTGCATGTTGGCTTAAAACTCCGAGTTATCCATTTTTCCTATGGATGCTTTATATCCTTCCAAAGCGTTGTAATAAAGATAAATGATTTCATAATAACTTCTAAGCACACTAAGATAGTTTTTTTCGGCTTCCAAAAACGTAACTAAATTGGAAGCACCACGAATGTATGCAAGCCTCGATTTTTCTTGCACTTCTTTGTTTTTTTCTAAGAGTCCCATCTTCTGGTAATCTAGTAACTGTGATTCTCTTGCTTGTAATTCTTTGATGGCAGCAGAAATTTCAGATAAAATCTCATTTCGTTTCGCATCTACATCAAATCCTAATTTTTTATAAGATTCTTCGGATTTTAAAATCTCACCTTGTTTCCGATCAAACAGTGGAAGTGGAGTGGCCGCATAAACACCTGCAACGTTTTCATTTCCCTTATTTAAAAACTCTACCCCAAGGGTCAGTGGAGGGATGATTTCTCTTTTTTTGAGTTCAATGTTCATCCGTTCCCGTTGTTGTCTGATTTTTAAAGCAACTAGGTCTGGTCTCTCCTCAATGTCAAAATCATTGAGGTCAATTCCAAACTCCTTTGTAGAGATAAATTCCAATCTTCCCTTAATATTGAGAGGTGAATTGATATCAGAAATTCCGATTAACACTCGCAAGTTTTTAACAACCTGAGCCCTAAGAATCCTTGCATTTCGATATTCTCTTTCGATTTGTACCCGTTCCAATGCCAAACGATCATATTCTAAAAACGAAATATCCCCTTTCTCAGCACGTAACTTCGTTAAGTCGAGAAGGTCTTGGTAATTTTCTAAAAATTCTTTTTGGTAATTAATCTGTTCTGTAACATATAAATAGGTCCAAAAATTTTGTCGTAGACGTAACCGAAATAAACGATCAAAATCCCGAAAACTAGCAATCGTTGCCAAAAACTCTTGTTTGGCTACCTTTTCACGTTGAGGGATCACACCACTCATATCGAATGGTTGGTTGTAAATGATTGATGTTTCAGGAAGACCTGTTGCTGCTTTGGAAGAGGCACCCATAAACTGCTGTTGCATATTCACAATGGGATTGTAATACAAACTTGCAGTGATTACATCACCACGAGCCATACCGATATTTTGTTTTTCTCGCAAATACAGAGGATTACTGGTTACAGCAAAATTTTCCAATTCGTCCAAATTCCATTTTTCTTTGGAATCCTGAGCCCTTGAATCTTCTCCCAAATAAAATAACTCATCCTTTGAATGTAATTCATATACAGCTTTTTCTTTTGAAAAAACTGCACTTGTCATGAATCCCAAAAATAAAATGAGTAGATATCTAATTAAATGCTTCATACAGTTACAAATTTTTTGATATAATCCTCTATACCAAATTGAATGACTTTGATCGCTTCCGCACGATCATAGACTTCTGTTATTTCGACTGTTCCCGTGGAAGGAGAGTTCGGATCTAATTTGTAAGTGAGAAAATAATGATGGAGTTTGTTGATGAGTGCTTTTGGAACTTCTGAAATCTCTTTGATTTGACCAAACACTTCATCTCCTTTGAGTACAGCGACAATTTTGTCATCCGCTTCTCCTTTATCAATCATACGTAACCCACCAATCGGAATCACAGTCAGGATCATATTACCATGGGTGATTGGATTCACGCTCAGTACACAAATATCAATTGGATCGCCATCACCCACAATATCAGGTCTTCCCACTACATCCGAACAATGTTTGCCCGAAGCTTCACCAGAAAAAGTGCGAGGTATAAATCCATATAAAGTAGGAGAACGGTTACTATACTTTTGTGGTCGGTCCACACGTATAAAACCAGAAGCCTTATCAATTTCATATTTCACTGTGTCTTGCGGAGTTAGTTCAATGAAAACATCTAATTCATCAGGAGCTTTTGGTCCTAACTCCAATCCATGCCAAGGGTGTGCTACGTAATAATTTGGTTTCATCTATGTCCTCTTTCGTTTTGATTTTTGATTTTGTTTTGATCGTTTTGTTTCTTCTTCATCCTCTTGGACTTCCTTTTCTGAGTGAGATCCATGGGAATGATCAGCGGAATGGAATGAATCGGATGCTTTGTATTTTTTCATTTCTTCTACAAAGTAATCGTTCATCTTTCTTTCTCGTTCCATTTGTCTAAGTTCTTGTCTTTGTGCTAGTTTGACTAAAAACTCAAATGCAATTGGTAATAAAAATCTGGATAAAATAGTCGCAACAAGTACCCCACCCATCACCACTGTGGCGAGAGGTCTTTGTACTTCTGCTCCCGCACTGGAAGCAATGGCCATTGGTAAAAATCCAATAATGGCGACTAGTTCTGTTGTGGCAACAGCCCTAAGAGTATAAACAGCAGCTTCAACCACTGCGATTGATGGATCTCTTGTGATTTTTAATTGGTCTTTTAAGGCAGATGCATACACAACTCCGTTTAACACCGATATACCTGCTGCTGCGATAAACCCAACACCTGCTGGGATCGAGAATGGAAGTCCTCTCATCACAAGAGATAAAATCCCACCTGACAATGATAAGGGAACGAGGATAAATACTCCTAAGGCATAATAAACACTGCCAAAAGCAATGAATAACATTCCAAAAATGATGGCACCTGCAATCGGAATTACAATCGCTAACCTGTTTTTAGCGCGAGTAAAATTCTCAAATTGTCCACCCCAATCCACATAATAACCTTGTGGCAAACTTGATTCGATCGACTCGGTAGCAGACTGTACATCATTCACAAAACCAATCATATCACGCCCGCGAACATTCACCTCTACAAGGATCCTTCGTTTGAGTCCCTCGTGGTATAGGGCGGCAGGACCTTCCGTCATTTGGATATCAGTGACCTGACCCAAAGGAACCGTTCCACCGAGCTCAGTCATGACGGGTACATTTTCAATCACTCCAATGTCGGTTACATCGGCATCAAGTCGAACAATCAAATCAAATCGTTTGTATCCTTCATAAACCTTACCTGCATTAAATCCAACACGTAAGGTTTCGATCGTTGTAAGAACTTCCTCTGCCCTGACTCCATAACGAGCCATATTCCCACGATTCATTTTGATCTCGAGCAGAGGTAGACCTAGTAATTTTTGAACTCGTAAGTCTGCCGCACCTTGTATCTTTTTGATTTTGGATGCATAATTATCTGCGATAAATTTTAACGTTTTTAAATCATCTCCGTAGATTTTAATCACAATATCAGCTTTTGATCCAGACAACAAGGCATTCACTCGGTTTTCAATCGGTTGCGACAAACTGATGTAAGATGAAGGAACATTTTGATTGATCGAGTTTTTCATTTTCTCCATCAGCTCTTCTCTGTCTTTGGCGGTGACCCATTCCTTTCTAGGTTTTAACTTCACCATCATCTCACCTTCTTCCGAACCTATAGGTTCTGCTGCAGATTCACCACGACCTTGTCTCGAGACAACACTGACTGCTTCTGGAAACTTTAAGATCACTTTCTCCATTTCCAAATTCAGATCTCTGGAATGGTTGATTGCTGTGGATGGGAGTCGTTTGATATCGACTGCAATTTCACCCTCATCAATCCTTGGTAAAAATTCTGATCCCAAGGTAGATGCGAGCATAAAGGAGATAACAACAACTCCTATCCCTGCATAGGTAAATTGGCGTTTGAATTTCATTCCATAGGTCAAAATTTCAGAATATTTATTTTGGAATTTTAACCAAAAGGCAGACTCATGTAAAATTGGTTTTTTATAAATATAAGACATGAGTGCTGGGAATGTAGTGATTGAATAAAGGAGAGCTGCACCTAACGCAAATGCTACGGTGATCGCCATCGGACGAAACATCCGACCTTCCACACCTTCCAGCGTCATGAGTGGTAAATACACGAGTAAAATAATACCCACACTAAATGCAGAAGCCCTTACCACCTTGATACAGGATTCCATGATGACATCTTCCATTCCATCTTCCATGTCTTGGGCAGAAGTTTTGGAGAGAAGGAAACTTTTTCGAATCAGAAATCCATGGAGAGTGGATTCTAACATCACAATCGATCCATCCACAAGGAGTCCAAAGTCAAGAGCTCCGAGGGACATCAAGTTTCCCACAATCCCAAATGCATTCATCAAAATGGTGGCAACCATCATCGAGACAGGAATCGCTAAGGCGACAGCAAACGCACCTTTGACGGTGCCCAGTGTAAGGATCAAACAAACTAAAACGATGATGGCAGCTTCTACCAAATTGGTAAACACTGTAGAGAGAGTTCGGCCAATGAATTCAGACCTATCATAATACACTTGGATCTTCATCCCTTGTGGGAGTCTTGATTCAATTTCCTTCATCTTCTCTTTCACTCGGCCAACTACTTGTAATGAGTTACTGCCAAGTAACATCATTGCAGTTCCACCTACCACTTCTCGTTTGCCATTCATGGTACTCAAACCAAACCTTAGAGCAGGTCCTGTTTCCACTCGCGCAATTTGACCGAGTGTGAGTGGGATCCCATCTTTTGAAGTTCGAACCGATAATCGAGCTATATCATCGATGGATTTAAATTGGCTTTCTCCTCGAATGACAAATTGTTCCTCACCTTTTTGAATGTATCCTCCTCCCAAGTTTACATTGGCTCCTTCCAAAGCTTCTGTAATATGGGAGAGGGTTAGATTATGAGATAACAGTCGTTTGGGGTCGATTTTGATTTGGAATTGTTTGGCATCTCCCCCGACAACGTTTACATCAATGATCCCTTTAACAGAACGTAGTTGTCTTGCCACTTCCCATTCCATCACAGTTCTTAATTCTTCTGGAGTATGACTTTCTGAGACTAAGGCAAATTCATAAATATCACCAAGGCCCGTAGCGATAGGAGAAAGTTCAGGTCGACCGTATGATTTCGGAATAAAATTCTCAGCTTGTTTCAAACGTTCATTCACAAGTTGCCTTGCAAAATAGATGTCGGTTCCGTCCTCAAAGATAACAGTCACCGAACTCACACCGGTTCTTGAAATGGATCGAATTTCTGTGACCTTTGGCATCCCGTTAAACTCAAGTTCAATGGGATATGTAATGAATTGTTCTACCTCAAGGGGAGATAAACCTGGAACAGAAGTGACTGCTGAGACTTGGACGTTTGTCACATCCGGAATCGCATCAATGGATAAATTGAGTGCATTGTAAAAACCCACAAGAGTGAGAACAGCGGTGATCACAAGAACCGTTGCTCTTTTGTGGATGGAAAACTGAATGATTTTTTCTAACATAATACCTATTTCAAATATGAAACCACCCTATAAAATTTTTACAGGGAATGGATGTAAATTACATGCAACGTTTACGCCAAAAAGGGCGGAGGTAGGTAAAGAAAGAAAAATAAGATTGAGATTTCGGTAAAAAATTCAGTTTCTGTCGTTAAAATCGAAAACCGATTGAGACAGATTTTGACAAGGGAATGTTCTCGTTTGTTCGGAACGAGTTTGAGAACCTGATTGGATTCCTTAGAGGAAGAAAGCACACGAGTCGTTTCCTCCAACTCGTAAGACTGGTATTGGAAGTCCAAATCTTCGAGAGGTGAAACAAACCGGTCGTCAACCAGATTTAGATTAATGAAAACCGCTAGAAGGAGGATAAACCCAGACTTCCAGAAGCGCCTAATTTTCACTGCTGTTTCCTATTCTTTGAGACCCAGTTTCAGAGATGGAACCAGTGAGACAAGAGAATTCCCTACAAAATATGAACTTTTTTCCGTTTAATTCAAAACACCGAAAACGATAGAGTTGCCAAAACTTTACCATGAAAACACACTATCCCTACTGATGAAAGACGAATCGATAGACACAATTATAAGCGACGACATCACGTTTCGCGGAACCCTTTCCTTCAACCAAACTTTAAAAATCAAAGGGCAATTCAAAGGAACCATTAGTTCCCATGGCAAACTCATCATCGATGAAACAGGTGATGTGGAAGCAGATGTGGAAGTTGGAAGTTTAGTCGTTCTTGGCAATCTGAAAGGAAATGTCGATGCGAAAGAAAAAGTGGAATTAAAGAAGAATGGAAAGGTTGTAGGTGATATCAAAACACCAGGACTTGAAGTGGAATTTGGTTCCAAAATTATTGGCAATTGCATCATGTAACAAAGGTTCACTTCGGACCAACATTATCCGAAGTTCGAACCAAAGTTGATTCGAAAAGACCCATCCTTCGGTATTTAGTTGATCGAAGGGAGGGTTTCCAAAACATACACCCGAAAGAACTACTTCATTCTGATTTTTCCTGTTTCCATTCTCCCTTTTCCCTTCCCGACATTGGTGAGGCGGTTTCCTTACTCTTAACTGCTGCAAAATCAAATCGAAAAATCTTACTCTATGGAGATAGAGATTCGGATGGAGTTAGTTCGACTTGTTTACTTGCATTTTTTTTAAAATCACATCCAGAATTCCAATCAGCCAATTTAGAAGTGATGGTTTCTTCTGAAAGTGATCCATACGGACTCTGCAAAGAAGCAGTTTCTAAAATCAAAAAAGCAAAACCCGATTTACTTGTCACACTTGACTTTGGGTCAAGCCAAGCAGACGAAATTGATGAATTAACATCTCTTGGAATCCAAGTGATTGTCCTCGACCACCACGAGGTTCCCGTTCGGATACCTAAAAACTGTGCTCTCATTAACCCAAGACGCACTGACTCAGAATACCCCGAAAAAAAAATCTGCACAGCAGCCTTATCCTTTAAATTGGTAACTGCAATTTTATTCCATGAAAGTTCTGAATGGAACCAGTTGTATTCCAAAACCATTCAAGCGGAAGATGGTACTAAAGAAGTTCACTATTTTCAAAATGGAATCAAACTAGCATCCGAAATCACAAGTACGATAAACGTTTCTAATACAACTGTCAATCCATACCCAGAAGATTTTTCCACCAATATTCCGTTAGATGACGAGAGAAAATTATTCTTTTACCAATGCCAAAAAATCCCTCAATTTTTTGAACAATTGGAAGAAGAAACAGACCTTGCAGGCATAGGAACCATCACCGATATGATGCCACTTGTGGGAGAAAACCGTCATTTTGTAAAACTTGCATTGGATTCGCTCACAAAACTTTATATAGGCGACAAAAAAAGAAAAGGCCTTAAAGAACTATTAAAAGAACTCAAACTCAATCCGAGTGGAATCACAACCAAAGATTTAGGATGGTCCATTGGCCCTGTTGTGAATGCAGCTGGTAGGATGGGAAAAACAGAAGAGGCAGTTTCTCTCCTTTTATCTGAATCGGAATCTGACGCGAAAGTACGAGCCAAACTCCTCCTATCGATCAATGAAGAACGTAAAGAACGTACAAAACGAAATATGGACCGAGTGGAACGTTATTTTGCACGAAAACCCGAACGAACGGGGAAAGAGGTGGTGTATTGTTACGAACCTGATATGGAACCAGGTGTCAGTGGAATTGTTGCCACACGAATGGTAGATACTTATAAAAAACCTGCTATTTTTATTGCACCTGACAATGGTGATGCGAGAGGTAGTATCCGTTCTTACGGTCCAGAAAATGTACTCCAACTCTTAGAGTCACTATCTCATCATTTTTTGCATTTTGGTGGTCACCCTGAAGCCGGTGGTTTTTCCATCACAATTGATCAACTCCCTAAATTTGAATCCGAATTGTATGACAAAGCAAAAATTTGGTTAAATGAAGATAGTGCCAGCACCAAAGTTCATCAAATTGAAACCGACTTTACGGTATTACCCGAAGAAATGGGTGATAAACTTTTAAAGGAATGGAAAGACCTAGAACCATTTGGCCAAGGGAATCCTGACATCAAATTAGGAATCAAAAATGCTAAAGCCATGCATCTAACTCCTCTGAGTGGAGGAAAACATGTTAGGTTCCATATTGTAGGGAGTGGTTCTTTAAAGTTTATGATTTGGAACAAAGGGGAAGAATTCCAAAACTTTATGTCGAAACATGGTAGTTTTGATCTGGTAGGAAGTTTGGAAGAAAACTTTTACCAAGGAAGGAAAACCTTACAGTTCATAGTGGAATGGTTTGGTATTTCTGAATTCGATGGATCAAACTAAATGAACCGAACTTTGAACCTTTAATCTTAGCCTACACTTCAAATGTTCCTAAAAAACTTTGTGATGACCCACCCTCCCATTGAGATCGGAGGATGGTTTTTATTAGAATGTTAATTTTATTGATTCAAACTCTTATGCATTGATGAGAACTTTTGACTCATCTACATACACAGGGGTCCATCCAGTATTATCTTTAAAATAACGAACTGCTTTGATTCGTAAATTTTTGTCCAAAGTGAACCAATGGTTTGTATTGGCTGGGATGGAGATAAAATCACCTTTTCCTACATGCACTTCAAATCGTTCTCCATCGATGATGAATCCAAAAATTCCACTTCCATCAATGATATATCGAACTTCCTCATCTGTGTGGATATGGAGTTTATCAAACTTCGCGAGCATATCATTGATCCCAGGGACTTCATCATGAAGGACCACAAGGTCATTTGCCTTATATCCATGCTCTTTTTTCAATTGGTCAAAACGGTATTCCAAACCAGAAAGTACTTCTTCTTTTTCCGCATCGGATAAACCTTTTTGGCCAAGGATAAGATCCAAAGATTCAGGAGTTTTATAAGACTCATACACTAGACCTTTTTGGGTCAAAAATGCCTTTACTTGGTCTTTGTCCTGGATCGTGTCTTGTTTTCTAACAATCGTTGCCATTCGAATTTACCACCTTTCCACTAGCGTTTTTCCATACACCAGAGAATCAAGTTGTTTTTCGCTATCCTGGATGTAATTCTGTTATAACAGATTTAGAGTAAGGCACCTGGTTGGAAAAAAAGCCAACCTGCAGTAAAAAACACACAAAGCAAAAATACCAAAAAACCAAGTGTTGGCATCGTCGGTAAATCTCTTACACCCGCTACTGCCCCAGTTTCCTGTTTCATGTAGGATTGGATCGTAATTTTCATATAATAATAAAAAGCGATACAGGAGTTAGCCACAGCTCCAAAGAGAAGGATCCGATTGAAAAGCAGATCCGATTCTGCCATTTTTTGTAACAGGAATAGTTTGGTCCAAAATCCAATGAGAGGGGGAAACCCTGCAAAGGATAAAAAGATCACACTGAGAGCAAGAGCAGTTAACGGATGTTCTCCGCTTAAGTGGGAGATACCATTCACTGTTACTTCATGTTTCCCTTGTTCCAAATACGAAATAATTGCAAATGCAGCAAGGTTCAGTAAAGAATAAGAAAAAAGATAATACAATGCTTCAAGTGAAGCACCACAAGCGATCCCTGCGACAATATAACCTGCATGCGAAATGGAAGAGTATGCTAACATTCGTTTCAAGTTTTCTTGTTTGAGAGCAACAATATTTCCCCAAGTCATGGAAATAAGCGCAATCGAACCCATAAGCACTTTCCAAACATCCCCAATCTCACCAACAGGGACATGATTGAAAATGATAATCACAAGCCCAAGAGCGGAAGCCTTTCCCGCACTTGCCATAAATCCAGTGATCGGAGTTTGAGCACCTTCATACACATCGGGTGTCCAAGAATGAAAAGGAACCAGTGCAGCTTTGAAGGAAACTCCAACTAAAAACAAACCAAGACCTAACTTTGAAAAGTTGGCTTCGTATCCTTTTAAAAATAATCCTCGTAAAGCACCGTCTAAGTTCGTTGTCCCAGAACCACCATACAAAAAGGCAATTCCAAGTAACATAAAACCAGAACTAAAACTTCCTAATAAAAAGTATTTCATCGCACTTTCTAAAGAAGACACGGAAGTCCTCGCCATACCAATCATCACATACAACGCAAGGGAAAGGATTTCCAAACCAACAAAAATCACAATGAGATCATAGCCAGAAGTGAGAAACATCATTCCCGACAAACAGAAAAGCAGTAAGGGAAAAAACTCAGGGAATAATGTTTTATGTTGTGATAAAAAAGGAGGAGCAGTGAGAAGTGTGATGAGACCTGCAATTAAATAAATCGCACTGAGCCAAACAGTCAGTGGGCTTACTGATATTTGGGATCCAAAAAATTTCCCGTATCCAGGTGAGTTTGTAATGTGATAAAGCGCATACATTGCTGTAAGGATTCCCAATACAGAAAGGATCCAAAGTGGTTTCCCCTCTTCCTCTTTCGGAATCAAAAACTGAACAACAAGAGAAAGTAAAGCAACTCCACAAAGAACGAGCATTGGTGAAATTGCGATTAAATCATTCGAAGAAGGAGTATAAGACATGTTAGTTTCCTTTTTTCTCGTTTGGGGTCGGTTCCAATTTAAAATCGGATTCAATGGAGTTATCTAAATTCTCCAAGTTCTCTTCTAGATTTGGATTTGACTCTTGGTTTAAAGCCAAGGTAGGCAGTGCAAATGAAGATTTATAAGATCCTAATCTTTCTTCAAAAGATTTTGGTTCCTTTCCTAAACTGATATAATCTGCAAATAATCTTTGTTCGCCTGTTCCCAAAAAATCCTTTTGGATTTGTTTTCTTTCTGAAATAGACTCGATGGATCCTGCATTCAAAAAGACATTCGAGGAAGTATGTAAAATCTCTAAAAAAGGTTTTGGATAAAGACCGATCCAAAAAATGAGCACTACAAGAGGGCTTAAGATTCCGATTTCTCTAAACGTGAGATCTTTGTATGGTTTTGCTTGGATGGTTTTACTCACACCAAAGAGGAATCGCTTGACAAACCATAACAGGTATAAGGCTCCGAGTACAACACCAGTAGCGGCAATCCCACCGAGCCATACATTGGATTTGATTGAACCCATTAGGATGAGAAACTCACCCACAAACCCATTTGTTCCTGGTAGGCCAATGGAAGAAAGCACAGCAATGAGAAAAAAAGTAGAAAATACTGGCATCTGGCCCGCAAGACCACCAAACTCGGATATGTTTCTAGTATGAGCTCTTTCATAGATCATACCAATCATAAGAAAGATCATCCCAGTGGAAATTCCATGGGAAACCATTTGTAACATTCCACCCACTACACCTTCCGTGGTAAAAGAAAAGATACCAATGATACAAAATCCTAGGTGAGAAAGGGAACTATAAGCCACAATCCGTTTGATATCGGTTTGGACAAGGGCTGCCATCGATCCATATACAATTCCAATCACAGCTAGGGTTTGGACACCTGATTGTGAAAAAAGGCTTTGTTCTGGGAAAAAAGGAATACAAAAACGGATAAAACCATAGGCTCCAATCTTTAATAACACACCTGCTAAGTCCACCGAACCGACAGTAGGTGCTTGGGTATGTACATCTGGCATCCAAGTATGAAAAGGGAAAAGTGGGATTTTAATCGCAAATGCGAGAAAAAAGCTAAAAAACAAAAACCATTGGAGAGGCTCTGAGTACAGGGCTAAACTAGCTGTGGAAAGGGATTCGATGGAAGTTTTCCCTGTTTTGAAATAGAGTGTTAAAATCCCACCTAACATAAACAAGGAACCAGCCATGGAAAATAAAAAGTATTTGAGAGCAGCTTTTGTTCGTTCTTCTCCACCCCAAATTCCAATCATGAGTACCATCGGAAGTACCATTAACTCCCAAAATACATAAAACAAAACTAAGTTCCCGGCGGCAAAAACCCCAAGCACTGCTGTTTCTAAAACAAGTAAACAGATATGAAATTCTTTGATCTTTTTTGGGATATTGGACCAGGAGGCAATGCTCGACAAAAAGAACATAAAAGCAGTGAGTGCAAATAAGAGTAACGATACCCCATCTAAACCTACGTGGTAATCCACACTGAGTTTTCCAGAAAGGATCCAATCCGGAATCCAATGGACAAATTGTAACCCAGACTTAGAAACATCATAAAAGAAAAAAAGACCCACCGATAGAATCGTCGTAAACGCAGAGGACAATGCAGAGATGACAACCACTGCACCCACACGTTTTTGGACTACAATGAGAAAAGAGGAAACAATCGGTAAAAAGATAATGATGGATAAAATTTGTTCCGGCACCTTACACCCCCCTTGTTAATAAATACACTAAGATACAAAATGTACCAAGAACCACATACAATGCATAGTCACCAATGAACCCAGATTGGAGCCTACGCAATCCATTGGCGATGACTCCAAAACTACCACCAATCCCGAGAAAAAAACGATCTAGGATTTTGACATCAAAGGTATAAGCAATTCCTTTTGATAGGAAGACATACGGTTTCACAAAAAGTACATCATAGAGTTCATCAATGTAGTATTTATGAAAGAGAATCTTACGAAAACCGGTATGTTCCTCGAGGATCGGACTTTGTTTCCTTTGGTAAATGAGATATGCTAAGATAAGTCCAATACTTGCGATTCCAACAGAAAATGCCGCAAGGGAAATCTCAACTTCATGAGTGAGTTCCGCGTGATGGGTAAAGGTTCCCATTTGGTTTGCAAGCATGGTTCCTCGTTCCAAAACAGGAGCAAAGTATCGTTCCAAAGTTTCAATGTGTAAAAAGAAATGAGGAGTGAGGAAAAACCCACTCAAAACCGCTCCTACCGCTAATACCACAAGAGGGAATGTCATGGTCCAAGGGGACTCATGTACTTTGTGATGCGTGTCTGTATTGTCCTTTCCAAAGAAAACCACAAATACAAGGCGGAACATATAAAACGAAGTGAAAAATGCAGCCACAACACCAACTGTCCAAAGGATGGAACCAAACGCACCGTAGGTGTAAGTTTTTTCTAATATTAAATCTTTTGAGAAAAATCCAGAAAACGGGAAAAAACCTGCAATCGCTAACGTTCCGAGTAAGAAGGTTAAGGATGTGATTTTGATTTTTCCAAAGAGCTGCCCCATGTGTTTGATGTTTTGTTCATGGTGGAGTGCATGGATGACAGAACCCGCACCCAGGAATAACAATGCTTTGAAAAACGCATGAGTCATTAAATGGAAAAGTCCCGCTACATAACTCATGCTACCCATGGCAAGGAACATAAAACCAAGTTGGGATACAGTTGAGTAAGCGAGGATTTTTTTAATATCGTTTTGCAAAAGACCAATCGTTGCTGCAAATAAAGCAGTGAGTGCTCCAATACAAGCAATAAAAAAGGAAGTATCAGGTGCGAGGTAAAATACAAAGTTGAGTCGTACAATGAGAAACACTCCCGCAGTCACCATCGTGGCCGCATGGATGAGTGCCGATACAGGTGTTGGGCCTGCCATCGCATCTGGTAACCAAACATAAAGTGGGATCTGTGCTGACTTACCCATCGCTGCAATGAAAAAGAAAAGGGCAATGAGATTGGCATAAGAAGCAAACTGAGATAACTCACTCAAATTGGTTTGTAAGGTAAGGTATTGCAAACTCCCACCTAACCAAAAAAGAAACCCTGTACCTAAGATAAATCCAACATCCCCAATTCGGTTTAAGATAAATGCCTTCATCCCTGCTTCTGCCGCAGAAGATTTATCAAAATCAAATCCGATCAGTAAGTAAGAAGCAAGACCAACACCTTCCCAACCAAGGAAGGTCAAAACCAAATTGTCACTAAGGACAAGGTTCAACATACAAAAAATAAATAGATTGAGGTAAGCAAAAAAACGATTATAACCAGGATTCCCCTTCATATAGCCCATCGAATACAAATGGATGAGTGATCCAATGCCTGTGATGATGAGAGTCATGTACAAAGAGAGTTGGTCGATTTGGTAACCAAAGGAAGTTTTAAAATCTCCAATCACAATCCAATCAAACACTGGCACAAGGTGTGGCGCAGTTCGTTCCATTGGATTAAATTCGTTAAACGCACCTAAGGTGACAAGGAATGGGATAAAAACCGCGAGAGTTCCAATGGCTCCAGCAAATCGGTGTGGGATTCGATCTTTTAGGAGTCCATTATGCAAAAAACCAAGCAGAGGGAGTAGAACAACGATTGGAAATAAATCTAACATAGGATTACCATCTCATCGATTGGAGTTCATCCACGTTCGTGGATTTTTTGTGACGGAAGATTGCAATGACAAGAGCAAGGCCCACAGCTGCTTCCGCTGCAGCGATTGCCATCACAAAGAAAACAATGGTTTCCCCATTGATATGAGATAAAGCTTTGGAGAAGGTAACAAAGACTAAATTCACCGAATTTAGGATGAGTTCCACAGACATAAAAATGATCACAATGTTTCGCCTGATGAGAACTCCAAGAACCCCAATGGAAAACAGGATTCCCGCAAGGCCGAGGAGATAGTGAACGGGGATTCCGTTAATAACTGGATTCATAAAACAGTATCCTTTGTTTGGTCGATTTCTGTGAGTTTCTTTTTGGCAAGGATCACTGCCCCAAGGACTGCCACAAGGAGCAAAATCGAAATCATTTCAAATGGCAAAAGGTAATCTAAATAAGTAGAAGCTCCTACCGTTGCCACGTTGCCTTTCGCATTCACAGTGGTTGTTCCTTGGATGGGAAAGGAATACTCTGTATTCTCATACCCTTTTCCCATTTGTTCCGAATGAGGGACACCGGTAGTGAGTGCGGAATACAGTAAGAAAAAAAATCCAATCACAAATATGGTTAGTAATACCAAACGAATGGGGTGTTTACGGTAACGGGAAAGTGTTTCTGCCCTTTGGGAAAGTAACATGAGAACAAACACAACAAGTACCATAATCGCACCAGCATAGACTAACACCTGCATAGTGGCTATAAACAAGGCTCCCATAATCCCATAAATCCCTGCGAGGGAAAAAAAGGTGAAGACAAGTGAGACAGCGGAAACCACAGGATTTTTTTGGAAAATCACACTAAGAGCAGTGATCACTGTTACAGTGCCAAAAAAAACAAAAAGTAATAGAGATGGTGAAGTTTCTAGGTTCATATAAATAATTTCATCCATCCTTCTTTCCAATACACCGTGTAAATGGAAGCAAAGCACACAACAAAAAGCCCCCACGGGATCATCTTTTTCCAACCGAGTTTCATGAGTTGGTCATAACGAAACCTTGGAAGTGTCCAACGCACCCAAATGAACAAAAAGGCAAAAAACAATACCTTTAGGATAAAAAACCCAAGTCCTATAAACGCTTGGTATTCTGATCCGGCCCCAATATGGAATGGTACATTATAACCACCAAAGAAAAGTAAGGTGGTAAGACATGACATGGTAATCATATTCATGTATTCTGCCAAAAAGAAAAGAGCAAACTTAAATGCTCCATATTCAGTATGAAAACCAACCACAAGTTCCGACTCGGCTTCTGCTAAATCAAAAGGCAAACGGTTTGTTTCCGCAAACATAGCCGTCACATAAATAAAAAAGGCAACAAAACCAGGTGGGGATAAGATATTCCACATATCCTTTTGGGAGTCACTGATGTCTGTGAGTTTTAAGGAACCAGTCATAATCACAATCGATACAATGGAAAGTCCCATTGGAAGTTCGTAACTGATCATCTGAGCAGTCGACCGAACTCCACCGAGTAACGAGTATTTGTTGTTACTGGACCATCCTGCAATCATGATCCCATAGACAGAAAGAGATGAAATGGCAAGCATATACAATACCCCAGAGTCTGGGTTTGCAATTTGTAAGTCGATGGTTGAAACACCCGTAAGAGTTTTTAGCCACTCAGGTGCGGGAAGAGTCCCACCAAAGGGAATCACAGCCCATGCCATAATCGCACAAGTCATTGAAATTGTGGGAGCAAGGAGATACATTCCCTTGGATACATTCTTTGGAAATATTTCTTCTTTTGCGATGAACTTAATCCCGTCAGCCAAAGGTTGGAAAATCCCAAAAGGACCCGCACGGTTAGGTCCTGGTCTGTCCTGGATAAATCCAGCAAACTTTCGTTCGGCGAGGGTATAATACGCCACACCGGTTAAAATTACAAAAAATAAAGAGAGGATCTTAATCCCCCAAGCAAGTATTAAAGCCCAGTCCATCGTATTTGGTGACCTTTAGTGAGAAACACTCACTTCCTTTTTCAATCGAAGAGAAAACTCTTCCTTAAATTTCGTCATCGTAGGCCGAACTGCCATCACACAAGCATCCGCTAACGGACAAATGGTGGTGCCACCTTCCATATTTCGGGAAAGTGAAAAGATGAGTTCTACATCCTTTTCTGTCCCTTCTCCCACTTTGATTTTATGGAGAAGGTCTTTGACCCAATGTGTACCTTCACGACATGGTGTACACTGCCCACACGATTCATGAGAATAAAATTCAGCCAATCGGTAGGTGGTTTCCACAAGATCAGTTTCTTCCGATAAAATGATCACTGCCCCGGAACCTAACATTGATTTGAGGGAGGCAATGGATTCATAATCCATAGTGGCTGTCATCGCTTCTTCTGCCGTTAAAATCGGAGAAGAACTTCCACCAGGGATCACTGCTTTTAAGGATTTGTCGTTTTTGATCCCACCGCAGATGTCATAGATGAGTTCCTTCATGGGAGTTCCCATTTCCACTTCATAAATCCCTGGTTTTTTCACATGCCCACTGACAGCAAAAAGTCTAGTCCCAGGTGATTTTTCAGTTCCAATTTTTTTGTATTCTTCCCCCGTCATACGGATGATATGTGGGACATTACAAAAGGTTTCCACATTGTTCACAACCGTTGGGCATGCATACAAACCCGATACCGCAGGGAATGGAGGTTTGAGGCGTGGGTGGCCCCTCCGACCTTCAAGAGAATTGATGAGAGCCGACTCTTCTCCACAGATATAAGCACCTGCACCTGAATAGACAGCCAAATCAAAATCATACCCAAGGCCTAAGATATTCTTTCCAAGAAGTCCTGCTTTGTAAGCTTCTTCCACGGCAGTTTCCACAATCCGAATCCCTTTGTGAAATTCACCACGGATGTAGATATAACCTTGGTGGGAGTCAATGGCTTTTGCAGCAATGATCATCCCTTCAATAAGCATATGAGGGAATCGTTCGATGAGCATCCTGTCTTTGAATGTACCTGGTTCCCCTTCGTCCCCATTGCAGATTAAGTATTTTGGTTTGTCGGTTTTAGGGATGAATCCCCATTTGTTTCCTGTTGGAAACCCAGCTCCACCACGACCACGAAGCCCAGAATTTTTGACATCGTTTACGATTTGTTCGGCGGTCATTTCAGAGATTGCTTTTTTTAAACTTTCATACCCACCCACCGATTGGTAGTGCTTTAATGTATGAGAATCTCCGGCTGAAATATGTGTTGTGAGTAAGGTTTTAAGTCCCATGTTATCCTTCTTTTTCCAATTCAGAAAGAACCTTTTCGATGGATTCTGGAGTTAAATTTTCATAGTATTTGTCATTGATCTGAGCGACAGGTCCAAACCCACAAGCACCTAAACACTGAACTTCATCCACAGTATATTTTTTGTCCTTTGTGGTTTCCCCTTTTCCAATTCCAAATTTGGAACAAACATGTTCTGTGATGGAATCAGATCCTGCCAGATAACAAGAGATATTTGCACAAACTTGGATGTGGAATTTCCCAACAGGTTTTTTATTGTACATGGTGTAAAATGTAGCCACACCGTGCACATGTGCGAGGGATACTGGTTCGCCAATCCGATCGGCGATGTATTGCATCCCTTCTGTGTCCACAAAACCTTTGTCAGCTTGTAATAAAAAGAGACATGGCAATATGAGAGAACGTTTACTTGGAAATTGTGGGATGAGTCTTTGGAACCGTTTTTCGGATTCTTGTGAAAATTGATACGCCATTAACAATCAAGCTCCCCTGCAATGACATTGAGTGAGGACATCGTCGCAATGGTATCTGCCAAAAGTCCACCTTTCACCATTTCTGGGAACGCTTGGTAGTACCAAAAACATGGGCGTCTCACATGTACCCGCCAAGGAGATTTTTCCCCTTCAGATACTACATAAAATCCAAGTTCCCCATTGGCAGCTTCCGTGGCATGGTAATATTCCCCTGCTGGAACTTTGACTCCATGCATGATGATCTTAAAATGGTAAATGAGTTCTTCCATATTGTGGTAAACACGGTCTTTGGGTGGAAGGAAAGTGTGTGGCACATCTGCATGGTATGGACCTTCTGGGATACCATCAATCAGCTGTTCGATGATCCGCATAGACTGACGCATCTCTTCCATACGAACCAGAGTTCTGTCAAGAGCAGATCCGTCTTCTCCCACAGGGATGTCAAAGTTTACCTTATCATAGAACATATATGGGTCATCTTTACGAACATCCCAAGCAACTCCTGCCGCGCGTAAGTTTGGTCCTGAAAATCCGTAAGCAATGGCACGTTCAGCAGAAATCCCACCAATGCCTTTTGTTCTTTCATTGAAGATTTTGTTACGGATGAGGAGTTCTTCGAATTCGTCTAACGCTGGTTTGAGTCCTTTTAAAATGAGTTTAATTTCGGATTGGAACTCAGGGTAAATATCTCGTTCCATTCCACCCACTCGGCAGAAGGTAGTCGTGAGGCGAGCTCCAGTAAGTTTCTCTAAAATTTGGTAAATGTTTTCGCGGTGGTGGAAAAGGTGTAATAAGCCAGAAAAAGCTCCGAGGTCCACACCCATAATCCCATTACAAATGATATGGTCCATGATCCTGGAAAGTTCAGAGATGATCATACGAACATACGTCACACGATCAGGTACTTGGATTTGCATCATTTTTTCCACTGTGAGGATCCAACCAATGTTGTTCAGAGGTGTGGAGACATAGTTCATCCGGTCCGTACAAACCAAAAACTGGTTATAATCGTAACGTTCCCCTAATTTTTCAAAACAACGGTGCACATACCCAATCACAGATTCTGTATCAACAACTCGTTCTCCATCGATCTGGATTACGTTTTGTAAAATTCCATGTGTTGCAGGATGGCTTGGTCCTAAGTTAACGAGTAAATGACCTTCTGGTAGGTCTTTGAATTTTTGACCGAAGTGTTCGGCTGTTTTTTCGTACATTACCATAATGATTGTTTACCGCCTAACCGGTAATATCCTCTTCTACGTGAATGGTCAGTAAATCCTCGATGAGGTAATCTTGGCCTGGTCCTTCGAGTGGGTAGTCTTTTCTGAGTGGGTGGCCCACAAAGTTATCAGGCATAATGAGTCGTTCCATTCGTGGGTGGTTTGAAAACGGAATCCCCATCAGATCAAATACTTCTCGTTCCGGCCAATTGGCAGCAGGGAAAATTCCCGCAATGCTTGGAACCGATTCCCCTTCTCCCACAGGGACACGGAGTTGGAATCGGAAATGGTTGTTTTTTGGGGACCGAAGGAGGTATACCACTTCGAATCTAGGTTCCCTTTTTCCTAACCAATCGATGGAAGTGAGGTCATTTAAAAAGGTAAATGCAAACTCAGGGTGATCCTTTAACGTCTGTACTACGGTAGTTAGACTTTCCTTTTGGATGCTAAAGTAGAGGAGATTGGTGTTTATGTCCCTTTGCGGGAGTAAACTATCTTTGAATTGAGATTGGATAAATTCGGTTAGTTTTTCTTTCATGCCACTACGAGGGGTTTGTTTCGTTCGTTGATCTCTTGGATCTTCTTCATGACTTCTTGGCGGCGAGCTTCCAAACCTTGGCTTTGGACTTTTTTCTGTAACTTGACTAGGGCATCAAGTAGTGCTTCTGGTCTTGGTGGACAACCAGGAACATACACATCCACAGGGAGGATTCGGTCAACACCTTGTAACACACCGTAGGTGTGAAACATACCACCAGAAGAAGCGCAGGCTCCTACAGAAATTACAAATTTTGGTTCTGCCAATTGGTCGTATATCTGGCGTAATACGGGAGCCATTTTATAGGTAATGGTTCCGAGAACTAAAATCATGTCGGCTTGGCGAGGAGAAAAAGAAGGACGTTCGGCACCAAAACGAGCGATGTCATAATCGGCACAGGAAGTACTCATGTATTCAATCCCACAACAAGCAGTCGCAAAAGGATAAGGCCACAAAGAAAAACTTTGCCCCCACTGTACCACATTGTCGAGAGTGGCAACTTGGAACATGTCACCAAACATCTCACCTGGTTTGGATAGTGTTTCTGTTAATCCCATTCCAGTGCTCCTTTTTTCCAGATATAATATAGACCCACCACAAGGATGAGTAAAAAGAAAAACATTTCGAAAAGAAAAAACGTACCTAAACCTGCTTCTTTGAATCCAATGAGATTCACAGCCCAAGGGTATAAAAACACTGCTTCAATATCAAAGAGGATAAAAAGAACCGCTACCAAGTAAAACTTGATATTAAAGAGTCCTCTGGCATCTCCATAATAGGTGACACCACATTCAAAGGTATCTTGTGGTTTTGATTTTTTCTTTGGGTTTAAAAGAAAGGCAAGTGATAAGATCAGAGCGGAGAAACCGACTCCGAGCAAAAGTTGTAAGAGGATTGGTGCAAAACTATCCGGTGCGGATCCCATGTATGAAAATGCTCTCACGAAAGGGGTTAGTTGTCAAGATGAGAAAGAATTTCCCCTTTGTTTTCGTGTATTTTTCGACCTGGGAGGGAAAATCTCTAATTTTTGAGATAAACTCTCAATACCGCTCCCCCCACAATCGTTCCAATTGTTCTTTCAGATTTTTCTCCATCCCTTGGTTGGAAGGAGAATAAAAACTTGGAGGGTTCGGATAAAAGGACTCAGGGAAGTATTGTTCTTTCAGGAAATGTCCTGGAAAATCATGAGGGTATTTGTAACCTTCTCCCGCTCCTTCGTTACGGTGAGTGGCCGTGGGTGCATTTCGCAAATGGTTTGGGATTTGAAAGGATTTGTTCCTTGCTTTCACAAAGGCCAATGCCTCATTAATTGCCACATAACTAGCATTAGATTTTGGAGCAGAGGCAAGGAAAGTGGTACATTGCCCAAGAGGGATCCTTCCCTCTGGCATTCCCACTCGTTCTACCGCCTGCCAAGTGGCAATCGCAAGAGGAAGGGCATGGACACTTGCATTTCCCACATCTTCACTGGCAAAAATCACAAGCCTTCTGGCAATAAAGAGTGGGTCTTCCCCACCTTCGAGCATCAGCGCCAGATAAAATAAGGCAGCATCTGGATCACTTCCCCGTAGGGATTTGATAAAGGCAGAAATGATATCATAATGGCTTTCACTATTTTTATCATAGGTGACAAGGGTATCTCCAAGGATGACAGACAATCTTTCTTCTGTGACCTCTTCCCCTTCCTTTGTGGCACTCAAAATCCTTTCTAAATAACCAAGGAGTTTTCGGGCATCCCCGGCACTCCTTCGAAAGAGTTCCTGTTTCACCACTTCTGGAATCGTTCGGTTTGTGTTTTGTTTGGAAAGGCATGCGGAAAAAATTTGGTCCTCTTCCTCTTCAGTGAGAGTGGTGAGGCGGTAGACTAACATCCTCGAAAGTAAGGCTTTGTTCACGCGAAAACTTGGGTTTTCTGTGGTGGCGGCGATGAGGATGATTTCCCCTTCTTCCACTGCGGATAATAATGCATCTTGTTGGGAGGATGAAAATCGGTGGATCTCATCCAAAAAAAGGACAATGGTTCCGAGACGTTTCCCTTCTTCTAAGACTTCTCTCACTTCTTTTACACCACTGGTCACACAACTTAAGTATCGTTTTTCCAATTTCCATGATTCAGCAAGCAGGTGAGCAAGTGTGGTTTTTCCAGTCCCAGGAGGACCGTAGAATAAAATGGATGTGGGTTTGGTAATGGATCGTAATGCAGAGACTACTTTTGTTTGGCCTACAAATTCGGACCAAGTTTTTGGCCTCACCAAGTGGGCAAGAGGCACTTGTTTGGAATTAGAAAAAAGGGAATCCAATTTAGTTTAAATCCAATTCCTTTTTCACTGCCATATAACAGTTGTAAATGGTTTCATTACACACATTACAACCGGAATGGCAACAGATCAGTGCTCGCTCAGAAACCTTTCCATCGATTAGGTTTTTAACAAAAGCAGCAGTCCGATCTGGCAAAAAGAAAAACCTGACTTTTTCTAAAATCACTTCGTCGACTGACTTAGGAAATAGTCGTTCTTCGGTCATTTTAGCCTCCCGTAATCCAGCCGATATACATCGCATAAAAATAAACAGAGATACGAACAAACCGAAAAAGGGACCCCAAAAAAAACAAACGGTAAGGCATCTTAAACGTGCCTACGGTATATGCCATCCAAGAATACGGAATAGGAGTGAGGGCACTTAGAACCACTGCACCAAATCCAAATTTTCGAATGTAAGGGAGAAGTTTGTCTTCATAGTGTAAAACCATCTGGCGACCCAAATGGAACCTGGGGATGAGATAAAGCCCAATGTAATAGGCAATGGTTCCACCAATGATACTCCCGACTGACATCGATAAGATGGTCTTTAGTGGGTCCATCTCACCTGTAATGGCTAACATCAAAAAAGCATCGGGAGGCACAAAAGCAGGAAGGCTATCCGAGAGGATCATCCCAAAAAATAAACCGACAAAACCAAAAATGCGGACAAAATGTTCGCTAAACCCAAGTAGTTCCTTTCGAAAAAAATACGCAAGGCCAAACACAATGGCAAGAACGATTACAATGGAGAGGATAGTTTGCAAAAATAAGGTTCTTAAATTGATGGATGTATCTTGTTCTTTTGTCATTGGTTATGCCTTGGTTTCTTTTAAGAGAAGGTTGCGATTCGTTCGGATCCAATCTTCGATTTTGGAAACAGAGTCATTGATGAGTGTCTGCAACTGCGTTTTTTCTTCTGCATTGAAGTTTTGCAGAACAAAGTCAGCCACTTCCATCCCCCCTTTTTCGGGTTTGCCCACACCAAACCTTAGGCGATGGAAATCTTGGGATCCAAGTTTTGCCACGATGTCTTTTAGACCATTATGGCCAGCAGTTCCCCCACCGATTTTGTTTTTGATTTTTCCAAATGGCAAATCGACTTCGTCTTGGACTACAAGGATTTGTGAGGGAGGGATTTTGTACAAATTGGCAAGAGTTTGTGTTGCTTTTCCAGAAAGGTTCATAAACTCCAAGGGTTTCAATAAATGGATTTTATCCCCTTCCCAGGTATGAGTGGTTTCTGCATATTTTTTGGCGTCCTTAAAGGAGACACCAAATTCAGAAGCCAAAGCATCTACGATCATAAACCCAATATTATGGCGGGTGTTTTTGTATTTATCACCAGGATTTCCAAGACCAACAATTAAAAAGTGAATCATAAACTCCCAAGGATAATATGTAACATTCGTTCGGTGGCTTTTACTGCAGCAACTTGTTGGTCCGAATCAATACCAATGGTGCGGATCGGGTGATTGTCTCCCTCTTTTTTCCAAGTGATGACGGTTTCCACGAGAGCATTGGTATTCCCACCTGGTGGAATCCTCACTTCATAATCAAAGAGTTTTGGGATTTGAATCCCTAAGGTTTTTAAAATGGTTCCGAGGGCATTCATAAAGGCATCGTAACCACCATCACCTTCCCCTTTTCCTTCATAGAGTTTTCCTTGGTACTTCACTTTCACTTCAGCCTTTGGTTTAACACCAATGCCACTTGTGACTGTGCATGTTTCGATCCGAAAACTAGATTCTAAGTTTTCCCCGGTGATATCAGAGATGATGTAAGGTAAATCCTCTTTGGTGACAGTTTTATTTTGGTCTCCAAGTTCAATCACTCTTGCAAGAACCTTCTTTTCGATCTCAGGAGAAAGCACCATACCCAATTGTTTTAAGTTTTCAGTGATACTTGCTTTGCCCGCTAACTTACCGAGTGCATACAAGCGGCTTCTACCAAAACGTTCCGGAAGGATGGGGTTTGCATATAAATTCCCCTTTTTGTCTCCATCGGCATGGACACCTGCCGTTTGTGTGAAAACATCTTCTCCCACAATGGGCCTGTTATCTGAGATTCGTTTTCCTGAGAATACTTCCACAAGTCTCGAAGCACTTGTGATTTCTTTTTCGACAACAGAGGTTCTAAATTTTGTTTTGTCATGGAGTGCTGTTACTACAGCTTCTAATGGAGAATTCCCTGCTCGTTCCCCAAGACCGTTCACCGCGACATGAAGACCTCGCACTCCTGCCTTCACTGCTTCCAGACAATTTGCAACTGCTAGGTCATAATCATTATGCCCATGAAACTCAAACCATAAATTGGGAAATAAACTGACAAGGTCTGTCACAGCCGTTCTCACTTCTTCTGGTGACAAAACACCTAATGTATCAGCCAAATAAAAACGTTTGATCGGAAACTTTGAAACAGTTTGTAAATACTGAATGACATAGTCTCTGGAATGTAAATATCCATTGGACCAGTCTTCTAAATAAACATTGACTGTGATCCCTGCTGCACTCGCAAAATCCACTGTTTGTTTGATATCGGAAAAATGTTCTTCGGGAGTTTTTCGAAGTTGGTTTGTTAGGTGGTTTAGTGACCCTTTTGTCAAAAGGTTTAAAACTTTCACTCCAGTGCCTTTCATCCACTCCACAGTTTTGTCAGAGTCAACAAATCCTAAAATTTCGATCCTATCTTGAAGTCCTTCCCCTTTTGCCCATTCGATGATTTTTTGGACAGCTTCAAATTCACCAGGGGAAACTCTGGCACTTGCAATTTCCACACGGTCTGTTTTTAGATCCTTTAAAAGGTGTTTGGTGATATTTAGCTTTTGTTGCCAAGAGAAAGAAACACCATTGGTTTGTTCCCCATCCCGTAAAGTTACGTCTAAAATTTCTATTTTGGAATTTAGTTCTGTCATGCTTTCAATCGATTGATGTATTCTTTGGAAGGCGCTAGGATTTCCACAAGGGTACTTCCGGGGTTCTGTCGAAACATTGGGTCGGATTCCACTAATTTCAAAAACCCTGAGGAGGTCACGTAGTCAATCGCCATTCGGCGTAATACCCCTTCCCCAATCCCATGTAGGATTTCCACATAGGTTTCCCCGTCCATAAAGGCTTCATGGAGTTCTCTCTCGAGTTTGGTCCGAGCTTCTTCGAATCGGAGTTTGCGGATGTAAATGGTACGCACCGTAAGTCCAAAAAAATGGACTTAGGTCAAATTGCAACAGAAACGAACTGCATCCAAAAGTTCCTTGGTATTCCAAGGTTTGGAAAAAATTGCATAGGTTTTGGCTTCTTCTTTCACACGGTTGATCGCATCCCGATCTGCATGCCCAGAAATGAGGATGGATTTGATATGAGGGTATTTTTGGTGGACTTTGATGAGAAATTCGTCTCCACGCATCCCAGGCATGAGCCAGTCGGACAAAATGAGAATCACTTCCACACCTGATTGGCAAAGGTCATCGATCACTTCCATCGCTTCCTCTGGGTTTTGTGCGGTTTCATATGTGTAACTGCCACCAATCTCCCTTTTCAGTTCTTGTACGAGAGAAAGAAGGAGGATTGGTTCATCATCAACACATAGAATGGCATTTTTCTCGTTTTTGATCTGCGATAAATTCAAACTCTTTCCCCTTCCATTACTTTTGGTATATACACCCTGAATTCCGTTCCAGTAGCGTCTGAAATAAAATCAATTTTTCCATTCATTTTTTCCACGATTTGTTTACAAATGTCAAGCCCAAGCCCAATCCCTTCTCCATGTTTTTTTGTCGTAAAGAAGGGCAAAAAAACTTTGTCTTGGATTTCGGGATCAATTCCTTTTCCATTATCCTTAATGGATGTTAGAATAAAGTCTGATTCGGTTGTGACTGAAATTCTTATTTTACCCTTATAATCCATTGCTTGTAAAGCATTATTGATTAAATTGATCCAAACTTGGTTGAGTTTATCGCGATCCGCCAAACAAGAATCAGATGTGAAATAGTTCTTAATGATTTCCACATCTTTTTTAATTTTTGCCTGGTATAAAGTTAAAATTGAATCCAATTCTGAAGGAATATTCACCTGTTGTGAGTTAGAGTCGGCAACAGATTGGTCAGTATACAAATAATGTTTGAGTGCGTTCACTACATGTGAGGCTTTTTCCGTAGCAGATTGAACCACATATACCAATCGGTACAAACTACCCAAAGTTACAACGTTTTGCAAAAGATGGCTAGCTCCTGGTTTTTCTATAATCGAAAAGATTTGAGAATCCCAATTTGTGACTCCAATCGATGTTAGATGGTCGAGTATATCATCTGGATTGGAAATATTCTTTTCCTTGAGTTGTGCCATCCTTTCCTTTTTTTCCGCACGACTCATAAGACCTGAACTTCTATCTCCAAAATTAACACTTAACAAAAGTAATGTTTGAAAATCTTCCAATTCCTCGTGGTTAAGGGTTTCTAAAAATTTTGGAAGGAGAAGGATATCTTTTTTTAAAATTTCTGACATGGCACGCACACTTGAGGAAATGGCACCGAGTGGTGTATTCAATTCATGAGTGATTCCAGCAGCAAATTGCCCAAGTGCCGCTAATTTTTCACTAAGTAACAACTGGTTTTGTGCATTATGAAGATCGAGTAAAATTCGTTCTTTGGTAGCAATGGTTTCCAGTAAATTCTTGTTACTTTCCATCAGTGCTACCGTTCGGTCATTGACGATTTTTTCCAAATTACTATTGGTTTCCATCACCATCCGTTGGCTTGCACTCACTCGTTCAAAACTGGATTTTAATTCCTTCGACATAAAACGAAAGGCATCGGAAAGTCCTCGGAGTTCTGCGATCATACTCTCACCCACAGGAAAATCCCAATCTCCCTTTGCCAGTGATTTGGAAGCGGAAGAAAATCGTAAGATTGGTCTTGTGACAAGTTCCGCTAATACAACAGCGAGGATAAGACTTAAAAGAATGGCCCAAGCAAATACCATAGCCGACTCACTATTCCCTGTATACACTCCACTCAAATAAAAGGAATATGGGAACAGCGTAACTAAGTAGATGGTATTTTTTTCTTTGGGGATCTCGAATCTCGAAACATTGGCATTCCAATTTTCTCTCGAGAGTGGTTTTTTTGTCACAACAGAAAAACTCAAATGAGTTTCTGGGTAATGAAGGTCACTTGCTTGTTTTTTTAATTCGACACGTAAGGTTTCTAGAAGTCGTGATGATTTTGGTTCGTTCGACAAACCAGAAATGAGCGTTAGGTGAGAATCTAACAAATACACCTTACCTTGGGTATTTACCACGGAAGCATCTAATAATTGTTGGAGTAGAATGGGATTCGAGTTTATGGAGCCAGTAGCTGATTCCAATTCCGATAATTGCAATTGGATATTTTTTGACCATTGTTTGTGTAAAATTTCAACCATATGGTAAGCAGATTCTTCTGCATTTTTTAAAGTCACATACGATGTAATCCCAACTAAAAACAAAACCAAACAAACAAATGGTGCAACGATGAATAATTGCAAGGATATCCCTGTTCTCTCTTCCGCATATTGTTCGTTTGAAGTCCCAAGATTCGATGCGGAAACCCAAACCATTCTTGGTTCTGTGATACTAACTTCCTTTACTTGGAAAGGAATTTCAGCCCAAAAGTATCCAATTTTTTTAACAATCGGATACAACAAAAATGTGATCAGTGGTGCAAGGATCCAAGTAATTCCAGTTGTGAAGATGAGAGCAGAACTAATTGTATGATAGGAAATTTCAGATCCAAATTGTTTGGAACATAAAAACCCCCATAAAAATGGTTCGAGTAATAAAAATAAAAATACAAATATAAAATAATAAATCCAGATTCTCACCTTACTGAAATTTGGTGATTTTCCAATCATTTGGTAGGAGAGCCAAAACAAGGATGGATTAATGAAATAACCAGGTAACCAGTCCCATAAAAAATCAGGAGGAACCCCTTCTATCAAATCAGAAAGACCATAGGCAAATGGCACTGCGAGTAAGGCAGGATAGCCAAAAAAATTAAGGCATAAAAAGACTGATAAATCCTTAAGACTTTCTAAGGTCTGTGCTCCAGGGATCAGGACAATGGAACTACCTAAATAACCTGTAGCAAAAATTGAGACAAAGGTAATGAGAAAAAAATAGAAACTTTTGAGATTCCATGTCCATACTTCCCTGGAGATTCGGAATTGTTTTCCATTCCGAAACGTAAAACCAGTATAAGCAAAAACAGCAATGAGAGCGCCGAGTAAAAACGAAAATCGACCCCAAACTTCTAAGATTGGCAGTGGAATTTTGGAAATGATGAACTCTAACCAAACGATGATCTCTGCCATGACCAAAAAATCGTAGGAGATATTTTAGATTAGTAAAGCAAAATCTTTTTTACTTTCTTTGCCAGTGAGGAAGGGAACTCGGTTTCAAGTGAATCCAGTTTAACCCATTTAAAATCGATATCTAATGTTTTTAAAAAAGATTCCAATTCCTTTGTCTGATTTAATTTCAAATGGGGAACAGAATATTCTAATTTATGATGTGTGATAGTATGTTTAATGGTTCCTAAGTTTTGGCTTTGCCCTTTCAGAGATCCTAAAAAGTGAAAAAAATCGGAAGGTTTGTATTCATTGTTAGGTAGTTCACCTAAAAAGCCATAGGGAAGATGGAACATACCTTTCAAAAATCGATTTTTTGGTTCCTTGATGAGGAGGTAAACATCATCCTTTTGGACAATCCATATTTCACCTTGCAAAACAATTTGCTTTTGGTATTTCTCCCGAATGGGAATTTCTTTTGTTTTCCCATGGATTCTAGCAAAACATCCTTCCATGAGTGGGCAGACCAAACATTTAGGAGATTCGGGTAAGCAGATGGTTGCCCCAAGTTCCATCATGGCTTGGTTATGGTCGCCTGGAAATTCTAAGTTTAAAAATTCATTTGCCTTCTCTTGGAGCTCTAAATCTGCCTTTGGACCGAGAATATTTTTCGTATAACCAACGTAACGCGAAAGTACACGTTTTACATTTCCATCAAGTACTGCATACGGTAAATCATAGGCAATGGATAAAACAGCTCGTGCTGTATAATTTCCAATTCCAGGTAATTTTAAAACTAACTCTAAGTCTTTTGGAAAGGAACCATTGTATAAACTGACAAGTTGGATGGCTGCTTTTCGGATGTTCCGAGCACGGCTATAATACCCAAGCCCCTTCCAATGGGCGAGGACTTCTTCTTCACTTGCCTTAGCTAACTCTTCAGGGTTTGGAAAACGATTGAGGAAATTTTCAAACAAAGGTAACATCGCAGCAACTCGAGTTTGCTGCAACATCACCTCAGAGATCCAAATGGGATATGCTTGTTTCTTTTTACGAAATGGTAGATCACGTTTGTGTAATAAATACCAATCGTGAAGTTTTTTCTGTGGGCTCAAATGTCCGAATCTTGGATGCTATAACGAAGAAAGGTATTACAACTTCCTTCTTCTGTATACCGAACCAAGTCATAGTCCAAACGTGTGGATCGGAAGAATTTGGAGTGAGCCAATCGTTCTCGGATTTCCTGTCGGATGTGGTCACGAGCTTCTTGCCTTTTATCATAATAGGCAGGTGATAATATTTCACTTTTGTAAGACAAATTTCCCTCACGGTAAATCGCTACAGTGACCTGCACTCGGTATTTGCGTTGTAATCCTTGTTTTACTTCCGTATTCATTGGTTCCAAAAAGCCCAGGTTTTCTTCCTAAATTGATTTTCGGTTTGGAAGGGAGTGAAATTGAAAGCCACAGATTTTTTTCATACTGCTTGCCCAAATTTTCGAATTTAATTTCCTAGATAATGAGAACATAAGATTCAAATGAGCACCAAATATAACGAATCGCCATTTTTTTACAGAAGAAGACCTACAAGAGAAGTGAAAGTGGGAGATGTTGGAATTGGAGGAAAAAACCCAATCCGCGTCCAATCCATGATCACATCTAACACAAGAGATACGGATGCAAGTATCCAACAAATCTCAGATTTAGAGAAGGCAGGATCGGAAATTGTTCGCCTAACAGTTCCTAGTCAAGCGGATGCTGACAACTTACCAAATATCCGAAAACGAATGAAAGAACTTGGTCTAAAAGTCCCTCTTGTTGCAGACATCCACTTCACTCCCCAAGTTGCTCTCAAATGTGTGGAATGGGTTGAAAAGGTGCGTATTAACCCAGGAAACTTTGCTGACAAAAAAAAATTTGAGATCATCGAATACACTGACAAAGATTATAATGAAGAATTAGAACGGATTGAAGAAGTATTCACACCCCTTGTCTTAAGAGCCAAAGAACTTGGTGTTGCGATGAGAATTGGCACGAACCACGGAAGTTTATCGGATCGTATCATGAATCGATTTGGGGACACACCTCTTGGAATGGTAGAATCCGCATTGGAATTCATCCGGATCGCTGAAAAAAATTCTTATCGTGACATTGTTGTTTCTATGAAAGCATCCAACCCTCAGGTGATGATACAAGCCTATCGTATGTTAGTTGCCAGGTTTTATGACTTAGGAATGGATTATCCACTCCACTTAGGTGTGACCGAAGCCGGGGATGGTAAAGACGGAAGGATTAAATCGGCTATTGGAATTGGAAGTTTACTCGAAGACGGTTTAGGTGATACGATCCGAGTCTCCTTAACAGAAGATGCAATTCATGAAATCCCTGTAGCGAAGGAACTGGTTAAAAAATACAACGATCTATATTTCGCTTCCTTAACAGCCAAAGAAAATCCATTGATACGGGAAAGTATTTATACGGAATTTCGTGATCCTTTCCAATACGCTCGTTTTTACTCCAAAGAAATTGCCGTTGGAGAAACAAAAATTGGAGATACAAATCCAGTTCGAATTGAGTCCTGTTTTCCTTTTTTTGGCGAGGGAACTGCAGAAGAAGTCCTCCATCTCATCCAAAGGGGAAACAAATCAGGTCGAGTACCAGAACTCATTCATTTTAACATTGATTCCGAATTAGATTTACTAACGCTTGGAACGATGGTGAGGAGAGGATCCTTTCCTTTGCCTGTTTCCTTCGCACTCTCTGAAGATCTCATGTACCAATATGATACTTTTGCTGAGGATTTGTATAAATTTCAAAAGTGGGTTATCTCCCCTTCTCTCTTTTTAAAGGAATCGGAAGAATCCTGGGATGATCTTTTACAATTTGTATTAAGATACGCCAAAGACAAACGATCTGTAGAATGGACCTTTTCATCATCTAACATAGAACATGTGTCTATAGTCTTAAAAGAATGCAAAAAAAGAAAAATTGAGAATATCCTTTTTTCAACTTCAGACGGTGACTTACTTACGATTCGAAAACTTGCATTTTTATTAAGAGAATCTGATTACCCTATCGTTTTAAATGTTTCAGGTAAAAAGAAAGACCGACTGATGTATGATGCTTCCATCCAAGCTGGGGGAAGTTTATTGGATGGGATTGGAGATGTTTTAAGACTATCCTATGGTGACGGAGAAGCAGAAGAATGTTTGCATTTAAATTTTGATATCCTGCAAGCAACTCGCTTAAGACTCACCAAAACAGAATACATTTCCTGCCCATCTTGCGGAAGGACCATGTTTGACCTACAAACAACAACAGCAAAAATCAAAGAAAAAACAGGGCATCTAAAAGGTGTGAAAATTGCTGTGATGGGATGTATTGTCAATGGACCCGGTGAGATGGCAGATGCTGATTTTGGATATGTTGGTGCAGGAATTGGTAAAGTCCACCTCTACAAAGGGAAAGAAATTGTAAAAAAAGGAGTCTCTGAAACGGAAGCTCCCGACCTACTCATCGAACTCATTCGCGAAAATGGGATGTGGAACGATCCAGAATAAAAAATAGTTTCCTTTTGTTTCTTCCATCTGTAACTTCACCCAGGTGGAAGAAAAAGAAAAAAAAGAAATTTTATCCAAAATCCAATCGATGGAGAAGGAACTTTTTTTCTTAAAAGAAAAAGTCCTTTCTCTCTCAGAATCTAAAGTGATTTCCATATCGGAAACTTCCGACATTCCAAAACAAACACTTGTTATAGAAGATACAAACCCCATCTCAATTGAAGAAGGCCCCAATTGGTTCATCCAATGGATTGGACAAAATTTATTTGTAAAACTAGGTGTATTTTCACTCATCCTTGCTTCTATTTGGTTTTTTTATCTAGCAATCGAAGAATATTGGATCAACGAATCAGTTCGCATTTGGATTGGTATCCTCTCATCTCTTCCAATCCTTTGGTATGGATACAAAACAAGGGAATCAAGGCCTTATCTTTCACCAAGTTTACTTGGTCTAGGGATTGCGGTTTTATTTTCTGCCTACTATTCAGGATATGTTTGGTATGATTTATACGGAACAGAAACTTGTTTTGTAGGACTGATCCTTTTAAGCCTAACAGCTGTTGGAATTTCGTACGCAGAAAAAAGCGAAGTTTTATTTGGATTTGCGAGTTTGGGTGTGTTTCTTTCCCCCATTTTAGTTTCCACAGGGCAAAACTCCTATCCATTTTTATTTACCTATTTACTCATATGGAATGTTTTATTCTTTTACATCCGAAAGGAAATGCCTTGGAAGGTGATCCCTTTACTCATCCTAATTGCAAATCATTTAATCTTTGCCACTTGGGCAGAATCGAAATTAGAAGAAGCTAGAATCTTTTTCCCATTCATCTTCCAATTGGGTGTGTACCTTCTATTTTTAGTTCGCGAATTCGAAGTATTGAAAAAAAACATCGAAAAGAATCCAAACCTAACCTTAATTACAATAGGACTTACTTTAGGTCTTGGTTTTATACAATCCTTTTGGATTTTTGAAATTTTTTATCCAACATTAAAACCGTTTCTTCTAACACTTGTTCTTATCGTATTTTATGGAATTTACCAAAGGTCTCTCCGTGATATCACACTTACAAGCGAAACAAAAAAAGTGTACGATATCATTAGCCTTTTTGGATTACCACTCATTATCAGTGTGATTGTGATGGGAATGACAGGCAAAGTATTGGCATTTAGCCTGATTAGTTTTGCTTTTGTTGTGACAATAGCAGCAACATATTCTAAACAATTGTATATGTATTTAGCAACATTCCCTGTTTGGTTTTTTGCTCTGTTTTATATTTTTGCGTTTACCTATCGTTCATACAATGAAGTTCCATTTCTAAATGGTAGGTTTCTTATTTTTACAACAGGTAGTTTGTATTTGGTTTTATCGTATTGGTATAGTAGACAGTTTTCCAATTTTTCAAAACTGTTCCTCTACGCCGCCTATCCTTATTTCCTACTGGGAAATTTTGTGGAAATCCATTTGGGTTTTCCTGAAGAAAAACGAATGTTTTTATACACAATATGTTTGATCTTCTATGGATTTGGAACACTAGTGATTGGATTCAAAAAACACATCCACTCCATAAAGGTGGCAGGTTTTGTTTCTTTGGCACTTGTCGTAGCCAAATTTTATTTATATGATTTTTGGAACTTATCCTTGGGATACCGAATCCTAGCAGGTTTGTTTTTAGGAATCACTCTTATTATTACAGGAACGTTTTACAATCGAATCAAAAAGGAAACTACATGAAAACTTTATTCCCAATTTCATTACTGATCATATTACTTACGACAACTTCCATTTTCGCAAGGCCCTTACCTGTCGAAAATTTTAAATACAAAAAAGACATCACACTCCCTTCCAAACTTTCTGAAAGTCGGATTGTAAAAGTGTTACTCGATGAAGAGTTTTATAAACATTCATTTTATGGAGACCTTCGTTTGACTCTAAATGGAGAGATTGTTCCTTACAAAATCCAAAATGCAGAAGAAATTAGCAAATACACGGAAAAACTAAAACCAGAGTTACTATTCACCAAAAAAGATGAAATGGAAATTTATGTGTTAGAACTACCGAAACTTCCAGAAGGAATGTCCTATTCAAAATTAACAGTAACGAGTTCCTATGATTATGAAACATCAATTACTCTAAAGTTAGGTGATAATCCGGACAGTTTTGCTGAAACTAAAAATGTATTTTTGTACAAATATGGATCACAATCATCTGGAGAAATTGATTTAGGAAATACCAAATACAGATATGTTCGATTGGAAGTGGAAAATGGATCAAATTTAAAATTTCCTTCTGTCACCAGGACCAAAGAAAATAAACATTTATACTTTGAAAAAACCCATCAGATACCCAATCCATTATTGGAAGAAAATGCCGTGCTTTTTACATTTCCAAATGAAAACCAAAGTAGTTTCCAAAACATCAAACTATCCTTTGAAGAAAAAAATTGGGAACGTATGATTACAGTTCGAGGGAAAATCAATAAAAAAGAATGGGACACAGTCTTCCAAGGAACCATCAATCATGATGAAAAAGAAGGAAATTTTGCTGAGATCCCTATCTCTTCTCCATTGAGTTCCGAATTTACGCTCCAAATTGAAGATGGTGAAAATCAAACCTTACACTTAAAGGAAGTAATCACTGTACAACCATTAGAGGAAATTTTATTTTTTGCAGAGAACGGCACCAAAGATGCAAATTACAGTTTGTATTATGGAAATCCATACCAGTGGCCTGCCAATTTTGATCCATACACATACCCATCCTCTGATGAATTGAGGGAAAAAACTCCGATGGAAGGCAAACTGACAAAAGAAGTGGAAAATGTTGAATTTGGATACAATTTGATTTACCCTCCTATTTCTGGTTATATTACAACTGGACTTTTTTATCTCGGAATTGGAACACTTCTTGTGTTTATCTTTTCTATCTTAAAATCAAAACGACTTGTTGCCAATGAATCAGTCTAACAACGATACTCTGGAAACAGGTTCAAAAGGGGTGAATATGAAACAATTAAAAATAATAACAACAATGATAGGTATGATTTCCTTACTCATCGTCATGAATTGTACGGGAACAAGGCCAGACAATTTGGGAATTCGATCGGGAAAGTTATTGGAATGTCCTAAAACTCCAAACTGTATCAGTAGTTTTTCAGATCCTACTGACAAAGAACACTATCGAAATTCGGTGCCTTATCAAAAACCAACAGTAGAGGCAATTTCCATATTAAAGGAAAGAATTCTAAACCATCCAAGAACCAAAATCATCAAAGAAGAAAACAATTATTTGTATATTGAATTCACAACCCTTATCATGCGTTATGTGGATGATGTAGAGTTTTATTTTGATGAAAAAACAAAACAATTACACTTTCGATCTGCATCTAGACTAGGAAAGTCTGACTTGGGATTGAACCGTAAACGAATTGAAAGTCTTTTAAAGGACATTCAGATTTAGTTTCTTACGTTTCGTCAACATACCTCAAAAGAAAAAGATACGATTCCATACTGAAAGAGTCTAGAATCGTATCGGAATTGATTATTTCTTTTTGTGAATTTCCTGTAATGAATTTACTGAATAACCTTTATCTTTCATTTCCACAAGTCCATGGATCAGAGCTTTTGCAGCTTGTGATGTTGTAAGGCATGGAACTTTGTATTTAATTGCCGCTTGGCGAATCGTAAATGCATTTTCTCTTGTGACTCTAGACAAAGGAGTGTTGATGATCAAATGGATTTTTTTCTCTTTGATATAATCAATCACATTTGGAAAATAACCATCATAGATTTTATTGATTTTACTCGATAAAATTCCATTATCAGATAAAAACTTATGAGTTCCCTCTGTTGCAATGATGTTATAACCCAAATTGGACAAGGACCTAACTGGTTCTAATAATTCTTTTTTGGTCTTATCATTGATGGTAACAAAAACGGTTCCGTGTTTTGGTGGTTCTTCACCTGCCATAATCTGCGCTTTGACAAAAGCTTCTCCCTTTGTGGAGGCAACTCCCATCACTTCACCTGTAGATCTCATTTCTGGTCCAAGGATTGTATCAACACCAGGAAATTTACTAAATGGTAAAACTGCTTCTTTTACAGTGATCATTGGTGCAGAAAACCGTTTCCCTAATTTGAAAGAGGCCAAAGTTTCACCTAACATTAGTCGAACGGCAATCTTCACAACAGGGATTCCGATTGATTTTGCAACAAAAGGAACGGTTCTTGATGCTCTCGGATTTACTTCTAAGACATAGAGAGTCTCATCTTTAATCGCATACTGCACATTGATAAGACCCTTAACATTTAATTCTAAAGCAAGTCGATACGTAGCTTCTTCAATTTCTTGGAGCATCCGTTGGGAAATACTTTGAGGGGGTAAAACACAAGCAGAATCACCTGAGTGGATCCCTGCCTCTTCAATATGTTCCATAATTCCTGCAATAAATACATCCTTGCCATCACAAAGTGCATCTACGTCGACTTCCGTTGCATCTTGCAAAAAGGAATCTACAAGAAGTGGTCTATCTTCAGAAACCTCTTCCGCTTCTTCCATGTATTTGTCTAGTTCCGTTTCTTCATTGACTATCAACATAGCTCGACCACCTAACACATAGGAAGGTCGAACAAGCACTGGGTATCCAATTTTTCTTGCAATTTCTCTTGCTTTGTCTTTGGAAGAAGCAATTCCGTTTTCTGGTGATTTTAAATTTAATTTATCCAATACTTCAGCAAATCGTTTTCGATCTTCTGCTCGATCAATGGAATCAGGACTTGTTCCAAGAATTGGAACTCCTCTTTTTTCCAAGGATTTAGCCAGTTTGAGTGGGGTTTGCCCACCTAACTGCACAATCACACCATCAGGCCTTTCCTTTTTGAAAATTGCCATCACGTCTTCTAAACTGAGTGGTTCAAAGTACAACCTGTCTGAAGTATCGTAATCTGTGGAAACTGTTTCTGGATTGGAATTTACCATGATGGATTCAACACCTGCTTCCTGTAAGGAAAATGATGCATGGCAACAACAATAATCGAATTCGATCCCTTGCCCAATTCGGTTTGGTCCGCCACCGAGGATCATAACCTTTTTCTTAGAAGTCACATCAGATTCATCTTCTTCGTCATAAGAAGAATACATGTAAGGAGTAAATGCTTCAAACTCACCAGCACAAGTATCAATTCGTTTGTATACAGGTTGGATTTTCTTTTCATCTAAGTAAGATTCGATTTTTTCTTCTTCTTCTCTAAGAGTTTTATCAACCTTCGCTTTGGTGATATCAATGGCTGCCCCACTTCTGACTTGGGCTAAAATTTGTTCTTCTTTCGAAAGGAAAGCAAGTTGTCTATTGGAGAAACCTGCTTGCTTCATTTCTTCAATGATTCCATTTCCGTCTTTTCGATATTTATTTTCTAATTGGAAAAGTTCTTCAAATTGGTATAAAAACCATGGATCGATTTTACAAATTTCATGGATTTCTTCGACACTCATTCCAAAATCGAATGCCATCTTTACATAAAAAATTCGTTTGTCAGTTGGCCGTTTGACTTTCGCTGTTAACCATGTTTTTCTTTCTTCTTTTGGAACAGCTTCCCATTCCATCAGTTCTTTTAAATACCCATCACTTCCAAAACCAAATCGATCTGTTTCAAGGGAACGTAATGCTTTTTGAAAACTTTCTTTAAAGTTTCTACCGATAGCCATTGCTTCCCCAACAGCCTTCATTTGTACACCCAATGTATTGTCAGAACCTGGGAATTTTTCAAAAGCAAATCGAGGGATTTTGGTAACTACATAATCAATGGATGGTTCAAAACTAGCAGGTGTTACTCTTGTGATATCATTTCGTATTTCATCCAAAGTGTATCCGATGGATAACAATGCTGCAATTTTTGCGATGGGAAATCCAGTTGCTTTTGAAGCAAGTGCTGAAGATCTGGAGACCCTTGGGTTCATTTCGATGACAATTACATCACCATTTTCTGGGTTCACAGCAAATTGAATATTAGATCCACCAGTTTCTACACCAATTTCCCTGATGATATCGATCGACATATCACGTAATCTTTGGTATTCTTTGTCACTTAACGTTTGTTGTGGAGCAACAGTAATGGAGTCTCCTGTATGAACACCCATTGGATCCAAGTTTTCAATGGAACAAATGATCACCACGTTATCATTTAAATCTCGCATTACTTCTAACTCAAATTCCTTCCAACCCATTACGGATTCTTCTACAAGGATCTGGGAAATAGGAGATGCAGATAATCCTTTTTGAGCGATATCATCAAATTCAGATTCATCATAACAAGTTCCACCACCAGTACCACCTAAAGTGAATGCAGGGCGAATGATGATGGGAAATCCGATTTCGTCTTTTGCTTTTCTCGCTGCATCCATGTCGGACACCATAAAAGACTTCGCAACTCGGATCCCAAGTTTTTCCATCGCTAGTTTAAAGAGTTCTCTATCTTCTGCTTTTCGAATTGCTTCTACTTTTGCACCTATGAGTTCTACATTGTATTTCTCTAATACACCTTCTCTATGTAAGGCGAGTGCTAAATTGAGCGCCGTTTGCCCACCCACTGTTGGCAAAATGGCATCTGGTTTTTCTTTTTTAATGATTTTTTCGAGAACAGGAACGGTGAGAGGTTCAATGTATGTGGCATCAGCAAGGTCAGGATCAGTCATGATGGTCGCAGGATTTGAGTTCACCAAGATGACTCGTATCCCTTTTTCCCGAAGTGCTTTTGTTGCCTGAGTTCCTGAGTAGTCAAACTCACATGCCTGCCCGATGACGATTGGTCCGGATCCGATGATCAATATTGATTTTAAGTCGTTACGTTGCGGCATAGTTTCCTCTTTTTTTCTTATTAATTTTCATTGATATCTGATAAAGAACTGGGGATTAAATATTCTCCTGCCAGTGAAGCACTCTCCCACTTCACTACAGTTTTATATAAGGTTTCTCTCATTTTGGAAGCCATTGGATGATTGGGGTATAAATTATTTTTGTTCAATGGATCTTTCTTTCGATCATAGAACTCAAACCTGACACCTTCCCTCGTGGGAATATAGATCAATTTGTAATTTGAATTTTGAATGCTTCTGTGTTTTGAAAATGCTATCGTTTCACGATAAATGGGATCAGTGATCATGATTTGGTAGTCTTCTTCCGGAACAACTTGGTGCAGTGATAAAATATTCGGATATGGGATTCTCTGTTTTTGGAAAAAATGGTTACCAACATCGGAAAACCAAATTCCAGTCTCAGAATAAACAAATCGATCTTCATTCCAGTCCTTTTGCCCAAGAATGGTTAATAAGGATTTGCCTGGGTATTCCAATTGGGAAGGGATTTCAAAATAATCCAAAAGAGTGGGAACTAAATCAATACTGGAGGTAATGCCATCGAAATTTTTTTCAATCGGGGGAACGGATTCAAACTTGGATGATTTCGGAAATTTGATCATCAAAGGGACATGGGTGACAGATTCACCACGAAGGTGTTCACCATGCCCTTGCCCATGGATGTCTTCATACAGTGCTTCTCCGTGATCGGCAGTTAAAATGATGATCGCATCATCATAAATTCCTTTTGATTTTAAATAACCAACCATTTCACCAAATTCTTGGTCAAAGGCATAAACTGCGCTATCAAATAAGCTTCGGATTTGAGAGATTTCTTCCTGATTGGGAAGACTGGAATCCGTCGGATCTACAAATTTAAGATACTTATATTTCCCATAATAATGAGGATTCGTAAAACGTTTGTAATGTGGGTAGGCAGGTGTGTATGGAAAATGGATTACACTGGAAAAATAGGTAATGGAATAAGGAGAGTTTCCTCTTTCACTCACCAAAGAATCAAAGCGTTTGAGTAAACGATCCCCATCTCCCCAAGTGGAAAGTCCATCAAGTTCTTCTAAGTATTTTTCTCCCGAAAACCAAGAACCTACAAGGAATGGCATCATTAGAATTTGTGTTTCTGCTGTCCTTTGGACCGTCATGATCCTTGCATTAAAATTTGGAGCATATACTTCATCAAAACCAAAGTTGGCTCTTGGAAATATGTCAGCGGCAAAACTACCAATGGCAAAATGATCGTATCCAATTTTTTTTAGGATTTGTTGGAGTGTTGGAAAGGAAGGAGACCCAATCCTTTGTTTTTCTTCCGGTGACGGAAACATGTCTCGAACTTTATGTTCCATCGAGTATTTACCAGTTAGAGTGTCTGCCCAACTTGGGAAAGTTCGTGGAATCGTTGTATGGTGGTCATGAAATACAAAACTATCTTTTGTAAATAAATCGATATTGGGTGTGATGGATTGGCCATTGATCTTTGCACCAATTTTATCGTAACGTAATGAATCTGCAGATAAGATGAAGATAGGTGGTTTTCCTTTTTCTTCAGAGTAACGGAAGGAAGATATTCCCATCCATAAACTTGGCAAACCATATAAAAACAAAAGGAAAATGAGTAATACGCCATATGTTTTGATATGAACATTCTGATAGTGTTTCCCTTGCAATATCACAAAAACAAAATAAAGTAATCCAATTAAGTACAATCCATTGGAATGGAGAAAGCCTAACACCAAAACATGTAAGATGGCAAAAAAACTTTCTTTGTTTTTATGAAGGTAAACATGGCGGCCTAAAATTACAAAGAGAAGTAAAACCAATATCCCCAAAACAAAATTGAGAAACATTGGTGAGATGGTATCAGTTAAAAAATAAAGAAATGGTGCAAAACTAGGATACCGAAAGAAGAAAAATTCCCCATAAATTTGAGGGAACATGATCATTGATTGGAAAAGAGCCAAACATTCGATGAATAAAACACTTCCAACCAAGAAATACCATTTAACAACTGAACGATTCCATAAGGAGAAACCTAAGTTCACTAGTGAGAATAAACTTGTATGGATAAAAAGAGAAACGGCAAAAACCTTAGCCGTAGTGGTCAAATAAACACCAAAAAAGGCACCTAAGTATTGTTTAAGGAAGTCGCCAACGTCGACACCCATAATTGTAAAGCTGGTATTAAAGAGGAGAAAGAATAGATAAAAAAAAACTGAATAATAGAGGGAAATTTTAAAAATTCGGATGGGGAAAAAAGGGGCTTGGTTCGGACCCATTAGAGTCATCATTCCAAACCCACTTTATCCGTAAACTTTTCCTAGTCCTTATTTTCCGAAATCCTCACGATTTCGTTAGGCCATTCTGCATGTGTTTCAGGCGAATACATGGCTTCCACACGTGTTGGAGGTAGGACAAAATTCCCCACGTGATTTAGGCGGTAACTGTGTTCAATCACATGTTTTCCCTTGGGCAGGTACTCAAAATAAGCACGGTAGAGGGACAAGGTTTTTTCCTCAAAACTTAAGTAATAAGAAGTATCTCCTGGTTTGTCTTGGTTTACCTGTGATTCTCGCCCAAACCCACGCCCAAGAGGAAGGGATCCAGGTGGAATTGGATCTTCCACAACCACCCAAGTTTTATCGGAGTCTGCCTCAATTTCCAGTCTGACTTTGATCGTATCTCCTTTGGATAAAACACCTGGTTTTGCCATTTGTACAGGTTCAAAAGAACGTTTGAGGCGGTAACCACTGGAGATAGGAGTTTGTAAAGGAAGGACACTTTGTACAGACCATTCCAACCAAGGTTTTCCTTTTCCATCATAACTCACAGTGAAGGTTTCAGGGTTCATACCAAGAGTTTGTGTGACGGTTTGTTTGCCATTGGGTTCCAAACTTAATGTTTCTTTTTCTGTTTGGATTTTGACTTTCCCACCACTTACCTTTTCACCTTCCAGAAGTTTACTCACACGATCAAAAACTAAAACAGAATAAGCATTTCCAAGTGTACTATCATACCTTCCTTGTTTTTGCATTTTGACAAACGCTTTGACAATCCGTGGCATATCTTTTTTGTAAGCGGGTTCGGAGATGGACCATAACAAAAATTTTGCCATAGTATAATCCCTACTTCCAAGAATCCACCATGGGTTGGTAAAACCAGAGTCAGCAATGATTAACTCAGAACCTTGCAAATTTAATTTTGATCGCAAAACACTGTACAGACGATTATTTACTTTTGGATCCGCTCCATTCACACGATTGTAAATATCAGATAAATCAATGAGTGATGCAGTCGGTAAAAATTCCAAGTTATCAAAAATGGGACGCACTTGTTCCCACTCATATGTTTGGTAACGAGTTAAGGCTTCCCAAACGATGATTTTTCTGACAACAAGATCGGCACCAAATCGATACCTTTCTCCATAAACCCTACCTTCCAAAAATCCTTGTAAACCATTCATAATCTTTGATAAAACTTCATCCGGTATGGTTTTGTTTGTTAGTTTAGCGGATGTTAAAACATATGCAGAAAGTAATTCACTTCCATAATCCATACGTGCAAAATACTTCACAAGTCCATCTGAATCTAAAAATGAATTTAAATCTGCTAAAACATCATTCCATAAAACGTCTGAACGTAAACCTATCGCTTTTGAAACTCTTTGTTCCATACAAGAATAAGGATATGTTTGAAAATACTTTTGGATTCCAGATGTACTTGTTAAAATTGTAGGGGAAGCTTTCCAAACCATCTTTCCTGTATTTGGTTTAGAACCTGGAGGAGTTTGTGCTGATTCCTTAAAAGGTGTTTCATATAACAGAAGTCCTGCTTGGTACACTCTTTCTGTAAAAGCAGGTATCACATTTTGTTCAACGGACAAAGAATCCATCACTGTTCCGTTAGGTGAAGATACTTCTAATGAAAATTTACGTTTTACGATCTCTTCCGGAACCGTCAGATCCCAAGTGATCACTTTTGATTCCCCGGGAGATAACATAGCCGATTTGGTTTCTAATTCCGTTTTGAATTCGGAACCATTTTTCGTATCGACTACGCTCAGTCGAAGCCTAAGTTGTTCTTTGGTTTCGCTTGCATTACGCAAAGTCACTTCGTGTTGTAAATTATCTCCCATCCGAACAACGGGAGGGATTCCAGAGAATGTTTGGATTTTTTGGGATGTTTGGATTTTTGCCATCCCTGTTCCAAATTCTTTAGGACCAGAACTAGCAACGGCAACAATACGGAAACTGGTGAGTGAGTCGTTTAATGGAAAACTAAATTTATACTTTCCATCCTTTCCTACAATGACCTTTCCTTTCCAATACAGTAGAGTTTCAAAAAGAGAACGAGTGGATTGTTTTCCTCCTCCACCACCTTCAGGTTTTGCTTTGAGCCCAAAGTGACGTTTCCCAATGATTTGGGATTGGGCTGTTGAAGTGACAACTTGCAGAGGTCTTGTCCCCATCATCGCATCTAATAAATTCCAAGTTGGATTGGGAGAAAGTTCTAATAATGCTTCGTCTACAACTGCTAATGTAACCTCAGTTGACTCTGTAGGAATTTTACCATCTGATGATTTAATTTCCAATTCCACTTCTGCTGTTTCTCTAACCTGGTATTGTTTTTTATTGGGAGTGACAGAAACGGACAAACTGTACGGCTTGTATCCAACCTTCAACATAGAAAGCCCCAATCGGTAACTAGGTTTGGCTAAGTCAACAAGGCCTGTAGGTTTAGGATCACCCATTCGCCCACGCACAAGAAAAACAGAAACGTAAACATTGGGAGCATATTCTTTTTTGATCGGAATGTTGATAAAAGGATCTTTTCCACTCACTGGTGTAACAAAATAATCAATCACACCTTCTCTCTCTAAACTGACAAGAGCAGTTCCTTCGCGGAAGGGAGATCTCACTTGGACTTTGATGGTATCACCAATTTCTACTGATCGTTTTTCAGGTAAGATGTCCATTCGGTTATGATCACTTACATCAAACCAAACTTCTTCCTTAGAACTCACCCATACATTATAAGTAGAGTTTGTTTGATTTCCATTTTTATCTTTTGTTTCCGCCACAAAAACGATGTCACCGGTAGCAGGTGATTTTCCTTCACAAATGAGAATCCCTTTGTTATCAGTTTTTCCTTCACAAAACTCTCCTAACTGATTCACTTCTTCATAGTGTTCATAAGCATAAAATCCACCAACGAGACGTTTTCGATTGGAATAAAATTCTTTTTTGTATGCGTTTACTTTAATTTTCTGCGACGGAACAGGTTTGTCTTTTGCATCCAAAACAACTAACTGTAGTTTTACTTTGTCTTCTGTGAAATACCATCCATCAGGTAAAATTCCTAAATGAACTTCAGAAAGTGAAACTGGAAAACTCCTTGCGATTGTATGGATTTCTCCAGTAGGATCTGCATATTCCATTTCCACTTGAAAGTTACCATAACCTGGAATGGATTTTAGATTTTCAAATTTGTATTCTAAAAATCCTTTTGTATCCATTTTTGCATTTGTGGACAACACCTTTGGTTTTGTTTCTTCCACTTCTTCTTCCTCATACCCACTCACCTTCCACTTTCCTTCTTTGATGGTTTCTGGCGAAAAGGTAAATTCAGAATATTCTTCTTTTGGACTATAATAACCAGGTACCACTTGTGAACGGATTTTCACAGGAACAAGAGAGGCACCACCTCCCGAGAGGTATTCCAATCCAAAAAGAACTTTTGTTTCTTTAGGAGATACAAGGTTTTGTGATTCGGAAGATAGTTGGATATTCCCCTTTAGGACGGGTAGACGAAATTCCTCCACACGAAATTGTGTGATGGTTCGTCCATAACTTGTGTCCTCTTGGTTGTAAGGATAGGTGACTAAATAAACACCGTGTTTTGCATTTTTGGGAATTTTAAACTCGGACTCAGCATGACCTGGGAATGACCAAACTAGAGGTGTTGTATAACTTTCTCCTGAACCTTCATGTTTAATGACAACGGTATTTGGATAGTCTTTTGGTTCTGCAGGGATTAAACCCTTATTCCCAAAACTTCGTCTAACGTGTTTCAGGTGAACTGTCTCTCCTTTTTTAAAAAGTGTACGATCGAGAACAATTGATTCTAAATAATTGGCATACCCTGCACTTGTTTGAGGGAGTTGGTAACGCCAACTTTCAATTCCTTTTTCCCATGTACTGGAAGTAAAACTGATATCATCATTTTTTTGAGCAAAAACAGTAAGACCAGAACCTAACTCATGATAACCACAATAAGGCACTTCTTGGAAATTGATGTTTCCAAAAAGCATAGTTCCATCTTTTCCAGTGATCCCAGCTCCTCGTATATTACCGCTACAATCTAAAATTTTAATTTGTACACCAGCTTCAGGAAGACCTGTATCCAAACTTGTCACCCAAACTAAACTTGTATCTTTCCCCCATTTAAAATGAGGAGATAAATTAGTAACAAGGGCTGCACTCGATACATACATTTTTTTTCCTTCACCTTGTGCAAAGAGATGGTTTGCAAGTACTTCGCTCGTTAATTCAACTACATAAAAACCTGGTGAATCAAAAGGAATTCCTACGACTTCCATTGGTTTTTTGCCATTGGGTTTTGGTAGTTGGAAGGAATTTACTTTTGCATTGGAGGCAGGTGATTGAAAAACAGATTGGTTCCTTTCGACTTTGGATAATGTTTGAAACCACTTTTGGATTTCCACGATGTCCATTGTTTTTTGGCTTTTTGCACCCATTCCTAAGGAAGTCGATTTGACGGGGAGACTTGCTTCTAAGTTTCGTAAGGTGACTGGAAGAGCAGGATTTGCTTTTGACTCCAAAATTCCAAACTTTGCACTGAATTTTGCAAGCGGTGGAAACTCATCTGTTTTAAATTTTAATGGGAAGGCAGCACTATTCGCCAAACTTCTGTTTGCATCATCAACTATGTCGGGAATTTTAATTTGAAACTCGGTGTTTTCTGGGAAAGGACCAGGAAAACTTACCCAATCCGAATATTCGTTTCCTTTGTTAGTCACTTTTTGTTTTGGATATTCCTTTCCATCCTTATCTACCAATTTAATTTTTTCAATTAACTCTTGTGAGACGGGAGAATTAAAAGATAAACTTACTGGAAGGATTGGAATACAATTTGCATCAGCTGTTGTCCTCTCACAACTAAAACGTGCAGAAAATACGGGTCTTACTGTGAAAGTGAGAACTTCATCTTCTGGAATGGCACCACCCCATATAGACTTAATGCCTTTCCCAAGAACAAGTTGGATTTGTTTTTCTGGCAAAAACGTTTGTTTGGCTTTTAAAACAATGGTTTCTTCTTTGTCCTTTTTACCCATCGATTGTAAGAAAGTTTTTCGTTCAGAACCAGAGATGAGAACCACTGGAATTCGATTTCCTAATTCTTCCGAACGGAAATAGGCAAATTTTTGAAAACTACCAAGGTCGGGTTTTCCATCTAAGTGTAATAAAAATACTTGGTCTTCCGCAATTGTACTTTCTTGGTAAGGTGTTGCGTACTTAACTGATGGACCACCTGTGTGGAATCCAAACGATCTTTCTCCTTGTATTTTCTCTCCGCTAAATGACTTAATTCCCTCTTTTAATACAAAGGAACATTCCACTCCACCTGGTAATTCTTTTTCAAATTCATACACCCAAGTGGTAGAGTCAATGAAGCGACTGGTTCCAGGAAAAGGACAATTCACTTTGAAAATTTCAGTTTCTGGGCGGACATCACCCAGGGCCACCATGGGTTTTGTAAAACGTGCTGTTACTTGTTTGGGTTCTTTGATAAAACCGTTGGGAGTAAAAAATTCAATGGAAGGTGGAGTCGCTTGGGAAAAATCGGATCTCACCAAAATAAGCGAAAGAAAAACGGACAAAAAAATGCGGAATCGAAAGAACATGGAAAGAAATTAGAAACGGGAACTGGATTGGAAAGAAAAAAAAGAAAATCAGGGATATTGGCCCCTCCCTGCGGGTCTCATAAGGAGAAACATCTATGAACGAATTTTAGACCTCGTTTTCCGTAAAAAGGTTTTCATTTTTTAGATCCTTTCCATTTCGAATCGTCATTTTCATACCAAAATCAAACTCAACTTTCACTTCCTTCGTTTAGTCAGAGTTTCTACTACAATCATTTCAAAAACCCGATGCCTTAATGGCATTGTTTGCACATGGGTTATTGTTAGGATCACAACTATACATCTTAAAGGTAAATGTTTGATTGGAGTTTGGTCTTTGTGAGCTCGTACCAAAATTTGTATTATTGGGAGGGGAAAATCCAAGAGAACTACAATTGGATAGAGAAAGATTCCACTTTTCTAAATCCGTATTCAAAATCCCACCAGATCCACCTTGTGGTGTATTGTAGTAGTTAGTTGGACTCACAATGATTCCAACGAGTGTGAAACTGTCATAACATTCTCCTGTAAAGGATAAGTTCACAAGGTCCGCTCTTGTGATATGGACCAAAGATCCATTATTGAATTTATCGGATACGGCTCCATTGGATGCATTATTTAATAACAAGGCAGTCATTCCATCTGTGTTTTGAACTTTCGATTGAACGCAATACATCTGTAATACGATAATTGATATAATATATAATTTTCTCATGTTAATCCTTTAATTTGATCTATAACCATACGATTCTGGAGATGTAGTGCCTGTCCAAAAATTAGCTTGCACTTGGAGGTAAATCCTTCTGTCGTCAATGAGCATTGGACTTCCTGTATTCACATCTCTATCGAGTTTGTTTGCTAGAATTTCATAATAAAGTTGTACTTTATAATGATGTTTATCACCAAATAAATTTAATCCAATCCAATAAATGCGTAAGGTTTCGTTTGGATCATGACGATTGCCATTCCGATTAAAATCACCCATCAATTGGTCATATTTGAAGATTGGCATTAGATAAAATTTGTTAGTTATTGGGATATTGTATCCAAATGTCGTATGCCAACCGATGAGACCGTTTGATGCAGGCCCACTCATTTTCGTATACGCAGTATTGAAGTAAAAACCACTCCATGTAAAGGTAGCATCATATGTATGGGCAATGAGTCCCATCTTGGTTCGTCCCGGAGTTGTACCACCATTTTGTGTATTGTATCCGAGGGTAGAACTTCCTCCATCAGCGGAAGGGTATCCATTCACTCCTTGGGGTGTAACAAATGAGATTCCACTTGTCGTTCCCGCATTGTATTCCATCGCAGATACAGCAGGTGTGACAAGGTTTTGAGTTTGTTGGAACGCTGATCCCAAAGATAATTTCATATCCCTTTGGAAAATTTCCTCTCCCTCTTGCCAATTCACTTCACGGCCATCCGATTCTCGTTTTAAACTTCCAAACACATTCCAAACTGCCCTACCATAATACATTGGGGAAATATTCACAAAACCGTAACGATTGGAAGTAGTAAGATCTTGCCTTCTTCCCGTTCCATAATCACCACCGCCACCTTTTCCATTTCCCACCATGAAGGATAGATGTAGATAACGTTCGTACTTCGGATGAATTTCCTTCAATGGAGTTGCTTGTAACATGATACCATTGTCGAATTGTGGAAGAGCCGCTGTTACCATACTCCTTTCTAGAGAGACAAGATTGGCACTTGAACCAATATATTCTCTGTTAAATGGAACATTGATTTGTCCTAACGTGATTCTACCACCAGCATATGGAAGTTTTGTATAAATGACTGCCTCTTGGATATAACCTCTGTTGTCTTTTAATCTTTCGTTGGTGACAACGTTTACACTTCCAGGTCTGCCATTGGCATCTGTATAATTGACCGTTTGTGTTGTCTGAGAGAGATCAACACGATTTAGCATATTTTCAAGTCGTAGTTGGATACTTGCACCCCACCAATCATTCTCATACATCGCACCTAACCTTAACCTTCTAAAAGCATAATCAATGGCATTAAAATCTCGATGCCCATTGGAAAGTGGAGATTGGGCAGTTCCACTCGCACCACGAAACTGAACCCTTCCTGTAATTGTAAGTTTTTCTTTACTGACATCATCGGGGCGATGGGCAAAGGCATCCGGTAACGTTGTTACATTGTGATTGGTTTTGTTTGTGCGATCATCAGGAACACTTGGGAATTTATCTATCTTAACACGATTATTCCCTGGTTTCGTAAAAATTTGTCCTGTATCCTTGTCCTCATATAACTCAGTTGCACTTTGAGATAAAACTGGTTGGAAAAGAGAAATACTACTGAATAAAAAAAATAAGATGATGTACCTTTGTGGGATACGTATCCCAAAAGGATTTTTAAAGAGATGAAACATTTAATTCTCCAAAATAAATAGAATCTAATATTGGTTAGCCCAATGAATTGGGTTACCGTTTTGGTTTTAAAGATTGTAATTAAATTAGAGAAGGTGGAGGGATGTTGTATTCGTGATAAAAACTAAATTTATGAAAATAGTACTGATTTTCAAAATGAATCCGTTTGCATTCGGTATTTGATTCGATCGCCTTGGGACAATTCAATACATAAATGTTTGACTCTACAACTGAATGACCTTCTTCTTCCTGGTCGTTTGAATCTGATTCGTTAAATAAAAACGTTTCTTCAGGATTAGAAGGAAGTTGTTTCGATGAATGGTATACCATCCCGAGGGAGGGTTCATCCAAATCTTGCCTGTATATAGATTGGTTCTCAAAGAACAGGTTCCCAGAAAATCCCGCTAATAAGAAAACAAATAGCAGGTTTCGATAGGCTGAATCAAATCTGGAACTTTCCATATTCATTTTTACAACAAATTGCATTTGTAAATGGCAATATGCTATTAATCGAATAGTATGCAGGACTATTGTTACAAATAGATTACATACGGTTTACAATTGTCTCTTATTTGCAATGGAAATGAGATGGCTCCAAACAAGAGGGAAATTCAAAATTTCAGTGAAAATGCAACAAGAACGAAATCTTCCTTTTTAGAAGTCTGAGAATCACGATATGCAAATATCGCATCCGCAGAACGTCGGTAGACATATTCCAATCGTAATAAACCAGGATTAAAACTTAGGATATCAAAGGTGGTGGTGTAACCATTACTCATAAAACCATTCCGAGTTCCTGTAGTTGCCAAAACTTGTAAAGGATCATAAAATCGTTCCACTCGAAAACTCAGTCGGTATTCAGGGGTCAGTAAAAAACTAGCCCAAATCGTTCCATGGTACCATTGGCGATATGCATTAGAAGCAGTCTCTCGGTATTCTCCTAAACTTGGATCATAAATTGCCAACCATGGGGAATATTCAAAACTTTGTTTTGCTTTCTGAGCACCAACATCAAATTGTCCAACTAACTTAAATCTGTCGGTAACGTTCCATTCAAGAATGGAATTGTTATAGTAACGCATTTGTTTTCTTTCAAAGTTAGGTGCTTCATTCCCGACAAATTGGTTCAGTGTCAAAGTAAAATACTGATTAAAAATATACTTCAACTGGCTACCAAATGATTTGTCTTTATTATTATCTGTAATGTTTTGCCAACCATTCAAGATATGTACCTGTCCACTCAACTTGTCTGTAAACTGATGTGTCAAACGAACCCCCGAGGAATAATAGGGTACATAATCTAAGGCATAAGCTCTTGTATAATTTACATTATTTTGAGAAATCCAAGATTCATATCCAATATTACCAAAAAAAATTCCCATGTCGATCCAGGTGTCTTTTCCGATTTTAAATCCTGTATATGCTTCCTGGATATTTTTAACTGAGTTTTGATTAGAATACTTTTCTGTTGTGATTTCTGCTGCATAATTAGCGTTCACCGAAGTTCCCCATTGGAAGGCAATACGTCCTCTATATTTTTTTTCTTCCACTTTGACATCGATATAGGCTAAGTTGATATTAAATTCTTCATTTCGAACGGCTTGTGTTGTATAATTTCTTTCTGTGTCTTTCGGAAGATTTCGGTTGTACAGATAATACGAATCAATAAATCCTCCGAATTGAAAGGAACTTGGAACGGTAATAGATTTTTCTTTTACATCAGTTTTGGTTTCTTCTTCATTCTCTTTGATTTCTTCTGATTGCATCGGAGATAAAAAGAGAAAAAAAGTAAAAACTACGGTAAGAAATTTTGAAAATTGATTCAGTATCCATTCATTTTCAAAATGAAAATACATTGCAAATCGTTGTAACATGATTCTTTAAAGGTATCAGAATTCATGAAACTAGACAATAGGAGAGAGATTATGATTGATGATTTGAAATTAAGAAAAGATTAAGATTTATTTACTGAGATAACAATAGCAAAAAACCAAAACATTAAAATCAAAAAATGAATCACTTGAGCCAAAGATAACCAATACCAGGAACCGTTGTGATCCACTTAGGTTGGTTGGGTGTGTCTTCTATTTTTTTACGCAATTGGGTGATGTGAACACGAAGTGAGTTCATTTCGTTTTGAGCTAGGTCTCCCCAAATGGCTTTGATGAGCATTTCATGTGTGATCGTTTTCCCAGAATTTTTCACTAGATAGGTAAGGATTTGAAATTCTGTTGGTGTTAATTTAATACTCTGATTGTTTTTGCAAACTTGGTGATTGGAAAAATCGATGATTAAGTTTTCGTTTTCCCAATTTGTGGGAGTATCCTCGACAGGCAATCGTCGAAAAGCAGTGCGTATCCTCGCAAGGAGTTCTCCCATACTAAACGGTTTTGTGATATAATCATCTGCACCTGCATCGAGTAAGGCAATTTTATCCGCTTCTGCATTCATCACAGACAAAACAATAAAGGGAACCTCTGAAAAGGTTCTAACTTCCTTGATCACTTCCAATCCGTTCCCATCAGGTAATTGTAAGTCGAGTAAAACTAACTTTGGAGAATGCAGTGCGATGGATTCAATTGTTTCTTTTTTGGATATCGCTTCGAGGATATGATAACCTTTTGCCTCAAGTGCAATTCGTAACATCTTTCGAATGGCACTATCATCATCAACCAAAAGGATCAAATCATGATTCATTGGTTTGTTTATATCTTTTTAGATAGGGATGTCAATGACAAACTTTGCCCCACCTTCCTTTCGATTTACAGCTTCAATTTGACCACCGTGTAATTCAACTATTGATTTGGTAATGGCAAGACCAAGCCCAGTTCCAATTTTACCAGACGATTCACCACGATAAAACTTCTGAAAAATACGAGAAGAATCGATCGGCAATCCATTCCCATTGTCTTCCACAACCCAAGTCATAGTATGATCATTTAATTTATGAATCGAAATCCAAATCGTTGAACCCTCTGGAGTGTACAAACATGCATTGTACAATAAGTTAAAAATTGCGTGTGAAAATAACACTCGGTCCAAGTCAATCTCGTTATCATTCTCATTTAAACTGGTAACAATGGTATGATTTGTTTTGTTTTTGCCTAAGTAAGAAATAGCATCGTGAATGATATCAGATGGATAAACCTTTTCCTTTTTTAAGGTCAAATAACCTGATTCGATTCTGCTAATATCTAATAAATTTCCTAAAAGCAAATTCAACACCAATGAACTTTCCTGGATTTCCTCAAGTAATGCCCTCCTCGCTTCCGGATTCGATTCAATGTCTGGATCTAACAGGGCTGAAGCAGAACCTCTAATCGAAGTTAAAGGAGTTTTTAATTCATGCGAAAGAGAATTAAATACCAAATTGTATAATTTTTCCGACTCTTTGATTAAATAGTTTTTTTTCGAATCTTCGGATAGTGCATCTCGATCGAGGGCTAAAGCGACTTGGTTAGCGACAGTATTTAATAAAATTTCCATTTCTAAACTTGGCTCAAAACTTGCTTTCACACTTATGACACCCGTTATACCTCCAGGTGACACTAGTGGATAAAATGTAGTATTCGAAAGTGATAATGTGTCAGTATACCGACCAGCAGGTTTTCCGTTTTTAATCGTCCAAGAGGCAACTGCTAAGTCCTTTTGGTCTACAATACTAGGAATGAATTCACCCGATTGGTAAAAATGCAATTTCACGGGGAAAGGAAAGATACGTTTAAAAAATGAGTCTCCTGTTTCAATGATTTCTTTCGATGTGGATGTTTTGGATAAATTTTGTGCTAATTCATACAAGATAGATAATTTTTCTTCACGTGACCTAAGTTTGGTTTCATTTTTTTTAAGCCTAGCGGTTAAACCGCCATTGATGAGAGCAATCAACATAAAGATGATAAACATCAATGCATCTTCTAATTTCGATATATAAAAAGTATAAATAGGGGGAATGAATAAAAAATTCCAAAAACTAGCAGATAAAATAGCTGCAAGTAATACAGGACCTCGACTGAAGAACATACCAAGCAAAGCAACATAGAATAAATACAAAATAGAAACTGTCCAATATCCTATGTAAGAAAGCATAAATAAATTTATGATCGTAACCAAGGATGTCAGAGCAAAAATAGATGCATATTGACGAAGACTCGAAGAAGGAATCAACTTTTTATAAAAATCGAGATGGAAGAAGGTCCGATCATCATGGAAAGGAATGATGATCACTTCTACATCTTTAAGTTGGTTCAAAATTTTTTCCGTGATACTTCTTTGTAAAAATGGAAAGAGTCCTCGTTTTCTCGATCCTCCAATCACCAAACGATGGATTCTTTTTTCATGTATGGCAGAAACAATTCCCACCACAGGATCAGATTCAAAGGAATGAACTACTTCAGCACCAAGTTCTTTTGCAAGTCTAATATGGGAGCGAACAGCAAATGCAGATTCAGAATTTTTCGTTTCTTCACTTTCAGAAAAGAAAGCATACAATTCGGAATTCCTTTCTAGGGACAATCGTTTTGCATTCCTTAATAAGGTTTTCGAATGAGGGCTTGCAGAGATTGCAACCATGATCCTTTCTCTACCTTGAGGCATTCTTTTTTCGACGTACTTTGCTGTATAAGTAAGTGATAACTCCCTTAGATAGGTTAAGTTTTCTTTTCGGAAAAAATTTTCTTTCGCTTGGATGATTTTCTCTGGAACATATACTCTCCCTTCTGAAAGTCTTTTCAGCAATTCGTCAGGGATAATATCAATTAACACAAGTTCGTCAGCTCTTTCTAAAATACTATCAGGAATTGTTTCTTTTACTGGACTTTGTAAAATCTTTTCAATCGAATCAACCTGGCTTTCTAAATGTTGAACATTGACAGTAGACAAAACATTGATCCCAGCATCCAATAATAGAAGGACATCTTGATAACGTTTATTGTTGAGAGAGCCTGGAATATTGGTATGTGCCAATTCATCCACTAACACATAACCTGGTTTTTCTTTTAGGATTGTTTCGACATCCATTTCCTCCCAAACTTTTCCACGATATTCAATGTTTTTGAGTGGAATCCTTTCCAATCCATCCACTAAGGCTTTTGTATCTACTCTTCCATGAGTTTCCACGATACCAATTTTAACATCTTCACCATCTTGTTTTAGATGGTGAGCTTCCGTTAACATCGCATAGGTTTTCCCTACACCTGGTGACATTCCAAAATATACTTTTAAGGTCCCAGATTTGTTTGGTTCTGACTGATTGGCTAAAGACAAAAAATCTTCGGGTCGTTTGCCTTCATTCATTTTGTTTTTGTTTCCAACTGAATTTGTTTCCAGGTTTGGTTTAATTTGGTAACATTCACTCGTGCACGCCCGATAAATCCAAATATAGGCGACTCAACATTTTTCCATACCAATGTTTCCAGGGTATCCAAATTGACCCCAGTTACTTTGCTTAGGTGGTTTGTTTGTTCTAAGGCACAATCAACTGTGATATGTGGATCCAGTCCCGATCCAGAGGTATACAATAATTCTTGGCACTTAATTGGATCAATTTCGTTTTCTAATAACTCTCTTTTTCTTTCTTCCACCAATGCCTTTAACTCGAGACTAGAAGGACTTAAATTCGATGCACCACTGGGAAACGTGGAATAGGATACAGCACTTGGTCTATACTGAAATAAATTTATGCCAGTTTCATTCCTTGCAAAAAGTTCCGTTCCTAATATTTGCCCTTCTGATTCGATCAAACTTCCTTTTGTTTGTCTAGGAAAAAGTAGATTGCCGATGCCAGTGATGGCAAGTGGATATAAAAATCCAAAGGATAAGATCGAAACAAAAAGAAATCGAATTGTGATTTCCCATTGATTTACAGATGTTTTTGTATTCATAAAATTCCTCCAGATAAAATCACATCAATCACTTTGATTCCAATAAATGGAAACACCATACCTCCACCACCATAGATCAGGAAATTCCTTAGTAATGCTTGGTCTGGAGATTTAGGAACATACTTAACACCGCGTAAAGAAAGTGGAATGAGAGCAGGGATTACCAAAGCATTAAAAATCACAGCAGAAAGAATCGCATTGTTGGGACTAGACAATTGCATGATATTTAAGGGAGCCAATGGTAAGAACAAAGCAGGAAGGATTGCAAAGTATTTGGCAACGTCATTTGCGATACTAAACGTTGTGAGTGCACCCCGTGTCATGAGTAGTTGTTTTCCAATTTCGACAATTTCAATGAGTTTACTTGGGTTACTATCTAAATCGATCATGTTTCCCGCTTCTCTTGCCGTTTGTGTCCCGGTGTTCATTGCGACTCCCACATCTGACTGAGCTAAAGCCGGCGCATCATTTGTACCATCCCCTATCATTGCCACCAAATACCCATTTGCTTGTTCTTCTCGGATACGTTTTAACTTAGCTTCAGGAGTTGCTTCTGCTATAAAATCATCGACACCTGCCTCAGCTGCAATGGCCGCGGCAGTGAGTGGGTTATCTCCAGTGATCATAACTGTGCGAATCCCCATTCTTCTTAAATAGGCAAACCTTTCCTTTAAACCACCCTTCACGATGTCTTTGAGTTCAATCACTCCTAACAATCTTTTTCCTTCGGAAACTAGGATGGGAGTACTCCCTTTTCTAGAAATTTGCTCAATCAACAAAAGATCCTTTTGCGGAACCACTCCCCCCAATGATTCGATATGTTTTTTGATAGAATCAAACGAACCTTTCCGAATGTTTCGAACTTCCAATCCCTTTTCATATACTTCCACACCACTCATCCGAGTCGAAGCAGAGAACGGAATCCACCTAACATCTAATGCATTCAATTTTCTTTCCCTGATTGCAAATTTTTGTTTGGCTAAAACTACAATTGAACGTCCTTCTGGTGTTTCATCAGATAAAGAAGAAAGTTGAGAGGCATCAGCGAGTTCCTCTTCCGAAACACCATCTGCTGGATAAAATCGATGTGCTTCCCTGTTACCGAGAGTAATGGTTCCCGTTTTGTCAAGTAACAGGACATGGATATCGCCTGCGGCTTCGACTGCTTTTCCGCTTTTGGCAATCACGTTATAACGAATGAGGCGTTCCATTCCAGAAATTCCAATCGCACTCAGTAACGCGGCGATCGTGGTTGGAATTAAACAGACAAACAAGGCAAGCCAAACAGAAAATTCAAAATTCCAATTTTGTCCAATTTGATTTCCTACAAATTTTGCGATTGGCATCAAAGTCAATACACCTAACAAAAACAAAATGGTTAATGCAAATAATAAGATTCCCAAGGCGATTTCGTTAGGTGTTTTTTGCCTAGATGCTCCTTCAATCATCGAAATCATTTTATCAATAAAACTTTCACCAGGTTTTGCCGTGATTTTGATATAAAGATAATCCGAAATCACCTTTGTTCCTCCAGTGACTGCAGAACGATCCCCTCCACTCTCTCGGATCACTGGTGCGGACTCACCCGTGACTGCCGATTCATCCACACTGGCAATTCCCAAAACCACTTCCCCATCGCCAGGAATGGTTGACCCTGCTTCCACGAAGACAATATCACCTACCTTCAATTCATTTGATGTGATCTCTGTAAAATTCTTATCTCCCGCTTGGGCCACTCGTTTTGTTACCGTTGAAGATCTTGTCTTACGAAGACTATCGGCTCTTGCCTTGCCTCGCCCTTCTGCTACACTTTCGGCGAAATTGGCAAAAAACAAAGTTAACGATAACCAGAAAAAAATTGGTAATTCATTCTTCAGGTTTAATCCAATGGCTAAAAAATATATAATTTGAAGTAACAGGAGTAAGGTCCCTACCCAAACTGTTGCCATCACTGGATTAGAAAATGCATATTTAGGTGAAAATTTTTGTAATGCTTTCCCGATGGAGGAAAAAAACAATTCCTTGGAAATAAAATAGTTAGGCTTCATATATAATTCCTCTTAATAGAAAATTCCACTTCGAATCAGTAACTCTTCCAAAATCGGACCAAGAGCCAATACTGGAAAAAAAGACAATCCACAAACAATCACAATCACACTGAAACTTAGAACCCCAAACAAAACGGTATCCAAACGAAAGTTTCCTTCTGAAGATTTTGTTGTAATTTTACTTCCTAAACTTGCTGCAACAACTATGACTGCATAAATCACACTAAATCGTCCAACTAACATACAGAAGCCTAGAGATAAATTTCCCCACAAGGTATCTGCTCCAAATCCAGCAAATGCAGAGCCATTATTGCCAGACGCAGAACTAAATGCGTAGAGGATCTGTGAAAGTGCATGTGGTCCTTTTGCAGCATAACCAGAGTTTAAAAAAATGGTAATGGTAGTTCCGATCAAAATACAAACGGTTGGTGTTAGGATTCCAAACAAAGTCCATTTGATTTCATAACTTCCAATTTTTTTCCCAAAATATTCGGGGGTTCTTCCTGTCATAAGTCCTGACAAGAATACGGTAAGGATCAGGAAAAGAATCATTCCATACATCCCTGCTCCAACTCCACCAAAAATGATTTCACCTAACATAATCTGGAAAATTCCAATTCCACCAGCTAACGGAGAATAACTATCATGCATAGAATTGACAGAACCGTTTGATGCTGCAGTCGTAACTGACAACCACAAAGTTGATTCCGTTAACGAAAACCGAGTTTCCTTTCCTTCCCAAAATCCTAGATGATTCCATTCCGAAAAAAATACGGCAAAAAAGCCGAAGACAAGCAAACTTAACATAATGAAAAAAACAACCCATGCATGTCGGAAGGAATTGGTAATCTTTCCATACAAAAATACACAGGAAGCAGGGATAAAGAGAATCGAAAACATTTCGATAAAATTAGAAATTGGCGTAGGATTTTCAAAGGGATGAGCGCTATTCACTCCAAAATATCCCCCACCATTGGTTCCCAGTTGTTTGATCGCAATTTGAGATGCAGCAGGGCCAAGTGGGATAAGTTGATTTTCTGTTCCTAATAAAGATAGAGGTTCATTCCAAGTTTGGATCACACCTTGGGAAATTAAAAGAATGGCAACAAGGATCGATATAGGTAATAAGATATAAAACGTGGAACGAAACAGATCTTGCCAAAAATTTCCAAACTTTTGTTCAGAGGAGGAGACAATGGCTCGACTCACAAACGTTAGTACCGAAATCCCCACTCCTGCACTTAAAAAATTTTGAGGTGTAAGCCCTACCATTTGGGAAAAATAACTGAGTTGGCTTTCACCAGAATAGGCCTGCCAATTGGTATTGGTAATAAAAGAGATCGTGGTATTGAGAGCTAAGTCCCAATCCATGCCTTCGATTTTTTTCGCATTGAGAGGTAAAACATTCTGGTATCGTAAAACCAAAAAAAGAATTCCGCCACCCAAGAGATGGAACCAAAACATACTATGTAAGTATTGTTTTGCACTTTGGCTCGTTGGTTCACCAGAATAAAGGAAATGGTTAAAAATTGTTTCCCCTGGCAAAATTTTTGCATTCAAAATGAATGCCATGTAATAACCGAAAAATGGTGATACTAAAATCAGTAACCCAATGAAAAATGGAAAATAGAGTAATTCAACCATAGCTTCATGGTCGCATAAAATTCAGTTTTGGTAAAGTGTTGGGAACTTAAGAAGCTAACAGATGGTATTAAGATTGTATTAAGATTAAAAGATCTTACTTCATTTCCAAAACGGAAAATAAACCACAATCCCCCAAATCAGATGGAGTAAAATGAAAAATAAAAACGAAAATATACCCTTTGTTTCAAACTCTGAATCCAATCGATCTTTCCAAATGATAAAGATAGAATCTTGATTCAACTTTGCCTCTTTCGTTTCCCAGATCGTTTCTTTTAACAAAACTCCTCCCGAAAATAAACTAGAGACTGAACAGTTTCCATTTTCTTTCGAATAACACAAAGCATAGATGGGCAATTTTGTTTCCTTTCCTGAAACTGCACGAATCCTTTTGTAATGGAATGTAATCATTGGACCATAAACAACACTACCTGATCTACGTCTAACAAGTAAGTGAGATCGAAACGAACCTGAATCAGAATCATCTAAGTAAAATTCCCGCAAATACAAATATCGATTCCCCATTGCTAAATGAGACTCTTCTGGTAAAACATCAAATTGGGAAGTGAGGCCTAACTTGTAACCAATGGCATCCCCTAAAAACAAAAGAACATTCCCTCCTGCGAGTAATGACAAAAAAACAGCAAAAAGGATTTTATACCCACTTGATTTGATGAAGTGAATTCCTAAAAAAACCAAAGGCAAAAAGAAGATGAGTAAGATCCAAATGGAATTTGAAAGTGGCCAATAAACACCAAACGGTAGTAATACGACACTGAATCCAAATATAAATGCCAAACCTAACCATAGTTGAAAGAATAACGGAGGAGCCCCATCACTAGGTTCTGGTTTTTTCCGATTTTTATTTTCAACAAAAGAAACAAACATATTGATTCCTAATCGATTTTAATCTTTCACAAGAAAACTACTTCGAACTGTATTCCAATACTCATCTGCTTTCTTTTTTTCTCGTTTTGGATAGGATAATGCTAAAAAATAACCTCTCGGAGCGTTGTATAAATAATATTCTTTCATTTCCATTTCGATTCGGTTCCCGATATCATCTACTTCAACCCATTCACTCAAATAAACATTGTCTTTTTCTGAACGTTTGAATTGCAGTTTTCGCATTTGGCTTTTGTTTAAGGAACGAAGAGAGTCCCAAAATACAAAATAATTTTTAGTATTCCGTAGAGGTCTTACTTTATCAAAACTAGAACCAATTGACAAAATGATTTTTGGTATTGTTTTCTTTTTTTTACCTGAGACTTGCAAAAGAAAAGCTTCTTCCCATTCTGTTTGTCCTTCAGGAAGGTAATTGGATAAAAACTCAACAAACCGTACGATCCTATAAATACTATCTCGATTTTCACCATAAATCCCAAGTCGATTTCCGTATAGACCTTCGTAACGTAGAGTCGATGGGATTTTCAATCGATAACGAAACGATTCAGATTCCAGATACAAATAATCTCGTAAAGAAACTTCATCCACATAACATCCATAAGGATCACTTACCAAATCTAATGGAATGGTTTGGTCTGACCATTCATTGGCCGCTCGATTCGTAATTTCATTCGAACGAATCAACCATTCAGGAAAAAAACCTGAATCTTTTTCTTTTTTTAATCGGTAACAGAGGTGGATCCCCTTTCCAAGGAATACGACATCCTTTTCCTTTCTTACTTCATACAAAACTTCCAATTCTTTTGCTGCGATGTCTGCTTCTGTTTGGAGTGGAAATTCTTTATAATATTCATCATCGATGAGAAACCTAATTTTTCCTGATGGAGACACTAGGTAATTCCTACCAAAACGATCTTTCTTTTTTATAGAGGTTTGTTTGTTTTTAAACTCGCTTAAAAATCGATGGTAACTTCTCGATTCTTCCTCTTCTGCATCTGGGATCCAAGGTTTTTGGAGAAGAGGATCAACAATGACACTCGGTTGGTTTTGTGAATGTAGGTATGTGTTCCCGAAACCCAAAAGGATCGTAAGTGAAACAAAACAAAAAGTCCAATTCCAATGTAAAAAGGAGAGAGAATATTTCTCTCTAGACATCACTTACACCTGGAATTTGGATTGGATAAAATTGAGAGCCATAGTAAAAATCTTCGAAAATTCTTTTTTATGCACATCACCATTCACTCGCGACAAAATTCCTCGTAACAAGGTTTGTACTTGTTGGTAGTTAGGAACTTCATAAAATGATTTTTGGATATGAGGCCATGCCATTTTGACGATCTGCATAAACTCAGGACTTCCCTTTTTGAACTCCTGAATCATTCTATCTAACGTAAGTTTTACGATCTGGAAATTTTTGATTTTTTTAACGATCCCTTTAAGGACATCAGGTTTTAATTCTGATTTTGAGCTCATCATTTGGAAAAGTGTATTCCAATCAACAACCTCATTTTTTTGTTCTTTTAAAACTTGGGTACGTAATGATACAACTGCTTTATCAAACTCTGATAGAGTTCTTAACCAATTTTGGTAACCTACTTGGTCGCCTTTGGTTTGGTAGGTGGTGATGGTTTGCACCAAGTCCATAAATTCTTTAACAGAATAATTCCCTAATCGCACCATATTTAAGTCAACTTGTGGAGGAGCTGGTGTCTCTTCCTCGTAATCAATTCCTAAATCATCAGAAAAATCATCGTGGTCTTCGGAACTACCGTCGTTTGCTTTGTCAGATGGAGAGTCAGAAGAATCATCAAACTCAAGATCTTCAATTTCGTATTCTTCATTAGTTTTGGCTGAATTGCCATTTGAATTCGTTTCTAAGTGAGGAGTGTCTGTTACTTCAGGACCGATTTTTACTTCTAACCTTTCGCCCGTTAGAAGATCGCTGAAGGTTTCGGTTATTTCCTGTAAGATGGATTTTTCTTTTTCAGGAATCAATGATTGTTTTTTTACGATTGGAGTGGGAGGTGCATTGGCAACAGCAAGTGCTTCCGTTAATGACACTGGTTCTTTTTCAGATTCCGAACCAGATGGAATCGATAATGCCGCTTTTGCAGAAGCAGCCATGAGGCCTTGTGGTTCGATGATCTCACCTGTAAGAGGATTTTCGAGAACCATTAAAATCCCTTTTTGAGCAAAAACAAAATCAGCAGGATGAGTAAAATGTAATCCTTCTACAATTTCTTCGGCAATGGATGAAAAACTAGGAACTGGAGCATTTTTCATTTTTTCCAATTCTTGGGTTTTCAGTTTTTCTTGGACTTTGTTAAGGACTTCGATAAAATTGGAATTGAGATACGCAGATACTTCTTCTTTTGAAACACCTAACAATGTCGCAAACTGTGGGAGGTGCTCAAAAAATTGATCCGTTTTTTTGATGTTCCCTGTCATGTATGATTTGATTTGTTTTGCGACTTCTTCCACTTTTGTGGGATCCATCTTTTTGGCTTTTAAGAGGCGTTTGAAAATATCAATATGGGCATGGAAATAGGACAAAAATTCCCCATAAGCGGTGAATTCATATTCCCCTTGTCCTTTTTTCTCTAAGACTTTTTTGCTAGTTTCTGCCATAATGGAACCTCATCCAAAACATAGGAAAAGAAACAAGGGTCAAGATTTTTACGAACCGATTGACGAAATGCTAGCAGAGAGGAGTCTATACGATATGAAACGTTTTTTTTTACTAGTGACACTTGGATTTGTCGTGTTCTTTTCTACATCTTGCCAAAAACGACAAGATAAAACATTGGAGAGAAACTTATTCACATTCATCGTTTCCTGCACTGGGGGCAGCCTTACTGCATGTAATGCTGATTGTGCAGCAAAATACCCAAACATCACAGGTGACAATTATCCGACTGCTTCTACCTGCTTCAGCAATTGTTCTACCAACTGTAGTTTGTCAGCAACCTTACTCCTCTTAACCAACAAATAAGCCGGCTTTACGTTCCATAGACCAAAAAACTTGCGGCAACAATTCCGCAAGTTTCCGTTCTCAGCACACCACCAGGTAAAGTCAGTTTTGGAATCTGATTCCTTTGCATCCAATTTTCTTCTTCCTCATGGAAACCACCTTCCGGCCCGATGACTGGAATTTTATCAGACAAACTGGACAATTCGAACGGTTTTTGTCCAAAAGGATGGAACACCACCAAACTTTCCTTATGTGTTTCCATCCAATCCTTAGCCGATTCAATCGATAGTTTTAAGATTTCAGTCTGTTTAGATTGAGCAGCTGCTTCCTTCACAATCTTTTCTGCACGTTCCAAGTTAAATTCCTTTCGGATCGAATGGCGAAACACTAAAAATACCACTTCATTCAGTCCAATCTCAGTCACCTTCTGTAAGAAAAAATCCAAACGATTCCCTTTTGGCAAAGCGATGGCAATTTTTTTTCGATTGGCTTTTGGAGGAACAATTGTTTCTTTTTGGAACTTCAGTTCCTTCGAATGGGGAGTGAGTAGGTAATCATACAACCCACCTTCTCCATCTCGAATCTGAATGATGGTAGTTTCATTTCCTAAACGAAGGGCACGAAGGTGATTCACTTCTTCCTTCGTTAATTGGATCATGTCTTTTTTTTGGAATGGAGTGCGAAATAGGATGAGTCCCGGTTCCAATGATTATCTACTCAAGTTGTCAACATTAAAGAGAGACGCGTCTGGGTTTACAGTTTTGTCCACTTCTTGGATTTCCCAAACGGTGATACTACCTGTATTCAAATCTAACATTTCCAAACGAGAAGCTTTTTGAACGTCTTCCACTTTTCCCGTTGCATCTTTGATTTTGACAGGTCCATATTTTAAGTTTAATGTTTTGAATAAAATACCATCTCGGTCATGAAAGTCAACGCGGTAAGGTTTTAAATCCTTTTTGCCAACGAGTAACACCAGTTTTTTGTAGAAATATGGTAGAATTGGTTTGAGAGAAACTCTGTAATACATCTCTCCACCAATTTCCAAATCACCATTGACTAGTGGGTTATAATTTGCCTGATACGAATAACCAGACAGATCCACATAAAAAAATCCAGTCCCCATGAGGGATTCGTACTTTTCGTCATCTGTTTTGCGAAACAGTTTGGCACTGAGGACGTTGAAGAAAAATACATTTTCCCCTTCATCCTTTGTTAGCAGTTTGGATTCGAGGCCTCGCCCTTTTCTATCAAAAAGAAGCAAAGCATCTTCCCCGTTAAAAAATCGATTGATTCTCCATGTTTCCGATGTTCCGTTCCTACGAATGAGAACATAGGTTCCTTTCACAAGGCCCTTTCCATAATCCATTTCTCGGTCAAGCCTTGCTAGTAATTCTTGAGCCGATAAACTAGTGTCAGGTGCTTGGGCCTCGAGAGATACAAAAGAAATCAAAAAAAATAAATTCCAAAGTTTTCGCATGTGATTTCTTTATTCAGCTCTCATTGAAGGTTTTGTATAGGAATACAATCCATGCACACTTCCTTGTGCTTGGGCTGATTCTGTCCTACGTTCAAAACGAAGTTGTCCTGCCCGTAACGCTTTATGAAGATCAGGAATATTTCGGTAACCCATATCTTGGAAACTTTGTCTGAGACCTTGTACGAGGTAAGGGATGAGATTTAAAACAGAACCTTTATCCACAACATAACCAGAAACACCTTGTGCTACTTTGATTTTTTGGGATTCAGAGAAATACCGTTTGTCTCCACCTTTGTTCATCGCTTCTAAACTTGCCATTCCTCTGTATTTCTTTAGACGAATGCCATTTTCATAAAAATACTCACCTGGTGCTTCTTTTGTTCCAGCAAACATAGAACCCATCATACACATAGAGGCACCAATCGCGAGTGCATTGGCAATATCACCGATATTTGAAATCCCTCCATCGGCGATCACCGGAACTCCGTGAGCTTGTGCATACTCTGCTGTTTTGAATACTGCAGTTGCTTGTGCACGTCCCACAGCCATAGTGTCTTGGGTGATACAAATAGAACCAGGTCCCATACCAATCCGAAGGCCATCTGCTCCAGCCGCGATAAGGTTTGCCGCTTGTGCTTTTGTGACAACGTTTCCACCAATCACATCTGTATGAGGAAAATTGGATTTAATCCATTGGATCATTTCCATTTGGTAACTTGAGTTTCCTTGTGCAGAATCTATGATGATTGCATCCACTCCCACTTCTGCAAGAGCCGCCATTCTATCACGTGACTCAGGTAAGGTGGAGAGTGCAGCACCCACTCTTAATCTTTTTTGGTCGTCTTTTGAAGATTGAGGGAATTCTTTATTTTTTTTCAAGTCACTACGACAAATAAGAGCAACAAGTTTTCCTTGTTTGTCTACAATTGGGAGTTTTCCTTTTTTGCTTGTACGAAGGATGTCATTAGCTTCCCGTAAACTGATTCCCACATTTGCTGTGATGAGCTCAGTCGTCATTACCTTCCCTAACTTGATGTCACGATCTCTTTCAAAATCAACATCTCGGTTGGTAACAATACCAACTAACTTGGTTCTTGCGGTGCCATCTTCCGTAATTGGGATCCCACTGAATCCATATTTTTCTTTTACGGCATCTAAATCAGCAAGTGTGTGTTCAGGAGAGAGTAAAATTGGATCTTTGATAAAACCATTTTCAAAACGTTTTACCTTTCGCACTAACTCCACTTGTTCTTCAATTGTATTATTATAATGAATGATTCCAATTCCACCCATGAGTGCCTGTGCAATTGCCATTTCAGACTCAGTGACAGTGTCCATAGGAGAACTCATAAGAGGTCTTTTGAGTGTAATATTTTTAGAAAGTTTTGTTTCGAGATCAACATCGCTTGGATTGAAGTCTATATATCCAGGTAGTACTAAAAAATCTCGATACGTGAGTCCCATGTTGACCGAGAAGAGCTCTTGTCCACTGACTCCATCGAGAAGCTCAGATCCTGGTAGGGGGTGATTTGACATAATTATCCTTCCTTTTTCTACTTTAGGTAAGAAAACTCTAAGTGCAAGAGAATTTCAGGAGAAAATTGACCGATAATAGTGAGTACCACGACCTTTTATGGAAACAGTAGAAAGAAACAAACGTTCCTTGGATGTTTTTTCCGACACGGAAAAAAAACTGCATGTTTTGACCAAATTTCTATTAAATCAGGAATTAAACCTGAAAGACGATATCCATTCGGGAGAAATTTGTTACCTCAAAAAAGTGTCTCAAGACGGGAACAAAGTTCTCGTGGGTGTAAGGCCAACCATCACCCTTTCCGTGGGCCAAAAAATCACTCTCTACAAAATCCTTGGCCGTTACCTGCATTTAGAATGCACTGTGGAACAAGATAAAGGTGAATCTCAATACATCTTACATTTGAATAAAATTGCCATTGCTAAAAAGGACAGAGAAAGTTCAAGGATCCCCGTCCCTCCTGGGTCAGCTTGGATTACCAATGTGGTTTCCAGTAAGGCAAAAATTGAAACCGATATGTTTCATGTTCCGACGGCAGTGAAAGTCAACTTCCAAGACTATGAAACCAAACTGAAAAATTCAGTGGATTTCATCAAAATTTCAACTTTTAATTCCCGTGAAGATGGCGAAATCATACGCCTGATCAAAAAAACAAAAAAAGGATTACTTCTCGAGGATGTCAATAATAGGGAATGTTATGAAACTTCACCTAACGAAGATTTTATCGTTTTTGCTGACGAAATTGAAGAAGATATCAATAAAGAAATCAACAATCGTCGTAATTTAAAAATCAAATCGGAACTCATCCTACCTATTTTGTATTTAAACGATGAGGAAGAATCCATCCCGATTGGATACATCCACATGCAAAGTAAAACAGAGAACTTTGATCTCTTAAAAGCAATGGAGATGAAAACTTTATGTTTTGAAATGGTGGATCGAATTCGTCATTCCAATATGATTAAATCAGATGGTAAATTCCCAGTGATTGATATTTCAGAAGGTGGATTAAAAGTAATAGTAGATCATCCTGATCTCATCCAAAGCCTTCCGAAACTCACTGGATTTCAGTTTGATATATTTTTTAAGATGCAATCCCCTCTCACTGCTTTCGGTCAGATCAAAACGATCACGAAAAATGAGGAAGGCCACCTAACTGTTGGACTTGCGATCGCAGGGCATTCCTCAAGAGCAGGTGAAAAAAAACGATTCTTAGAAAACGTAGAATTTTTCCGAAAACAACTCCAAAAAAACTAAGCACTTGCTATTGCATAATAGGATCGGTCTATAATTCTCCGTATCCCAATACTTCCATAGACCATTTTTCTTCCCAGTTTCGACTTGTGAATGTGATTGTCTCTGGATCCATATGTTTTAACAATTCCCAATCTTTTGTTGTGATGGTATCACCACTAACCAAATAAAAAAACGAATCATCAGGATCTAATTTGGAAATGGTTTCAGGAAAAATGGTTTCATACACCAAAAAGGATTCTTCTCCCGTGAGTGAATCCCTCCAATTTCTGAGTGATTCTTTTCCTTGTGGGATCACAAAAACCAATCGGTGTTGTAAATTTTCACCTCGGTATTCTAAGGTTTTTGCCAAATACGAATTTCGTTTGGAATGGAGTAAGTTCTCTAAAGTTGAGATTTCATTTGGTTTTGGAACTTCTAATAACGGAATCACAAAATCAATGGTGCAAAATGGCTCTGCGACTATTTTTTTTTCGATGACCGACATAATTTCCATTCGATCTTTCGAAAGGGAATCGGTATGGAACCAAAGACTTTGGTGCCTTGATCCACGTTCTATCGTTTCTAAAAAATCCAAATTTGATTGTTTTTTATCTTTCGGATACCAATCAAATCGATCCTTTTTGTTAGGTGCCACATCACACAAGAATGGCCTCGGAAATTCATCTAACCTTCGTTCCAATAAATCTTCAGCAAAATACACAGAATCACGTAGTGCCTCAGGGCTAAATGTAGGTGTTTGGATGATTCGGTAAGGAGGTGTTGGCATATAAACAAGACCTTCTCTAATTGCATCTTTACGCATACTTGTGCCTGGCAAAACAGAAAGTGGAAATGCTTGCACCCATTCACCTAATCCATGTTCTAAGAAAAAATGAATCCCTCTTTCGACATCGTCGGGAGTGTCACCAGGAAGACCAATGATCAAATCAAGTAAGAGGTCAATCCCTTCCCCAGCCAACATTTTCGCCACTTCTGCAACTTTATGAGGGCTACCGTAACGTTTTACACGTTTTAGTGTTTCTTCATTCACAGATTGTAATCCAAGTTCAATTCGATTGAACCCAGCTTTTCTCAGTTTGGTGGCAAGTTTCGGAGTCACTCCCTCTGATCGAAGTTCTGCAAACATGGTCATTTGGCCATCGGAGTTCACTTCTGCAATTGCATCCAAAAAAGAATCAAAACCAGGTCTATGATTGAATGTTGGATCTAAAAACACAAGTTCTCGAGCTCCCTTCTCTTTCAAGTTGGATATCAATTGGATCGTTTCTCTGATATCAAGTGTACGAAGGTTTTGGGATGATTTTGGATAAAAACAATATGTACATTGTGACTTACAACCTCTCACTGTTTCTAAATAAGTGGACCGTTTTGGATTCACGAGTAAATGACCAGTTGTATAGGGTGATGGAAAATCCGTTAATGGAAAGTTAGCTGGTGATGGAGTTCCAAATGGACTTAAAAAACCATCTTTTTTTCGATAGGCAACATTTTCTACATTCTCTAGCGATTCCTTGTTTAACAAAGCTTTCATTAAACTGCGAAAATTATGTTCTGCCTCTCCTGAAACTGCAATATCATATCCGTCTTCACCAAGTACATAAGGGTTGTCTTCATTGACTTCTGGTCCACCGATTAGGATTTGGATCTCTGGATTTCTCTTTTTAACTTCTTTGGCGATATAAAGGCTTCGTTCCGTGTTCCATAAATACAAAGAGAGTCCCAAAAAATCAGGGCCTTCCTTGCAGATTCGGTCAATTAAGTCTTTATCCCCTAAAGAGTCGGTGTCTTCAGGCGAAATAACGGATGGGACAATCCCTTGGATCGGATCTTCTTTGGATTCTAGGCAACTTGCCAAACTAGCAGCTGCTAGGGGAACATTTCCTGTGGCCGCAAAATAACTCGGCGGAGGAACGGGTAACTGCAAAAACTGGATTTTTGCCATATCTCTAACCAGTTTTCACGTTCCGATTGGTTCGGCAAAAACTTTCAGCTTCGAGACACGATCACATCGATAAATAATATCAAATTTTCGGACAAGTTTCTAGCAAATGTCCGTAACATCATCCGTTCCGAAATATCATGGTACATTTGAGAGAGTGTCCATGCATCACGACTTGTTTTGGATTTATGTAAGTGCTCAAAAAAATAAGGCCGAAAGGACCAGTTTTTTCCCAAGATGGAATAATCAGGTTTCATTTCACCGGTTTCTGACCTCGCATAATTGGGTGATACTTGGAACCCCATATGGTTCGTGATGTACATCCGAAAAAAGTCCCCATCACCAAAAACAGATGTGGAAAAATCCTCTTTCCATTCCCAAATCCCATCCTCTTCCCCAAACCCCATTACAATTTCAGAAAGTTTATTTTTCCAAATCGTTTCCCATTCAATTTGGTGGTTCATCTCTTTTTGTTTTCGTGCATGGAAGTATTCCAAAGAAGATTGCATTTCCGATCTGTATTCAAATCGACCAGAAAAATTCATCTCGGGTTTTGCAAAGTAATACCCTTGGATGTACCTGGCTCCGTAATTCAAAGCGTTGTACAATTCATCTTCAGATTCTATACCTTCGAATAACAAACTACTACCAAGTGACTCACCTAATTTTGATAAGTTGAGTAATATCTCTTTAAAATTTCTAGAAAAGGTTGATCTACGTAACATCTGTAAATCTACTTTGATGATCTCAGGGTGAAATAAACCGATTCTATCTAAGTTACTTGCTTCCGAACCAGCATCATCTACGGCGATGGAAAATCCTTCCTTTCTGTATAAATTGAGAACAGGTTTTAAAAGTTCCAAATTATGTGGAAAACGTTCTTCGGTAATTTCAATCACAATCCTAGAAGGATCAAGTTCCACTTCTCTCACCATTCGAATGGTCTGTGGTAAGGTTGTTTCCAAATTGAGGAGAGCATGGTACAAAATGTTCGGCGATATGTTTAAAAATAGTTTGGTTTCGGGAGGTGCTTCTTTTGCAAATTTCTGTAAGGCTGAAAATCGAATTTCTTCATCCACTTGTTTTTTCAAAAAAAACAATTCATCATAACCCAAAGTATGAGTGAGAAAAAAATCACCTAAACTAAATAAACCTCGGTCTGTGGACAATCGGCCAAGGAGTTCGTAACCATAAATTCCAGTCGACTCTGAAGATAAGATAGGTTGGAAAACGGGTGTGAGATCTCCGCTGGCAAGCCACTCTTTCCACTCGCGAACCAGTTTATGACTTTCACTTTCTATTTGCATAGAGGGGTACATACATTCCTGTTGCAAGAACGGTACCAATGAGCAATGTAGTGAAGTTTACTGCATCATGCTTGTTTTTTTAGCATTAGCGAACAAGTATTGTAAAAATCTGGTATTTATGTAGAAGTTTTTAGCAAAATGGTAAAAAAAAAGCCACCCAAGTCTCCTTGAGTGGCTTCCGAACGCAAAGCATCAATTACTTGATGTCTCTTGCTCTTGTTTTGAATGAGTCATCCAATTTTGGCTTTTTAGAAGGTTTTGGTTCTTCTACCACTGGCTGAGTCGGTTGTTTCACTTCTTCAGAGGCACAGTTGATCATAAATACAGCCAATAAAGCAATGATTAGCATAGACGAAATTTTTTTCATGTATTTGCTCCTTAGACTAAACTGTCGAATTTCGTAAATAAGTCGAGGAAAAAACGATGATTCTGAATATGGAGGAGATATGCCAGTAAAGTCGCAGTTTTTTGTCTTCGAAGGGATCGATGGTTCAGGGAAAACAACAGTTTCAAAGAGGGTTTCTGAAATTCTAAATGAAAAATTGTTCCCAAATGTATGGCACAGGGAACCTACCGATAGTGTTTTCGGTAAAAAAATCCGAGAATTCCTCCAAGGGAAAATCAAACTCACCCAAGAAGAACAATTAAAACTCTTTTTACAAGACAGGGAACTATCTGTTCAAGACATCATCTTACCAACGTTAAAGAATGGTAAATCAATTGTGCAAGACAGATACTATTTTTCAACTGCAGCTTACCAAGGTAGAGACGAAGAACATGCTGCGGACATTTTGTACATGAATGAAGACAAAGGTTTCCCAGAACCAAACCATGTTTATTTCCTAGATTTATCTCCTGAAGAAGCCTTAGAGAGAAGGAATACTCGCGGGGGAAAACAAGAAGTGTTTGATGAAAGTTCAGAACAAACGCGAATTTATCAAAACTATCTAGCAATTTTACCTGAATCGACAATATTTGTAGATGCAACTGCCGATTTAGAGGAAGTAGTTAACTTTTGTGTTGAGGATATTTTAAAATCACTTTCTGTCTGATTTGTCTTTTGTCACACGAAAGACCATCATGTCTCCCATGCGGAACCCTTTCACGAATCGATCAAAAAATGCCTTTCGAAATCGAAAGAAAACACTGGCATTTTTTCGACTTGTAAGACCACTTCCATAAGTAAAGGCTTTGGGAAATTTGTAACCAAGCGAAGTTAATAATTGTTTTAGTCCAGAAAAAGAATAATAATAAAGATGTTCTGGTACATTCAAATACCTCCAATGAATTCCATTCCATTTTGCAAGGAATCCATACCGACACGTGGACAAAATCAGTATTCCACCAGGTAACAAATGTTTCATGATTTTTTCTAACGTTTCTTTGGGTTTGTGTAAATGTTCGATTGTTGCCCAGAGAGTGATGACATCAAATTGGTTTTGATATCTAAGATCCCATTCTAAAAAATTTTCTTGGAAAATCGAAAGACCTAGAGTTTCCCTAGCATACTTGACAGGACCATCTGCAATTTCTATTCCTTTCGCGTCATACCCTCTTTCCTTCATATAAGCAACGAAGTATCCTGCTGCGCATCCGATATCCAATGAGGAAAGTTTGTTCAATGTGGACTCTTTTTCTTTGATCCGATTTTTCTCCCAATGAAAAAAATCTAAATCTTGTAGATTCAATTGGAAAACACGAGAGATTTCTTTTCGGAGGTCACTGGAATAATAATTATCATACCCACGTTCCGTCCTCTGGGTAAAATAAGAATCATCATAGTATTTTTTAACTTCTAACAAACTTGGTTGTGGGTTCACTTGTACAAGTCCACAATGATCACAACTAACAATCGAAAATGATTCCCCTAACGGGCTATTTTTCGTATGCAAATGGGTAAAAGAAATTTTGCCACAGGTATTACAAGGAATGGTTTCCACAGATTTCCTATCGGCTTTTTTGTGAAAAAAAGGAAGTGATTAGATAGCGACTTGTATGAATAAAAAATGCAAAAAAACAAAGAACAAGGATGATACTGGAGGAAGTGGGAAAATAAATCATTTCACCGTTCCTCTCCAATCCAATAAGAGATACCATAAATCCGAAACAAGTCGAAGTGATCGAAAACAAAACACAAACAACAGTTAAAATTTTTAATGAACGAATGATGGGAAGTAATGCAAACACAGGGAGTAAAAGGTGAGCAATGCTGTAAAAGGTTCCGAGTAAATTAACTGCAACAGTTAGGGAAGCAGCAAGGATGATATAAAACAAAAGATCAAATGGAAGTGGATTTCCTACTTGGATTTTGTATTCGTCTCGATCAAAGCTAATAAACAAAAACCGACGAAAAAAACTTAAATATAAGATAAAAAAGAAGATAGCAACATAAATACCAAGTGAATCTGCTCTGACTTGCGAAGTTAATATATCGCCAAAAAACGCTGCCATCAAATGGTTTTGCACATTTCCACCGAGTGCTAACATAAACTGCGATGCGGCAGAAAAGAAAACAAATAAAATACCAAGGATCACTTCTTCCTTCATACCAGGAAGTTTTCGCACATACAATAAAGGAAAAACTAAGATACAAGAGAATAGGATAGGAAAAATTTCACCTGGCCACTCCATAAACAAAGACAAGGCAACTGAAAACGTAACCGCTTGTGAAAGGGTCACACCAAAAAATGTCATACCCCTTAAAACAATCAGGATACCGAGTACAGATAATAAAGCTCCAACAAGGCTTCCGACTAAAATTTGAGGTAAAAATAAATTCCAACTGGAAAGGAGACTAGTCATGGTGGTGGCAATTGGGAGGCCTTTCTCCTTTTGTGATATTAAATAATTTCCCTTCATCAATTTCAAAAATTTCATGAAACCCAAATCCCCAATCATGTTCAAGACTGTGGGTAATGAAAAACAAAGATCGATTTCCTTGTTTTAGATATTCGGATAAAACAGACTGAAAGAGTTCCCTTGCGTTATGGTCCAATGAATCCATTGGTTCATCTAAAAATATCAAGTTTGCCTTCGTCAGTAAGGATCGTAAAATCAGAACTTTTTGAAGTTGCCCACCACTACACAATGAAATTTGTTTTTTCAAATAGGAACTAACACCGGTTCGTTCTATTAATTCTCTATCCTCTTCTGAAAATTTAGATTTAGGTAAAAAACTAAGCCCAATATTTTTTGGCATCAGTAAAACATCTTCCACTCTGAGAGGGAAATCCAATGCCATTTTTTTCGCTTGGGGAACATAGGATGTGGTAATTGATTTTGAGAAAGTGATGTTTCCCGCAAGTGGTGGGAGTAAGTCAGTGAGTGTTCGAAACAATGTTGTTTTTCCAGCTCCATTTCCACCGACTAGGGCGTAAGTTTTGCCGGATTCAATGTGTAGGTGGATGTCTGAGACAACAGGAAACTCTTTTCTGTACCCAACAGACAAGTGGTCTGCATGGATAAAAGTGGTGTGAGTCTTTGGACTATTTAGTTTTATCGCTTGCATCGCGTATCTTTTGTAAACTCAAACGTAAGTTCTCTTCATAACTAGTGGTGTCTAGTGCACCTACGGAAACCGGAAGTGTGACCACAACCGATCCAGGCACCTTGGACGATACGTACTCAGCATACTTTGGATTATGATAGGGTCCGATCAAGATAATTTTTATCTTTTCTGCTATCATATATCCGATCACCTGATCCATATAACGAACAGAAGGTGGAACTCCAGGACGTTCTTCTATGGTAAGGTTTGCATTAAATTTAAACCGAGATGCCAAATAAACAAATTGGTCATGGAACACTGCTACTTTTAATCCAAAATAGGGTTCCATTTTTTTCATCTCTTCTTTCGTCAGTTGGATGAGACGTTTTTTAAAGGAATTAAAATTAGTTTCATAGTACTCCCCATTGAGTGGATCCACTCTTGTAAGGGCATTTTTGATGTTTTGGGCCATTTGGATGGCATTGATCGGGTCATTCCAATAATGGGGATTCCCATAAATGTGCATATCTCCCATGGACCTATCCATCATCACGGTTGGTTCCCCAAGGATTTTCACTCCAAAGGAAGTGTCACAATACCCTGGTTGGCCTTTTTGGATTTTCATATTGCGAGATTGTTGTTGGAGATAAGGAATCCAACCAATTTCTAAATCGAGACCCACAACACATAAAACATCAGCTTCACTGAGTTTGACTAAAAAATCAGGACGAGTCATCACAAAATGTGGATCATCCACTCCACGGATCATTCCATAAACATCTGCCCTATCACCTGCGACTTGTTCGGCGATGTACTTAATATCCGAGATACTTGCTACAAGTGATACCTTTCCAAATACAGGTGAGGAAATAAACATAAGGATAGAGAGAATCAGAAAATGAAAGATTGGTTTATTCTTTGAATTTTGATGATGATAAATTGCAGAATCAAATTGATACATGATATCCTATTTCCTTAATAACTATGTGCAGGATGAGAACCTAAAATGGCGACTGCTTGCACATAAAATCTCCACTCGCGCTGTTCCTGGAATTCTTGTTTGGAAAAATCCTGGATGTATCGCCTTTCGATCGAACCACGAATCCTTCCAAATTCTGAACTATGAAAAGTAATTTGAGTCGAATGGGCTTCTATAGCATTGTCTGCTAGTTTTCCATTTTTGTCGACAAGTGATTTATCAGTAAAATAATCATAACGATACCCGAGTGACCAAAGTTGGTGGAATTTATAATCCACAAAAAAGTAATAACCCCACTGGTCTCTGGATGCTGCTTTTGATTTTTGGAAGGTGCTTGGGTCCATTTGTTCTGGGAAAATTTCTTGTTGGTACCAACCTTCGGACATGATCATGAGTTCTCTGAGATTGGAACGATTCCATCTTAAAACCGCATCCATTCCATACAGATACCTTTGGTTTTTTCTATCTGTCGTTGGTTCATACCGAACTCCAGAAAATCCAAATTGGGTTCCCCAGTTATTTCCAAAATAATAAAAATGTTTGAGGTGGGCATAACCCATTGGGTTATTTTTTTGTTGGCCTTCCGTATGGGCATGACCCCATTTCCTTCCATTAGTTGCACCTAACACTAATTCCTGGGTAATCCATTTCCATGGTAATAAAATACTAAACTCTGCTCCTGTATCCATAGCAGACTCAAAACCAATGAATTTTTCATGTACGATTGGATTCATCGTGAAAGGCCTGTCGTGAAGGTGGATTCGATTCAACCTTCCAATATCGAGAAACATCTGTCCTACTTTGAGAGAAGTATTAAAAGGTAAAAATGGGAACAAAACATTTGCTTCATGGACCTCAAAATAATATTTCCCATCTTCCCCGTGAGCAGCACCCAAAAAATTGGCTCGCATCCATTGGTCAACCGCAGCTGTAAATCCAAACTCAGCAGAACGAACATCCATTTTATTATCGATACGTTCCCCTGTTCCCCTTGGTTTGTTTCGATCCCATGCTCCGACTATGTCAATCGCGGCAGAAACATCCATCATCAAGTTTTGTGCAGAACGATTGATTTGGTTGGGTTGTTGTACGTTGGACGTGACTCCACGACTTCCTTCTGTACTTTTACTTCTTGTTTCTTGGTCTTTTAAATCTTTATCAAGTTCTGCTTCCCAATCATTGGGTTCTGGATTTGGCGATTTGGATTTAAGTGAGTTTGATTGTTTTTTGGAATCTGGTTCTTCTAGTTCTTTTTCCCAGTCATTTGTATCCGCATACAACCAAAATGCAAAAAAGACTGGTAGCATAACAACTACCAGCCGAAGAAAGGAAAAATGTTTATGGAATCCAAGTTTCACAATACTAATATTTATATCCTTATCGAATCATTCCTGAAGTGCCTATTACAGACGAATAGATGGTCATCGATTTGACAATGACATTATTAAGTCTTAGACCAACTCGGTCACCATTTACATTCACTGTCACACTATCCTGTTCGAATTGGTAAGAAGATCTGTTTACAGAATCACAAGATCCTTCCCAACCAAAGATATGAGCACCACTTTCTTCATGAACTTCTAAACATAACGTTTTTTCAATCCCAAGAGAAGTTCCCCAAGTTGCAGATTTTGTAAAAGCGGAAGAAGTATTATCTACTAATTTCTGAATCGTTGTAGCAGATATCAGAAAACCAGGTCCATTGAAATTGGTTTCACCAGGCAAAATAGCTTTTAAAGTGGATGATGCATTGTTTAAAACGTATGTAACTTCTATCCCCGCTTTTTTGGAACCACCAGAAGATGATAAACTACTGGCACGTGTGACAATTGTAGATGCATCACTGGTTCCTGAAATACCACCATTAAAAGTCACATTCTGAGCAGTAAACCCTAAACCAAGTAAGGTTGTTGTCGCATCACCAGAACAGCCAAAAAAATTAAACCGTGTTCCATTTCCCGCAGCTCCAGAACGTGCAGATTGTCCGCAAGTTCCACTGTTTGCCAATAAAGCAGCGAGGATTACATCGTTATTATCCTTTTCTTTGGATGAAAAAAGTTCCGCACAATTGCCCAGAGAGACAAATACCACAAATACCAAGATGGGTTTTAAAAAATTCATAAGTACCTCTGTGGAGACATCATTTGCAACGCTGTTGCAAATGCAACCACGTTTCATTTAAAAAATCGGTTTTTTCCGTTTTCGAAGAGGATTTTTTGTTTGGCTTTGTCGGAGATGGGGAGGTCCAAAAATTTGGAAATCGGATGGTTTAGATTATAAGGGATATTCGGAAAGTCAGATCCAAAGTAAATCTGATCCTTGTATCGTTCGAGGAGAGGGATTGCCTCGTCCACATCGGTTTCTTTGCCAGTCGCTAAAAAATCCACAAATACCATTGTTGTATCCAAAGCTAAATTGTGATATTCTTCAAGTAACGAAGCATAGGCGGATATTTCATGTGCTCCCATATGAGCGACTATTACATGTAATTTTGGATAGGTTTGGATAAATGGTTTAAAAAATTGAATTCCAGTAAATTCACCCGGTAAAGGTGCGGTACCCGTATGGATGAGGATCGGAATTTCTTTCTTTTCCAAATAACCAAAACAATCACTGAGTTCTGGATCGTTTAAATTGAGTTTGGATACTTCACAATGGAGTTTAAATCCTAAAAAACCATATACCTCAACCGCTTCTTTTACATAGGAGTACACACCTACTTCAGGATAAAATGTCCCAAAGGGTATGGCACCTTGCCAATTTTGATAATTGTTGTAAGTCCAATCATTAAGTGACTTTGCCATATTCTTTTTATGAGCATAGTTGAGAGTGGTAAACTGTTTGATCCCATTGTGGTGCAGTCGATCTACTCTTTCCAGTTCTGGCAGACGGTATCCAATTGCCCAATTGGCATTATCAAACCAACGCCAAATTAATTTCATAATGGTTTCTGGAAAAAAATGAGTGTGGATATCGAAGATATGAGGGATCCCTAAATCGGAAATTTTTTTCAAGTGGTCGGGAATGGGATCGTCAAGAATGGGAGGGAAAAAATCTCCCCTCCAAGGAAAGGGAGAGGAGATTCGTGTGTCTTTTACATTTGCTGAACTTCCATCTTCTACTTCCTTCGCAAAACATGCGTAACAAGGAAGCAGAGGTGAATCCAGTTTGTGGTTATGCAGTGACTGGAGTTTTTTTCTTTCCACGAATTTTAGTTAGGTTAGACGCCAAGATCGCTGCACTGTCTAAAATATAACTTTCAGTCAGTGTTTTTCTATGATTTCGTCTTTCTACTTTGGATCTTCCAATACTTCTTTCGAGTAACAAACTGTTATGGAATCTTGCAGCAGATTCTACTACTTCAAATGCTAACTCCTCACGAAGAGGTGTTGAATCTATTTCAGCATATTCTGCCACAACAGTTTCAAATTGTTTGAAGAGTTCGTTTAGTTCGGAAGAAGAAACAAAACCAGACATTTCCGATTTTAAGTATTCACGGTAAATTCCAGTTTCTGTCATACCAGAAACGATACCTCCGATACAAGCTACTGTTTGGAGTTGTGTCGTTCCTTCGTAAATGTTTGTGATCCGAACATCTCGATACAACCTTGCCACGTCATAATCTTCTGTATAACCAGAACCGCCATGGATTTGTAGAGCATCATAAGCAACTACGTTTGCCATTTCCGTGATGTAGTATTTGGAAAGTGGTGTGAAGAGTGAGGCTAGTTTTTCCCATTTTTTAAAGGTTTCATCTTTTTTGATGTCCTTTTCGGTGAGGCCTTTCATTTTTCCTCGTTCTTCTTTCCAACGGTATTGGTCGACTGCAAAACTAGCTTCGTATAAAATACAACGCATTGCAGCAACTTCACGTTCCATTCTTTCTAACATTTTTTTCACAGCAGTGATGTTGCTGATGGTTTTTCCAAATTGGACACGTTCTTCTGCATATTTTTTTCCTTCAAAATAAGCAGCAGTTGCAATTCCCATAGCTTGGGCCGCAATGTTTAACCTTGCTTGGTTCATCATTGCCATTGAATATTTAACGAGTCCTTTTCCTTCTTCACCGATAAGGATACCTGGAGCATTTTCAAAAACAACTTCACAAGTTGGTGAACAATGAAGCCCCATTTTCTTTTCAATGGATGCAACAAACACATCCTTTGAATGAACTAAGAAAAAGGAAAGTCCTCTTGCTCCACTGGTTGTGGTACCTGTTCGTGCTAAAGTTAAAATGATGGAAGGGGCATTTCCAAATCCGCATGCATGGGTGATAAATCGTTTGGTTCCAGTGATTCTCCAAACACCATCCTCACCCTTAACTGCTTTTGTTTGTAAATTTGGGAGGTCAGAACCATAGTTAGGTTCTGTAAGTGCCATCGCACCACAAAGTTCACCAGATGCCATTTTTGGAACATACTCATGAATCATCTCTTCTGTTCCAAAACGTTCCACAGTTTCTGCAAGGTTCATACAACCAAGAGTGATCGCAAGGGATCCGTCACCACGTGATACACACTCAGATAACATGGATTGAACGACAGAAGGTAATCCAAGTCCACCGTAATGTCTATGGATTCCATACGGCAATAAACCAGCAGATTTAATTTTTTCTACCACGTCTAACATTGGTTTTGGGAAACCAACTTGGCCGTCTTTGTATTTGAGTCCCTCTTCATCCATTTGTTTGGCAACTTGTGAGATGTCATTTCCAGCAATGTCCCCACCTGCTTCGAGTGTGGATCTGTAAAATTCAATCGCATCTTCGTAATTTCCAGGAGCAAAGGTGAGTTCCTCTTTTCCTGATTTTTGGAATTCTGCAAAATCTTCGAACCCTTGTTCGTATTGGTCGATGACCGCATTCCAAGGTGTGAGAGAATCAAAATGATCAATTAGGTCATCATTATCATTAAAATAGTTATTAGATATCATACAATTTATTGGCTCCTAACAAGGACTTTCACTCACGTTTCAATATCGTGAAAAGAATTACAAATAATTTTCCCTGGTGGATTCCTGAACGAATGTCCAATCCGTTAAGTTAATGGTGTTAAACAAGGATCATTTGATGCGATTGGCAAGGACTTGGATGTCTTCGATGTGTTCTGCAAGCACCCTAGTATTTTCAGCCACTACTTGGACTGCATCTTCAATGTTTTGGGCAGCACGCATCACTTCCTGGTTACCAATGGATTGTTCTTTGGCAATGGTTTCTAGTTGTGAGGAAATATCTTTTAATTCTTTTTGAGAATCCACTACCCTTGCATTTAATTTTTGTAATTCGATGATTTTTGTATTAAAACTTATAACCTTAGATTGGATATTTAACATCTCTCTTTCTTGGTTATTGGCAAGAGAATTTGCTTCTTTCGCAGATAAATTCCCTTTCATTAAATCTGATTTTGATTTCAAAATGGTTTTGGAAATGATACTCGCATTGGTTGCAGAATTATCTGCTAGTTTGGCTACTTCTTGTGCGACAACAGCAAATCCCCTTCCATGTTCTCCAGCCCTTGCAGCTTCAATCGAAGCATTTAACGCAAGCAAGTTGGTCTGATCTGCAATCTCTTTCATGATTTGGTTGACATCTTCCACTTTTTGAAAACTATCACTGACTTCGGAGAGTACATTGTTTAAATTTTCCATGGAGAGTGTGACTAGATTACTGAATTTGGAAGACTCTTTGATTAGCCCAGAAATCAATTCAATTTCAGAACGAACTGAAGTGACAATTCCTTCTAAAGTTTTACTTTCTTCATTTAACGATTCAATCCTTTGGTATTGGTCTTTCACAAATGAAAATGAATTTTCTGTTGATTGGGCAATTTCGGTGAGGGATGCTGATATTTCTTCAATGGATGCAGCTTGGTTTTGAACAAGACCATTCAAATCATCAGTAAAAACTTTTAAAGCAGCAACAGATTGGTTTAAGTTTTCACCTGTTTCAACCATTGCTTCTTTTTGTTCTGATACAATTTTCGCATGGGCATCTGCTTCTTTTTTACCAACCATTGCTTCTTCGCGAATGGAAATGAGTAGTCCCACCATCTTACTCATAAAGTAAGTTGCTAAGATTAAAAAAACAATTTTCACAATTTCAATAGGTAAAGACAAGGAATGAGGCAAATGATGGACATCGTTTCTATCGACAAAACTAACTCCCATCTGGTATGAAAATAACAATGAACCAATGTGGATACAAATAAGAAGTACACCTACGATGATGGTTTGTTTGGAAGAAAATAAAAAACCTGAATACAAGATCACAAAAAAACAAATTGTGTAATTCACTCCAAGTTTAAGAGCAGCTGCTGATAAATCTAAAGTGATGAGTGATTGGCCCCAAGTGGATATGCCTACAAGAATTGCATCACCTATCACAAACAAAAAAGGATAAGGATTAAGATGTCGTCGAAATAAATACAATTGAGTAAATGCAAAAATTCCATAAAAGACAGTTGCAATGACCATCACAACCAATTGGTCAGTCCGAAGTGAACCTAAACTTCCCAAAATACCCAATACATAAATTCCAAATAAAATAAACCGTATGGTATTGATGGTTTTGGCTGATTGTAATTTATATTCGTCCATAAGATACGGAGGTTATCATGGTGTTTCCCATATAGATTGCAAGGAAATACTTCTCGCAGGAACCCACTAAGGTTCATCGCGGACCAATCAATCAAACGAATCAAAAAAAGTTACCAGAATTGTTTCTATTTCGATCCAAAAAAAAGCAAAACGGAATACCAAGTCCAGAAACATTCTTGCAACTGTGTTGCATTTTTATTTGACAAAAAACCTCCCACTTTTCAAATGCAACTTAATTGCATAAGGAGGGTCTCCACTTGGACAAAAAAATACCCGTAACTGTTTTATCAGGATTTTTAGGAGCAGGCAAAACCACCCTTCTCAATCATGTTCTTTCGAACAGAGAAGGTATGCGTGTCGCTGTCATTGTCAATGACATGAGTGAAGTGAATATTGATGCCAAGTTAGTTGCGAATGGCGCTTCACTCAGTCGAACAGACGAATCTCTCGTCGAAATGTCCAATGGTTGTATTTGTTGTACGTTACGAGAGGATCTTCTCATTGAGGTAACTAGACTTGCAAAGGAGAATCGATTTGATTACATTCTAATCGAATCAACTGGAGTATCAGAACCATTACCTATTGCTGAAACATTTACTTTTGAAGACGAAGCGGGTGTTAGCTTATCAAATCTCGTTCAACTCGATTCCATGATTACAGTAGTTGATGCAGTCAATTTTTTAAAGGATTTTGAAAGTTTAGATTCCTTAAAAAAACGAGAATTAGGTGCAGGAGAGGAAGATGATCGAGATTTAGTAGATTTATTAGTAGACCAAGTTGAATTTTCGAATCTGCTAGTAGTAAACAAAATTAGTCTTTTATCAGAATCAAACAAAAACAAACTTCTCACAATTTTACGTTCACTCAATGCTGAAGCTGAAATCATTACCACAGATTTTGGAAAAATTCCACTTAATAAAGTATTTAATACGGGCAAGTTCGATTTTGAAAAAGCGAGTCAATTTCCATTGTGGTTAAAAGAATTAAGGGGGGAACATGTTCCTGAAACTGAAGAATACGGAATTAAAAGTTTTGTGTATGTAAATCGAAAACCCATGCATCCAAAACGTTTTTATGATTGGTTGGATTCTGAAAAAGACGGACTCGTGAGAGCAAAAGGATTTGTCTGGCTTGCTACTAAAATGGATTGGGTTGTGTTGTATTCCCAAGCTGGAAATCTTTCATCATACAAACCAGAAGGTTTTTGGTGGGCAAGTATAAGAGAAGAGGACATTCCAGACGAGCCGGATGTCATTGAAAATATAAAACACCATTGGTTAGAACCTTGGGGTGACAGACGGCAAGAAATTGTCCTTATCGGTAGGGACATGAATGAGAAAAAGATAAGGTCATCTCTCGATAAATGTTTGTTAACCGATGAAGAATACAAACAAGGACCTGAGATTTGGGCTAACTTAGAAGATCCGTTTCCCAATTGGGATGAAATGATTGGTGAACCTGAAACCGAGGTAATTTCAAAATGAAAGTTTATTTAGGAGAATTGCCAGTGGAACTCACTGGCAAGAGACCAAGGTTGGGAAATCCGATTGAAGGAAAATATCGGTTTACTCCAGTGCTCAATACAAAAACTAAATTTCCGAATCTGCAAAAAAGTAAGGGTATCATATTTCTTTCTACATTACCCAATGTAAAATCCTTTGCCTGTTCTGCACAAGTTTTAGATTTAGAAGTTGAAATTAACAAACGCAATATCCCTGCAAAAATTTTCCATCTTGCATCATGTGGAAAAGAGTCTTGGGCAGAGATCAAAAAGTTACATCCACAGTTGAAAGCACGCGGGTATTCGCTTCAAAACTGTAGTCAAAAAGAAATACATAACTTTAAACAAATGTTGGGAGTGGGAGTCAAAAACTCACATCGATTGGCACATGCACTTTTTGCACTCAAAGATGGAAGAATTATAGGATCTTATATCCCTAAGCAACAATACGGTGTACCAAATATCAAACAATTTTTAAATCGATTGGAGAGAGGATTGTATTCATAAGGGAAATAAGAATCTTTGAATGAAATCCAGTGTCCTTTGTTTTGTATCGTTTTTTTTTATAGAACAAAGGAAGAGCCCTTATATAGGGCCCGAAACAATCTGGATTCCAATCTAAGCTTGGTCTATGGATTTGCCTTCGCCCAAACATTCCATTCTATAGCCGTTCTAAATTTTTGACCAGTAATGGCTGTTAGTGCATAATAACTTAATTTGCGTTTTTCAGCATTATCACTGTTTACAAATGAAATCAGAAGTGGAATTGATTTTTTGTCTTTTCGTTTGGCTATTTCTTCCATCGCAGGTCTGTATACTTCTGCATCCTTAGAACGAGTGGCTTCTTCGATAAGATACCTTGCCTCTTCTGTTGGAATTAGGGCAACGGTTGATAGAATTTGAGGAGCCATTTTAGGACGATCTGATAATAGTTCCTTTAGTTTTGGTAAGGCACTTGGGTCTGCAATGGATCCGAGTGCTTCCAATGCATATCCCATCAGTTTGGCGTCTCCTTTGTCTAATGCTTTGATGAGATCTGGTACTGCTTCTTTTGCTCCCATAACACCAAGTGCCCAAGCAGAACCATAAGGGCCTTCTTTTTCACCGGAGAGTAATACTTTGCGTAAGATAGGAATGGAACTTGGATCTCCAATCCATCCAAGTGCTTCTGCAAAATTATCTCGTTCCGGAGTTGATGGTTTGAGGAGTAATTCTTCGATTCGATTTTTTCCTTCTTTGTACTTTTGTCGACCAATGATTTTTGCCGCATAACCCCAGTTTTTCGTTTCATCAGAAGATAAAATTCCAAAGGCAAGTTTTGCTGCTTCTTTAGAAGGAATTGCACACAACACATCAGTTGCATACATTTTTGATTCTAAATTATCAGATTTTAAAACAGCAAATACTTTAGGCACAACCGTTGGATTTGCAATTTCAATCAGTGCCATGGAAGCATTTTCTTTACCCTTATCATAAGGTAGAGTAAGGGCTTTGATGAGTATTTCACTGGCATTTTTTGCTTTAATCCTACCGAGAGCTAAATAGGATGCAGCGAGTGTTGGAGTTTCATCTTGGATTTTTGTTAGATTGACTAAATACGATTCAGCGGAACTTACATTTAATTTTCCGAGTGCCATTGCAAAGGTTTTGTCTTTTTCTCTGTTTTTGTTTTTTAAAGCCAAGTTCAAAATTTGGGAGCCTACAGATCGATTTCCAATCTGCACCAATGCATCCACAGTTTGTAATCGTAGAGTTGCATTATCATCTTCTAATAATGGATAAATTCGATTCAGTACAGAAGGATCTTTCATACGAGTTAATGCATCTAAATAAACATCTTTCGGATTTTCTGTATCAGACCACATCAAATTGGCAATGGTAGAGGAAGAAACCTTGTCCTTTAATTCTCCAAGTGCAATTGCTGCACCTGCTCTTAAGCCAGGATCTTTTTCATTTAACATCTTTCGAAGACTTGGAATTGCTTTTGTGATCCCACGGCTTCCCAGTTGGATCGCAGCTTGGCCTCTATCAAAATTGGAACCAGATTCCAATGTTTTGATGAGCATTTCAGTCGGAATCTCTTCTTCCACAGGTAGTACCTCCTGAGTTTCAGGTTCGTTTGGACCACCAAAACAATTTAGGCTTAGGCCACATACGAAAAGGAAAATGAATGATTTATCTAGGATTTGCATGGATGTATCTATGGTATTAATTACGGTGAGGATTGTAAAACAAAAAGCTTCCTAACACTAGGAAGCTTTATTCTTTGGAATGGTTTGAAAGTTTAACTATTAGGAACTTGGTTCCTTACTTCTTTTAACGTCGCGAGTTCTTTACGCCAAACTTGTAAATCTTTCTCAGCAGAACCTTTGACATCACTATCAGGTTTTTTGTTTTCGAGCCAATATTCAACCATTTGGATACGTGACTCTAACTCATTGATTTTAAAATCAAAGTAAGCTTTTTGCGCTTTGGGAGTAGGACGTTCTCCCGCATTCGGCTCTTCACTCGAAGGTTTGTCTGCCCATTTTTCCTTCGATTGGCTCGCTGAAAAACTCGCATCCATAGCGGTAAAAGAATCCAACATATCAAGTTGTTCTTTCTCCTGTGTTTCTGTAAGAGGAGCACGAATTTCACGGGGAATGTAGAAATTATTTGGGTATTTCGCCGCAAAATCTCTCCACTCCTCCTTAATCTCTTCCTTACGATTCGGTTTTTTTTCGAGAGCAAACGGCCATAGTACTTCCGCTTGTGCCAATTCCAATTCTTCAGGATTGGGAGCATCCGCAAATTCTGGATCATCAAACAACGAATTTGCGTGTTTTTCTGAACTGCCAAAATCGGAATTTGACACAACTGTATCTTGTTTTGTTTTATCAGAAGTGAACTTCCAAATCGAAAAAACAAACAAAGCTAAGAAAAAACTACAAACCGAAAGAATACCTAAAAACCGTTTACTCATCGTTAATACCTTATGTAAAGATTGATACTACCCAAGAAATTGCCTGACCGAAAATATTCTCTGTTAAGAATTTTTTCAAATCAACTGGATTTCGATTCAAAGTATCGTAATACCAAGCAGTGTATTCACTCACTTGTGGAATTGAATATCCATAACGTGTGTTAATTGCTTTGATCAACTCATTAGCAAATAGTGAGTGACCATACATATTTGGGTGGACACCATCTAAACCAAAAACACCTGGTTGGTTAGGAAGTGGCCAATTTGCGCGAGCATTTCCTGGTGACCAACCAGAAGCACTACGAATCGGTCTTCCGTTTTCTTTAAGGTCATCAAAAATCACACGTAAGTCAGCAACTGCAAAACGCATTGTAGCAGCTTGAGCTTTGATTTCGTTGTTCAACATATTTAAAAAGTTGGAAATAGTTCCGATTTCATTCGCATCCAAAACTTGGTTTGGATTTGATACGGAGTTTCTAAAAAATGCTTTGAGTCCAGAGTAATTTGCTCTGCCACTTGGATCTTTGTAAGGTTCAAGAAAGGCAATTGCTGTTACGTTTGGAACAGTAAATAAAACCCCACCTTTTAAACTTCCCATAGCAGCCATTCTTCTGAAAAATTCACGAATGTCTCTTTTGAAACGAGCTTCGTCTAAACAATCAGTAGATGTATGAAGTGCAGTACAAAGTACGTGGTTTGCTCCAGCAGAACCAAATAAGAAAGTTGGTTTTACTTTCTCCATCACTTGCGCTTGCGTTCCTGCATCACGTAAACCAAATCTGTGGAATTTGTCTGGTTCCTGACAATCAGCAACAGTTACCCAACGATATGTATACCAATACCACTTTGCCCAATACCATTCTTTTGCTTGTTTTGTGGCAGTGATATCTTCACATTTACCTGATGTTTTTAATAGAGTTGTATACTCTGCACCTGTGATACCTGCATGTGTTGGTAAGGAAACAGTGGATTTGTTTCCACCGATGATGCTTTCCGCAATACAAAAAATCCCACAATCCCACTTAAGGACATCTTCTAAGTTAACGAAAGGTCCTTTCAAAACATTATAAGATACGGATGCTCCTGCTTGTTTTGATACAAGAACGGGATAAGCCCAATCTTGTGTTTTTTTCTCTACGGTGACACCAAAAAAACCTTGGCTTAAGGAATCTCCTACGACCCCAACTCTTTGGAACATTTCACCTTGTGTTTGCGCAGATAATGAACCTGCCAGAAACAAAGCGAGCACCAAACTGAATGCTTTATTTGTCTTCATATTTCCTCCCAATCAGAACATTTTCAACATATTTTGAACAATTGAGACATTTTGGTGTCTTTTTGAACGAGCGTCAAATAATTTATTTCCGAACCATTGCAATTTTTTGAACTAAGTTCATAACAAATCCCACTACATTTGGTCCTAAATTTTCATTTACGGCAAGAGGCCTTCTACAGAACCTTGTTTAATTGACAATGAGAATAAATCTCATTCGCAAAGGGAGACTATCAGCCGATGTTTGGGAAGCAAATTATAACCATCGTACTAACACTTGGGATATCCACTATGGGATGCACCAAACAAGAAAACAACGAAGCGTCACTACTTGCTTCCTTAGCACTTGTTGGTGCGGGTGGAAACCAAACTGCCTTTTTAGAAACCTATTCCCAAATTGCCTTCCAAAACTATAGCGATGCTTATGCGGATGTAGTTTTGATGCGAGAAAAGGTAACCACCTTTACACAAAAAGCCTCTCCTTCTCTTTCCGAACTAAACGAAATCAGAACCCTTTGGAGAAAAGCAAGGAGGAGTTACTTACAAGCAGAAATCTTCCGTTTTAGCCAAGGACCTGTGGATAACCCAAATCTTACGGGAGGTGTGGAACTCGAACCTTTGATGAATTCCTGGCCTTTAGATGAAGGATACATTGATACAGTTGTGTTAGCAGGTACTGTCACGAAACAAGGATTAATCGATAAAAACCAAGGTGATTGTTCTAGTGGAACATGCCCCGATGGAGATACTGCTAAAAATATCTCTGTTGGTTGGCATGCCATAGAATATATCTTATGGGGAGTTGATGCGACAAATAACTCAACACCAGGTACAAGCATCACCCAAACTAACTTTACCACTGCGAATGGATCTGGAAGTGCACAAGCCAAACGTTCTGCTTATTTATTGTATGCTACAGAAATTTTAGAATCACATTTACTGCTCATAAAAAATGCATGGGATCCTTCTATCTCAGGTTCCTATGTTCAAAAATTCAAAACGAGTTCCACTTCTTTTGAAAATATCCTAAGAGGGATTGCCAAGTTTGCAGGTGGTGAATGGGGAGGAGAAAGAATGACAGGTGTTTTTGGTGGAGACCAGGAAGAAGAACATTCTTGTTTTTCCGACAATACAAAATCAGACTTTTATTATGATGCCAAAGGTTTAGAGAATATCTTTAACGGAACCTACACTGGTTCGAAAACCATCACCGGGTATGGACTGAAAAATCTATTAGGCAAAGAAACAAATTATATCAAAGAAAGGATCGCGACTGCAGAACAATTCTGTTTGAATGAATTTGCTGAAGATACTTCCCTAAATCAAACCTGTAGTGGCAGTCTCATTTCTAGTCGATTTGATCGAATGATCGCAACCGTCAATGTATCGGGTTCTGCTACTGAAAATGCAGATTACCAACTCTTTCGTTATCAAATCCAACCTGCTGTTCAAGAAATCGCAAAGTCAATGCAAAGAACCGCAGCGAGTTTTGGAGTTTCCATCGGTGACGATGGCCTTGTGATCCAATAAAAATAGAAAAAAATGAAATACATCCACCTTATCCTTGTTCTAACATCATTTGTCTTTGTGAATTGCAAAACACAATCCAGTGATGATGAAAAAAATTCAGTTTTACTTTTGGCAGTCTTATCTGCCACATCTTGTTCTTTAGGAGATTCATTGAATGACCCTTGTGAACAGTACAGTGGTGGGGAAACCACAACATTCGACTCAACAGAATCTGCCTTTGATCTAGAAGCTGCGAATGTATTAGATGCAAGGAGGTCCATTGATTTCCAAGATGGAAATGCTAACTTTAATCGAACATGGTTACCAGCTGGTAATTCTTCTGTTGCGGGGCTGGGGCCAGTTTTTAATAACAGGTCTTGCCAAAGTTGCCATGTAAAAGATGGAAGAGGCCGCCCACCCGCAGACGGAACAAGTTTATCCTCCATGTTGATTCGTTTGAGTGTTCCAGGAAACAATCCAACAACAGGAGGTCCTGTTGCGATGACAAATTTCGGAACACAATTGAATACAGAAGGGATTACCGAATATGGAACTGGTACTCAAATTCCAAAAGAAGGAATTGTTACCATTACCTATACAGAAGAACCAGGAACCTTTCCTGATGGAGAATCCTACTCTTTACGAAAACCAAATTATACAATCACATGGAATGTGGGAGGTGGTGCCACTCAAATCAATGTGGCAAATCCTGGCCAACCTTACCACCCTACAAACAATGCTTCTGGATCCTATTTGATCTCACCAAGAACATCACCTATGATGCCGGGACTCGGTTTATTGGAAGCAATCCCAGAAACCACCATACGATCGTTTGCCGATGAATTCGATACAAATGGAGATGGGATTTCAGGTAGACCCAATATAGTTTGGGATACGAAACAAGCAAAAACCTTTTTGGGTAGATTTGGATGGAAAGCAAACCAACCAAACTTAAACCACCAAAATGCGAGTGCTTTTCTTGGTGATATTGGACTCACTACATCTATTTTTCCAACCGAAAATTGTGCAACAGGTCAAACCTTATGTTCATCTAGCCCCACAGGCAATGGAACAAATCCTGAAATTTCCAATGATCGTCTAGCGAGAGTTACATTCTATACAAGTCTGGTAAGTGTTCCTGGTCGAAGGGGATGGAAATCTGATGATGTGAGAAGAGGAAAAGAAATTTTCATTCAAATAGGATGTGCATCTTGTCATATCCCAAGAATCAAAACAGGAGACCACCCTATTCCTGAAATTGCAAACCAAGAGATAAGACCTTATACTGATTTACTCATCCATGATATGGGTGATGGTCTCAGTGATTTTCGACCTGATTTTAAGGCTAGTGGGAATGAATGGAGAACAACACCTTTATGGGGATTGGGACTCATCGAAAGAGTTAATGGACATGAACTTCTGTTACACGACGGCAGGGCAAGAGGAATTCAAGAAGCGATTCTTTGGCATGGTGGAGAAGCTGAACCAATCAAAAATAATTTTAAGTCATTATCCAAAGACCAAAGAACCAAATTAATTTCATTTCTAAAATCATTATGAAACAAAACAATATTCTATCAAAAATTATCTTCTATAGTTTCTACCTACTTCTGATCAACTGTGGAACAAAACCTGGACAATCCTCTGATAATGCCCAAATATTAGGACTTGTTGATACCTACTTCCGAAACTATTCAACTTCCAGTCTGTTACTGGATATTTCCAATAATCTAATCCTTCCTAAATATACCAATTTAAACAATAAAATCACAAATCTTCAGACAACTGCCAATGCATATGTAACAACAACTGATGTGACAAACCTTACTAATGTAAGAAATGCTTGGATGAAAGCAGATTTAGCATATCGGCAAATTGAATGGGCTTATTTTGGCCCCGCCTCCATTCCCTATAATGTGTATTTATATTTAGATAGTTTTACTAGATCCTATCCGATTGATCCAACTTCCATAGAATCCAAAATCACCTCTAATTTAGCACCTACTGGACTCCGAGTTGATGGTATGGATGCAGTTGAATACCTACTGTTCAAAGACAATGTTACAACTACAAATACAGCTTTTGCAGATACAAATCGGAAAACATATCTAACAAAACTCATCCAAGACATTAAAACACAATCTGGATTATTACTTTACCATTGGGATAAATCAAGATCTTCTTCCTTTTATAATTCCTTCACAAATGCGGGGAAAGGAAGTGCTGAATACCCAAATACAAAAGATGGTTTAACGGAAATTACTAACCAATTGGTATTTTTCTGTAACACAATGATTGATATTAAAATTGCCGAACCTTCTGGATTACGTGCAACCAATCTAGGAGTAAAAGATATTACAAAAGTAGAAACTCCTTATGCAAATTTATCATTAGACTCACTCATCCAAAACCTACAAGGAATTTCTGATTTAGGAGACGTAGGACTCTATCGATTTTTAGCTCTCAGAAATGATTCCATTGTCCCTAGGCTACAAGAACAAATCAAATCGACAATTTCATCCGTTAATTCCCTTAAATCAAAATATGGTACGTTCCAAAATGCGATCACAAATGGAAACCAAGATGTAGAGGCGATGTTAGGTGAATTCAAAGAACTCCGTGTGATGATCAGTACAGAATTAATTAGTTCTCTTGGTGGAACCATTGGAGCGAGTACAAATGACGGTGATTAAATTTTTTAATCAACCAGTCTCATCTTTATCCTTACAGTTTCTACGATTTGGTTATGGGCTAACAACGACGATTATCATCATTCGATACTTTTATTTTGGATGGATCCATACTTACTTCATCCAACCAACTTTTTTTTTCAAACATTTTGGACTGGAATGGGTTCCAAACTTACCACCTTCGTTCATTTACCTTTTATTTATCATTTTACTTTTGACTTCGATTGGGATTTTATTTGGTTATTTTGTTCGCACAAATCTTATGATTTTTACGATCGGATTCACTTGGTTTCATTTTATCGATGCAACTATTTACCTGAATCATTATTACCTGATATCAATTTTGGGATTTTTACTCTGGTTATCTCCGATCTCAAAGTATGACACACCGATCACAGGAATTCAAAATTGGATTCGAACTCCAATGCCAGTCACCAAACTATGGATTTATGCATTTCGATTACAAATTGGTTTGGTTTATTTTTTCGGTGGACTTGCCAAATTACAACCCGATTGGATGTGGGAAGCATTACCATTAAAACTATGGTTGTACCAATCAGAAGGAAAACTTCCGTGGTTTGACCCAATTCTTGGGTTACCTGTGACTGCTTATGTTTTCTCTTGGATAGGAATCCTGTTTGATCTATCGATCCCTTTTTTACTATGTTTCGCTCGGTTTCGATTGGTAACATGGAGTGTAGTCCTTCTCTTTCATTCATTTACCTCGTTTTTATTTCCGATAGGTGTTTTTCCAATTGTGATGAGTGTATCTTCACTTATCTTTTTTCCTGCAGACTGGCCAAAACAAGTATGGAATCGATTTTTCAAAGAGAAAGATCATAAAATTCAACTGGAAGACAAAGAAAATGAAATTCCATCAAATAGTCGTTTGTATCCAATTGAAGGGATTCTCATAGTTTTCCTTCTATTTCAAATTCTGATTCCTTTTCGCCACTTATTTTATCCTGGTCAGGTTACTTGGACAGAAGAAGGAATTAAATTCTCATGGCAAGTGATGGTAGCCGATAAAGTGGGTGAAGCCCTATTTTTTGTCCAAGGTAAATCCATTGATCCAAGGAACGAACTTACAGAATACCAATACAGAATGATGGTGATTCAACCTGAACATCTCATTCAATACGCCAAACACATCCAATCGAAAGCCGCAATCGAAACAGGCCAAAAAGACATACCAGTGTATGTTCAATCCCATGTTTCACTAAACGGCAAACGAACAAAACCCTTGTTTGCACCAGATGTAGATTTAACGAAAATCGAAATTAATTTTTTACCATTAAAAGGACTCAATCGATGAATACGTTCCGATTCCGTTTTCAATTACTTGTTATCCTCCTTTTCTTTCTTAGTCGTAACAATTACGCACAATCTGGGACAGAAGAAAAAGAACAAATTCCTCAAAAGAATGAAGGAATCCATGTCATTGGTAACAAAAAAGAAGACCTAAAAAAAATCCCAGGTTCTGCTTATATCCTCGATAATAAATACTTACAAGAAGCATCACCGACCGATCCAATGGAAGCGTTAAGGAGGGCTCCTGGAGCCAGTGTTAGGTTCCAAGACGCAGCAGGACTCACACCCAATATCGGATTTAGAGGGGTAAGTAATGAAGAATCAAGGAAAACATTAATCCTTGAAGATGGTATTCTCACATCTCTATCTCCTTATGGGCAACCAGAAAGTTATTACTCCCCGTCAATTGAAAGAATGGAACGAATTGAAGTGATTAAGGGATCTGGTTCCATTTTATTTGGGCCAAATACGATTGGTGGAATTGTGAATTTTGTCACCAAACGTCCGCCAGTTGAATCAACCTTTTATACAAAAAACGTAGGGGGCGAAAATGGATACCTTTCTACCTATAATTCCTATGGTAAAAGTTTTGGATCAAGTGCATTTGAAGTTTCTCTTTTAAGAAAACAAGGAAATGGATTTCGGAATTATCAAAATTTTGACGTAACAGAAGGAAATGTAAAATGGATTCAAGATTGGAATGAGAACCATACCACAACTATCAAATTAGGTTATCATATGCAAAATGCACAATCGACTTACTTAGGTTTGTCGCAAGGATTATTTTGGAAAGATCCAAGAATCAATCCTGCCAAGTATGATGAAAAACAATTAAATCGCAGCCAGACCATTATATCTCATAATTGGAAATTAACAGATGAACATTCCCTCATCATTCGAGGTTATGTTTCCCAAGCAGAAAGAAATTGGGCAAGGCAAGACTTTTTATCTGGAAAGACCGATGAAGGTGGATATTTAAATCCACCGACCGATACACTTAGAACATACTCTCCAGGCATCATTGGCAACCGACCTGGCGACAGTATTTATATGCGAGAAACGTACACAAGCAGAGACCAATCTTTTTTAGTTGGTGGTTTGGAAACAAAACTGGAATCCAAATTTTCAACCTTTGGTTTAAAACATGAAACGGACCTTGGAATCAGATTCCATGGTGAAAATAATCTGACACAAACAAATGTAAAAAAAACTGACGATCCATTAGGGTATCTAACCAAAGCGAGTCTGCAAGAGGAATCCCTTTCAAATAACTTATTACAACCTTCCTTACCGAATTTTAACCTAAACCGACAAGAAAGAAAAATTGAAGCCTTTGCCTCTTATTTCCAAGACAGGATCCAACTATCTGAGAATTGGAAATTGATTCCAGGGATTAGATATGAAGAAGTGAGACAAAAAGCAATTACCACTAGAAGGCAAGCGACACAAGAAGATTATAGATTAGGTGCTGTTTTACCCAATGATGTTTCTGTCAATAGAAGGAGTTCAAGTGAATCCAGAACTCATATCATCCTTCCTGGAATTGGAATCACTTACGATATCACAAAAAAGTTCATTTGGTTTTCGGGAGCTCATAAAGGATTTTCTCCTCCTACCTTTGGAACTTCCTTTAGCCCACAAGGTAATGACTATCGACTCAAACCAGAAACTTCTACAAATTACGAATCTGGCATCAGAGGTGATTTAACTTCCTATCTATACACAGAACTAGTTGGTTATAAAATGTATTTTCGTGATCAAATCATCAACGTGAACGAAGTTGGTGGAGAAAACGGGATTAGACCAGCAAACACTGGTTATTCTACCCATACTGGAGGTGAAGCAGTTGTTGTTTGGGATCCGGCAAAAATGCAAAAATCAGAATGGAGAGTGCCCATTGAGTTGATCTACTCTCGCATTGAAGCTAAATCGAGAAGTTTTAATCCTTTCCCAGTATCCCAAACTAGTGATGGACGTGAATTGATAGAGATTGTACCTGCTTATACAGTCAATAACTACCAATTCATCTCTAGTGATACAACTGGAAATTATTTACCCTATGTTCCCAAAGAAACAATTACAACAGCGATTTCGATTTCGTCACCACAAGGATATTATGGTCGTTTAGAATACCAATATATTGGAAAACAATATTCAGATTTACTGAACACGAAAGATGAATCGGAAGATGGAAATAAAGGGATCATTCCAAAAGTGGAATTATGGAATACAAGTTTAGGGTATCGATCTCCAGACAAATGGTCAGTCTTCATCAATGCTAAAAACATCCAAGATAAACAATATGTATCGGGAAGACTACCAACTGGGATCCAACCTGGTCCATTCCGACAAATCAATGTTGGTTTTACCTTGGAATTATAATTTGTATATATGAATCAAATTTCTATCAAAGTAAATAAGCTAATGAAATGAGATTAAAAGTACTTTCCGACTCGATCATAATTTAAAAGGGCAGATTGTACGGTTGTCTCTTCCCATGAATCAAGAACAACACCATTCCCTTTTAAATACACCAATACATCGTTTCGTTCTGCGGTTGGAATTTTCGTTAGTTCTTTTAAAACGAGAGACATACGTTTGGAATTTCGTTCCTTAGGAGTTAAATTGATTTCTTTTTGCAAATCATACTTATCTTTTAATTCCTGGCAAAAAGTTTCCCAAACATGGATGGAACTTAAAATAACCTCAAGTCGTTTCCTGTTTTCAATTTCTTTTTCGCTAATTTCTTCATTCTTTAGATTTCCGGAAACCATCATCATTCTTAGATAATAATACAAAGTATGGCTGTTTAGTAAAATCTTACGTATTTCATTTTCTCTTAAGTTTGAAAATATTCCGAGTAAGGTTTGCATAGTCATATTTTTTTCTTCTAAAAGATCAAAGTATGCTTCCCAAGTTTGAGGGTCTAAATTCGAAAGGAGATGAATTTTTAAAGTGGGATCACGATCCATCTCTTCACCAAGAGATAAAATTCTCAAACTTTGAGCGGAATCAAACATACTTCGAATTTGCAAAAAATAGGCATTGGAATCAAAATGATCTAATAAAAACTGTTTTCCATATCCAAAGTAAATGAATCTCATCAAAAGTTCTGGAGTGATGTTCGGATCATTTAGAAATTTTTTTGTCGCATCCTCAGTGCGTAACAACCATAAATATTCGAATACCAAGTCACAAAACTCAGTATCTGACAACATATGTTCAGCTAATGATTTAAGATCTTCACCTTTGTCAATGGAGGAAAAAAATGATAGAAGCTCATTTGGCGATGCGTTTTTCCAAAATTGAGAGGCCTTCCATCGCATGACTATTCATAATGTGAAAAACGAACAAAGTCAATTGAAATTTAGATAGTTCTTTTTTTTAGTATATTAATATACATTCCAATACGAACTAAGTAGAAGATTTTTACAAATTTTTCCCCTAGAACCAGTATTAATGGTCAGGATTGAATCATATGTATGTGGCAAAGCAACTATCTTGCCGTTAGGTGTCAATACTCCATCTCCCCATTTATTTCCACTACCAATTCCCGTATTATGTGTAGTATATGCTAAACTGACTGGATCAATTGCAAGTATATCTGTAATATCTGCCGGGATGGTGATAATCCTTCCATCGGCAGAAAAAATTCCACCTCTCCATTTACCTGTACCACCTGTTGGAGAAGTTCGAAGGGTTACTGAATCATTACTAGGGTCCAAAAAGATAAAATCAGAATCGTTTGAAGGAATACCAACTAACATACCATCAGATGTCACAACAGCATGCCTCCATTTTCCTAAACCTGTTTTTGGTGAAGGGATTGTATACGATCTTTCTGAATAAGGATCCAAAACAAAAATAAAATCAATATCAACGGGGAATGCATAAATTTTTCCATTGGGAGCAAGCACTCCCCCTTCCCACATATTTGATAATGAGAGTGGAGAAGGAATGGTGCGAACCAAATCTGTTTGTGGGTCTATGACTAAAATTTGATTTGCAGAATTGGGAATTCCATAAATAAGACCGTTCGGAGCAAGCACTCCACCACGCCACTTACCGACACCTGTTAGAGGGGAAGTTAAAAAATAACTTTGATTCGTGAGTGGATTGAACACAAGGATTTGGTTTGCATCCCTTGGAATTCCGTAGATTTTACCATTTGGTGCAAGTACCCCTCCTTCCCATTGTGCCGATCCAATCGATGTTGTATTCACATTGGATGAGGAATTTTGTGTTGGATCAATGACGAGAAGATCTGATCGATTATAGGGAAGAGAATACACTAACTCTTGGTTCGTAAGAACACCACCAAGCCATTTTGCTAAACCCGTTTCTGGTTGGGTGAAAGTTTGAAAACTCACTCCGTCAGTACCTAAGGCCGCTTGTTTTTTAAGTTCTTCCGCTACATACTTCCAACGACGAGGTTGGATGATCGAAAGCGGGTCCATTTCGCAAATGGATTTATTGGGGGCACGAGAACCACAAAATTCTCGGTCATCATCTGTGAGGATCCTTGCGAGATAAAAATCACGGAAGGATTCTGAGTTTGGATCACAACCATTCCCAAGTTTTGGGAATTGGCAATTTAGGATCATCATTGATACAGGGAGAATTAAGTATTTATAATATTGGTTTCCTCGAATTTCCAATCCAATCCCTCTAGATAGAATGATTCCAACCAAGATCCCAAATTTGTCAAATGAAAGAAATTTCTTTCCAAAGTGAAAACTGACTGATGTTTTTTACGGAAAACCAATCGAGAGGTATAAAATAAAATTAGATCGGTGTATCATAAGTAGAGTTAAACAAAATGAGACAACTAAGTTTACTACGAATTTAATTTCATTGACGTAGAGTAAAAAGACAATTTATTTGAGACGTCGTCATGATGAAGCCCCTTTCCTTTTTTGATTCCCTTCCTTTTTCTCAGGACTTGTCCCTAGTATACACAATCATTTATAAATAGAACGAAGATTCAATGAAATCAAATACAGAACATTTAAACCTATCGTCGAGTTCCCAAACGAACACTGGATCTGAAAAATTCCAAACCGCAAATTTAGCGAGATGTATCTATACTCTTGTAATGGTTTTGGTATTTTACCACTTCCAACTTCCTTGGATTGTTGTGATTGGTTCTGTGCATTTAGTTTTTTCCGTGATTTGGTTTTTACTCATTCATTTTGATATCTTAGTAGAAAAAGATGTTTGGTGGAGTGGTTACGTGCCAGCAACTTTTGATTTGATTTGGCTCACTGTCCTTGCATATGGAACAGGTCATATCACTTCATTTTTTATACTTGGTTATTTAGGTTCAATTGCTCTCAGTAGTATGTCACTGGATCGAAATTATGGCGTTTACAATGCATTTTTAGCAACTGTCTTATTTAGTGCCATGGGATTTTTTGTGTATTATGATGTGATACCACTTGTGAATATCTTAATGCCACCAGTAAAACCTACATTACTGAGTATCTTTATTTCGTCATTATTACTTGGTGGGAGTGCATTCATTGTAAATCAGATTGTTTCAAAATTGTTTTCTTCCTTAACAGATGTGAACGAAAAATTATTAGCAATTGCAATGACCGATCCATTAACAGGCATTTCAAATCGTAGGTCTTTTTTTTCCAATTTAGAAATTGAAATGGCAAGGCAACACCGTAGCACATCTCCCTATCCCATTGCATTCCTATTGTTCGATTTAGATCTATTCAAATCCATCAATGATACATATGGACATGAAATCGGAGACTTAGTACTCATCGAATTTGCAAGTGTCTTAAAATCTTCCTTACGAAAACAAGACTTTCCAGCAAGATGGGGTGGTGAAGAATTTTTGGTTTTATTACCAAATACTGATTTAGATGGAGCCATTGTGACTGCTGAAAAAATCCGAAGTGCCTTCCATTCCTTAAAGATACCAATCAATGGAAAAGAACTCCGATGTTCGACGAGTGTAGGGATCTCCATTCTGAGGGATCAAACAACGAATCCAGAATCTGTCATCAATCTTGCAGATGAATATTTATACGAGGCGAAACGAAAAGGTAGAAACCAAGTTTATTCTGAAAAAAATCTTTAATCATCTCATTTGCGGTTGTCAATTTTTTCAATTGGTCAGAAGAAATCCGTGATCTAAGATTAAGAAAGTTCTTTGACGAGACGATCAAATCCAGCATTTGTCCCTTCGATTCTACCTTGTATTTCGATCTTTTGTATTCCTTCCTCGGAAACTTCTCCAAGGAGTACAATTTGTTCAGTAAAAGTCATCTTAGTTCTACCTTCAATTAACGATTCAAAGATAACAGTAACCAAAGATACCGAAATCCGAATATCATTCATATACATTCCAAATGCATAAACGATTCTTTCGTTTGGAATGATATCATAATAGGTAGCATCAAAAACATGCCTACTTCCAGTAGGTGTGATGACTAAATTGGATTCTTTTCCACCCACTCGAAAATCCAAACTGAACTCTACAGTTTTCCAATCATCGTGGCATGAAAACCACTTACGTTTTGACTCAGGGTTCGCCCAAGCTGCAAAAACTTTTTCTTTAGATGCAGGTAAGATTCGATCAATGGTAAAAGATGTATTAGTGACTAACATTCTGTATTTTTTAGACTCCATCCGAGTTTTCTTCTGACGATTCGATTAAAAATTGACTCAATCGATCAAAACTACGATTCCAAGCAGACTTCCTTTCATCTAACCATGAATTGATGCCATTCAATTTTGAAAAATTTAATTCGTATGTCCGTACTCTTCCTGATTTATTGGATTGCACTAACCCACCATTTTCTAAAACTTTCAAATGTTTTAATACAGATGGTAAAGCCATATCCAATGGTTCGGCTAATTCCATAACGGAAGCAGATCCCAAACTCAATCGTTCCACCATTTGCAATCGACTCGGGTCAGCAAGTGCATGAAAAATTTGGTCTATTCCAGGTTCTTTCAGTGTCATATTAAAATCCATTCATTGTCGAAAATCGTAAAAAAATGTCCTTACTTTTTTTCTTTCAAAAATCTTTTTGGAATTTTATCAAAAAAAGGATACATATGAAAATATGGCTCTGCTTCATCTAACGTTCGTTTAACGGAATCTTTTTCCAATAATCTTTCAAAATAATTAGTTAGTTTTGGGTAACCATTGCGAAAACTAAGAAGCGTATCGGAATAAAACAAAGCAGGAACCGCGGAACATTCTGCCATAGTAAAGGTATCAGATACAATGTAGTTCTTTGTATCTAATTCTTTTTCTAACATACCATATGCGACAGGCAATCTTTCATAAGCACGTTCAACACCAAATGGATCTTTTTGTCCCTCAGGGCGAATGCGATCCAAAACAATTTTTTGCACAGAATCACTGATGTACAAATCAAAAAATCGGTCCCAGAGTCTCACTCCAATGGATTCTTGTGTTGGAGTTGGCAGCAAATTAGCAGTTCCTGGATAGTATTCGCTGATGTATTCAATGATGACACTTGTCTCAGGGATGATTTGGTTACGCATCCGATCTCTCAATAGTGGAATTTTCCCAACAGGCCAATAAGCGAATAATTCTGATCTAGATTCTTCCTCCGATAGGTCTACAAACCTTGGTTCAAATTCAGTTCCATTTTCATACAAGGCAATGAGGACCTTGTGGCAAAAGGAAGCCAGTGGGTGGTAATAAAGGAGCAGGTTTGTTGGGCTATTGTTATCCATTTGGCTAACTTTCTAACTCCAGACAGTTTGGCAATCCAAATAGTTGCCCAGATGGTTAAGTATCATCCTTTTACCACCGATTCCCTCCATTGGGGGCCAAAACACGAACATTCTGGCAAAAAAATACAATTCCTTGGGTTGTTTCTTTGCAAATCAAGTGGATCTGTTAAAGGGGGGAAGAGCACCTGCCCACGAGCCACTCCCCTCCTCCCTAACTCGGGTGGGGGATTTTAAATTCACGGACACATTATGTCTCATAACTCTTCTTTCCGCAGGGCGAGCCCCAGACACGATCCATCAAATTGCATTGGCTTCGTGTCGCTTGGGGCTTTTCGTATTCAGGGGCCAGGCTATCCAGGGCTTCGGTCGCAAAATGCGACCGCTTACGCGCCCTTTCTATCCTTCTCGCGTGTCTGTAATCTGATAACTCATTTACACCCAAAGAATCAATTCACCAACAGACTTCTAAAAACGATCGTTCTTTCCTCTGTGTTGTTTCGAATTCCAAAATCTCATTTGCGTGTTTCAAAGTGATATCAATGTCGTCCCAACCATTGCGGATCCGATTCACGGAAGCAGAATCCAATTGGAATGGAAAGTTATGTTCCCCAGCTTTCACCTCAAACGTTTCTAGATCGATTTGGATTTGTGCGATTCCTTGATTGGAAACCCATTCCAATAAAGAATGGATTTCTCTTTCTTGTAAACGAACGAGAGCGATTCCATTCTTAGCAGCATTGATTGAAAATATGTCTGCAAAAGAAGGAGCGATGATCACACGGAATCCAAAATCAGCAAGTGCCCAAGGTGCATGTTCCCGACTCGAACCACAGCCAAAATTTTTTCCAGCAATGAGAACACTCGCATTCATAAATCCCTCTTGGTTCAATATGAATTCTGGATTCAATGCCTTTCCTTCAAAATCTAAATACCGCCAATCATGGAATAAATGGGTACCAAAACCCTTTTTATTGATTAACTTCATAAATTGTTTGGGTAGGATTTGATCGGTATCAATGTCCTCTCTTGGAATGGAGACAACAACTCCCGTATGTTTTGTCCAATGATTTGCCTTCATGCGAATCTCCTCACATCTGTTAATTTTCCAGTCACTGCTGCTGCAGCTGCCATGGAAGGACTCACTAAATGTGTCCTCCCTCCTCTTCCCTGCCTTCCTTCAAAGTTACGATTCGAAGTAGAGGCACATCTTTCTCCTGGTTGTAAAACGTCGTCATTCATTGCAAGGCAAAGAGAACAACCAGGTTCTCTCCATTCAAATCCCGCTTCTAAAAAGATTTTGTCCAAACCCTCTTGTTCCGCTTGCCGTTTGACTCTACCAGAACCAGGAACCACAAGAGCTATTACATTCGGATGAACTTTTTTTCCTTTTGCCACTTCCGCAGCAGATCGTAAATCTTCAATTCTACCATTCGTACAAGATCCGATAAACACCTTATCGATGTTAATTTCAGACATTGGAGTACCTGGTTGTAAATCCATATACGCCAAAGCATTTTTTGCCGTTTCTCTTTCACGTATGTCCTGGAACTCTTCTGGATTAGGAATGAAACTTCCAATCGATATCGTCTGTGATGGATTTGTCCCCCACGTGACCTGCGGTTCAATCTTAGATAGATCTAATTCGATCTCTTTGTCAAAAATTGCACCATCATCAGAGAAATATGTTTTCCAATACTCGACTGCTTTCTGAAAACTTTCACCTTTAGGAATTAATTTTTTATCGCTTAGATATTCAAATGTTATCTCGTCTGGTGCGATAAGACTTGCTCTTGCGCCGGCTTCGATACTCATATTACATAAGGTCATTCGAGCTTCCATTGATAATGATTCAATCCATTCACCTGAATATTCTATCGTATATCCTCTTCCTCCGGAAGTTCCGATTTTTCCTATGAGGGCAAGGACAATATCTTTTGCCGTAATCCCAAATCCAGGTTTCCCAACAAATCGAACTAACATTGATTTGGTTTTTGCTTGTTTTAAGGTTTGAGTCGCAAGAACATGTTCCACTTCACTCGTTCCAATTCCAAATGCTAAGGCTCCAAAGGCGCCATGGGTTGCTGTATGAGAATCTCCGCATACAATGACTGAACCTGGGATTGTAAATCCTATCTCAGGACCAACAACATGTACAATCCCTTGACCTGGATCTTCTGGTCCGTACAATTGAATTCCAAACTCTTTGCAGTTTTTCTCCATTGTATCAATTTGTAAACGTGAGACAGGTCCCGCGGCATCTCTGTTTTTCCGGTCTCTAGTGGAAACATTGTGATCCACAACTCCAAAGGTGAGATCTTTCCTTCTTACATCCCGATTTTTATCTCTTAAACCATCAAATGCTTGGGCTGAAGTCACCTCGTGAAGGATATGCCTGTCCACATATAAAATCGTTTCCGAATCTGAACTTTCTATGATCCGATGGTTTTCCCAAATTTTGTCGTATAGAGTCTGTCCCATATTTCCCTCTTGCTAAATACAGTAACAAAAATTTGAATATAATGCAAATAAATTGGTTTTATGAAATATATAACTAAAAGTTATATGTATTTATGGAATTCCGTCAGATCATCTACTTTCTTGAAATCTCAGAATCAGGCACATTTCAAAAAGCAGCAAGCCGATTGGGATTAACACAACCAGCACTCTCCAAACAAATATTTCTTTTAGAAAAAGAATTAGGGATCACCGTTTTGGAAAGAGGAGGAAGGTCAGTTAGGCTTACTCATGAAGGTGAAAGATTCTATCAATATTCAGTTCGGATGAAGGAGTTATGGGAAGAAATTCAAAATGCTTTTTCGAAAGAGAATGAATTAAAAGGAAATTTTTCAATCTCTGCAGGTGGGACAGTATCCGCTTGGATCTTACCTCAAATCTTAAAAGAAATTCTAAAAAAAAGACCAGGGCTCTCTCTTTCCGTTCGCGAAGGAGACGCATCTGAAACCAAGGACGCAGTATTAAAAGGGGAAGTTGATCTTGGTATCTTAACAGGCCCCATTTCGGAACCAAGTTTGAATGTATTGGAATTTTTATCTGACAAAATTTATCCAGTTGCAGCAAAAGACCATCCGATCTTCCAAAAGACAAAAATCAAAATTGATGATTTAAAAAAACAACCTTTTGTATGTTTCCATCCAGGATCAGCTCTGAGAAAAGCTGTCGAAAAAAAGATCAAATCATTTACAAAAGATTTTGGTCCAAACATAGCAATGGAACTGAGGAGTGTAGAATCCGTCATTAAATCATTAGAAGCAGGACTTGGGATTGGATTTTTATCTGAATATTCAATTAATTCAAAATTGAAAAAAATTAAATTCGAAACCTGGAACACCGAACGAAAATTTTATCTCTGTTATCGCAAAAAATCAGGACCAACACTTGCTTTCCTCGCGGAAGAGATTCTCAAATCAGCAGAAAAATGGAAATTGGAAATGGAATAAATGATCAAATGAAATTAGAGAAATCGTCTAACTGATTTTATATGAAATCAATTAGATAAAGTGAGTTATTGTTCCACACAGATTAACTGCTGGTTACTCAAATTACAAGGATCAGGAGTCCAACCTGCAGTAATGTCAGCAATCAAAGTAGAATTTCCTTGCCCCATAACACCCGTAAATGATCCAGTTGCACTCCTCCATAAATCATAGGTATTACTTGTATTGGTTGTCCAATTGGTATTTAATCCAGTCCAATACTTTGAGTTGACTGAGAATCTAATGGTCAACGCAGTCACGAATAATCCTGCGGAATTTGTTGTGCTGATATTACCTTCTGATTGGCGATATGTCCGATTTGGTGCAAAAACCCAATCGATTTGTCCATCACCTACATTGGCAGTGTTCGATGCGTTTCTTGTTACACCATCGACTACCATCGCCTTATAATTTCCGGTTCCAGGATAATTCCCATCAGCCATACAAGAAGGATCAAAATTTTTCGCACTTCCCGGGTTTGGAGGGTATCCAGACATCGTTAGGAAAAGATTACAAGGATTACAAGTGGGGGCACAAGAAACGGAAACCGTAGTTACATCCGAATTTTTAACTACGCCATCACCGTTGGTAACCGAACATAAAAAACCAGCAGGTTGGCTAGATACTTTTACCGAATACGAAGATCCACTGGTAAGTATGTTCATAAAATAAAAATTTTTGCTGCCGTTTTCAACAGGCAAGGTAACAATTCCATTGAGAGAAAGTTTTAATCCAGAACTAATTAATCCTGTTACTGATCCAGTGACTGAATAAGGGATAATGTTTGATATATAATCTTTACCACAAAGTGGAGAGTTATCCTTAGCAAAGATTTTCGAAATTTGTACTTCTTTAAAAGTATCTGAATTTGGATCACAAAGATTATTATTTTCTTACGCCTTACAATCTTTTAAAATCAGAATCAATAAACAAAATTGGAAGAGGAGAACTAAAATTCTTTGTCTGTTTCGATTCATTTTGAAGCCTAACTGAAATCATTTTTGATTTCGCACTCCTATGCAATAAATTATTGCTTAGGAGTGGATTTTATTCAGAGGAACTGTGATCGATTTGTAGTAAATTATACGTAAATGCATACGTTTCGTCTAAAAATTAAAGCGATAATTTGCACCAATTTGTACGTAAGTGAGAATCGTCTTTGAATCCAATAAAATGGGAATGAGGATTTGTGGAGCATATATTTTCACTAGAATTTGAGATGGATCAGAATTTCCTCCTCCTTCATTTTCAGTGATATAACCCGATCCTAATTTGTTTTTTAGAACCATGTTACTTGCTTCCAAAAAGAAACTGACATCACCTTTGATTTTTGTAGAAAATTTTACATTCACTTCTGTTCCAGTAGATTTCCATTGGTAGTCCAAACCAAATTGCCTATATTTAAAAGGTGAAGTTTCGAAACCAAATTCATTACTCCGAAACGAAGAAGGTCCTTGCATATCCAAATGCAAAATCTGCCCTTGTAGAGAAAAACGATCCCAAAATTTCCATTCGTATCCAATCCCTACGCTATACCCTTTGAGTGATTGAGTCGAATTTCGGAAATCTGCTCGAGATGGATTATTACCTGTACTTGTCAATCCACCAATGCTTGATACCTCTTGGTTACTCTTTGTCCAAATACGTTCCACTCCAGCAACGATTTGAAAATCAAACAATGGATGTGGATAAGGCGTAAAACCGATTCTCGTTGATACCTTTTGGAACTTTGTATCTCCGTTACCAAATAACGCATTCGTTGATTTTTCACCACTCGAGGATGAACCACTTCCCCCACCAGATGAGATCGTTTGGAATCCACCTATATTAAAATTTCCATTTGCTTCCGTACCTCGGATTTCAACCGTAAAACGATTCCAAGCATAAAACAAACGGGGAGTGAAACTGTGATTTTTTGTTTTGTATGGAGTGGACTGAAGCTCAGCTCCACCACCACCAAATAGAAGTCCCGCAATTTGAATGGTTTGAAAGAAAGGACGGAGTTCCATCTGGTTTTTACCACTCCCCATTCCCAAGGAAGCTTCTAGATAATGGCGTTTTGCATTTGAAAGTTGTTCTTCTCTTTTTTTGAGTTTTTCTTCTTTGGTTTTGAGTTCTTCTGCTTCCTGTTTTTGTTTTTCAGCAAGTTCCTTCTCTTCTCTCAGTTTTTTTTCTTTCTCAGAAGGCTGAGGGTCTTTTTTAAGAGCCGCAGAATCTGTTTTCCGCCCATAGAAAACTTTTTGGATCAATGACTTTGGGTACACCTTCGTATTTCCGTCTGCTAACTTGATTGTAACAGAATCCTTATCTTGGGCTAAAACGGATCCTTCGATTTTTTCTCCAGACTTAAACAGAATGGTTTCACTCTGAAGGGAGGCATTGGCGAAAAGAAAAACGAACCATAATAAAAGTAAATATTGTTTCATAAAAGGGACAAACGGATACCTAATGTACATTGATTGTAACACAAAATCCAAATACTGCAATTCGATTAAAGAAGTTTGGGAACAATTTCATAGTAAAAATATGAAACCGATGGATTCAATTTAAGTTATCAATTTTGGTAAAAAAAGACAATCACTTACATTCTCAAAGAGATAAGAACTCAGTAAAAACAAAACCAAAATATTAGGACGATGCAGAATTGCGAAGACTCACTGATTGATTTTAGGGAAAGTTCCTAACAAAACCGCAATCAGTGAGTAAACAATCACCTTTACAGAAACCATTACTTAGAAATTCATGGGGGGAATTTTATTTTGAAAAATTGACAGAAAAAAAAGCAAATTCGACATTCAAATTTTGATCTCTTATGATAGATTTGTCTGTTATGAAGCCACTAACTCTCTTCGTTTTCACTTTCCTATTCTTTGCTTTCCTAACCAATCAAGCGCAAACTGAAAATGCATCGAACGAACTCAGAAAGAAGCATTTCCGCTTAAATCATCATGGTGTAGCACTCGATGGTTATGATCCAGTTTCCTATTTTTCGAACAAACCGACAAAAGGGAAAAGTGAAATCATTAGTCAGTATAAAGGTATTATCTATTATTTTTCCTCGTTCGAAAACAAACTTAAATTCGAAAAAAATCCAGAAAATTTTGAACCTGAATATGGTGGTTGGTGTGCTTATGCAATGGGAGAGAATGGAGATAAAGTGGAAGTGGATCCGATGAGGTATAAAATCATCAACGGAAAAATCAACTTATTCTATAATGGAATTTTCGGTGATACCTTAATCCCTTGGAATGAAAATGAAAAAGAGTTAATTCCTAAAGCAAATGCAAATTGGAAAAAGGTGATGAAATAACGATCCTTGGGTTATTGAATTTGAATCAATTAAGATTTCCTATAGAATATGGATGATAAAATTCTAGTTTATCATCCATTCGAACTGTTCAAAAAAAAGAAGGTCAACGACTCACTTGTTGAGTTGAGTAAGCGATTCCAAATCCATCGCCCACAATGATATCTGGGAAAGTAGTCGAAAGCGCAATTTTAATGATGGCTAAATGATGGACTGCATGTTCATTACAATATGCAAGTTCACGTAAACTTGTACTCGCAAGTAACGGTCTTTCATTTTTATCATGAGTGGAAACTCGAATCGAAATCGGGATGTCGACAAATCCTTCAACCAATTCTTTTTGGATAAAACCAATCATTTCCAGTGCAAATTCTGGATTTTCTTCTAACTGCTTTGACCTTTTCCTCTGATCAAAATCGATTTCTCCACGTTTTAAGCCAAAAATAAATTCCTGAAAAAATTCTAAAATATGACGTATGTGCTGCGAAATACTTCCATGACTTAAAATAGGAAGGGGCATAGAAAATTCTTTTTTCGAAAGTTGTTGGATTAACTCCGAAATAGAATTTGTAATGAGTCGAGATTCTTCGACAAGGATCATATTTTTTTCTTCAACTGTTGCAAAATTTTAAACACCATTTCTCGTTCGCAGTATAAAAGAAAAGAACAACCTATCAAATTAAACATTGCGAGACTAAATAACAATCCATGGTCTTGTGATACCTCAATGCCTATGATAAAAATATGTGCTAAAATAGCTCCCAACATTGTAAAAAAACCAAGCAGTGCACCTAACCAAACAATTGTTGGAATCAAAAACAACAAGACAATTAATAGTTCAATGAATCCAGATCCAATTCTTCCCCACGGTTCTATACCTAGTGTAGAAAAAATATAAACAGATTCTTCTGCTCCACTAAATTTAAAAAATAAAGTCTGAAAAAAAATGACACCAACTGCCAATTTCACTAAATTCTTTATCCAAGAAATATTCATATTACGAAGGCATTCCAAATTTAGGCTTAAATTGCATTTTATACATTCTTATAGTATATTGTTTTATCTCGCAAATACAATGGACAAACTGGAAAAATTTATGTCAATTTTTCCTAATTCGAAACGCGGAAGGAGATTTCCCTGTGATTTTTTTAAATAATTTACTGAAATGACTGGCATCTTCAAACCCTAATTCCTCTGAAATTTCGTTAACTGATTTAAGAGTGAATAAAAGCATACGTTTTGCTTCTAAAATAGTCCTTTGGTGGATTGTTTGAAGCGGAGGATCTAATTTTGCATAACGAAACAGTTCTGACAATTTTTTAGAAGATAAATTTAACATAAATGCGTATTCAGAGATTTGTTTGTATTTTCTAAAATTCTGTTCTACTAGTAAATTAAATTTACGAATGGTTTCAATACTTTGATAATCACCTTGTATTCCTACAATATGATTTCGTCCGATTCTTGTTAGTCGTATGATTAATATTTTTAATAAACTTACTAACATTTCCCCATGTAAACTATCACCTTCTTCAAATTCTTTTTCGAATAAATCTACCAATTTTTCAAATGCAACTATATCCCTTAGAGGTATCTTCAATACAGAAAAATTTTGCGCCCCATAAAACAAAATCCCATTACAGGAAACTTCATGATCATGATCACGTATGCAATAAAACTCTCTATTGAATACAATTGCTGTCACTTTTTGGTCATTGCTAGGGAACTTAATATAATTTAAGGCAGTGAGTGTACAAAATGTATTCTCTTTTAAGATAACTGTTTTTTCATCACAGTAAAATTTAAATTGCCCCTTCCCTCGGTTCCATATAATACGGTTGGCAGTAGGATTTCCGAGAGATTTCTCTAGATCACCCATCAAATCATTGGTAAAATAAAAATAGGAACCAGTAAGTGGGTCACTTAATTCATAGTGTATAAACTTTGAATTTGGATTCATACAATCGTTATAGAATCTGTAATATATTCTTTATATTTCGAAACATCCATCAACCCTTCGATCCATATATTTGTTGTTTCATCACAGTTTCAACTTCTTCAAAGTTTTTTTGAGTTCGTTTGCCTTTGTATGCCAAACGAATTGTTAAATCAGAATCGATTAAAAATGTTGCTGCTTGTGCAAAATCATTTGGCTGAATGCGCACTCCAAAATATTGACAAAGTTCCAATGTAGAATCACTAGCAAACAAAAAATTCATAGGATTGAGATTCAACCAACTTCTTAGAGCATGGATTGGTTCAGTTGATACAACGATCACATTACCTTCTTTTTCATTCAAACTTGTTGCCCATTCAGATAGATTTTTCAAATGGATTTGGCAAAAGGGGCACCATGTTCCACGAATGAAAACTAATATAAGTGGTCCCCTTGAGATGATTTCTGAAATTTTAATTTTTTGATTTGAAGTTAAAATCAACTCCCAATCTTGTACCTTGTAATCAAGAGGAAGTGGTTGAATGGATGAATCAACACTTCCATCAAATTGCATCATAAACCAATCTTTAAGTTTCATAAGTTATAATTTCCGGAATGATTAGCCTATCAAAATCAAGTTTTGAATTGAATTTTTTGCCTTTTTTGTCACCCAGCAATAAAACTCTTTTCTCTTACATACAATTAAGAATTTTTGAATTCAGAATTCATAGTCAATTTATTTACCCAACTGTGATTTTTTTAAAAATTTTGGCCATTCTTCAAAATTCGCAAAACTGCCTAATCCTTACATGAATTGCCATGGAATTCAATCAATCAGTAGAACCATTCTCGAAAAAATAAATTGCGAAAGTTAGAGTTGCAAATCCAGTTGTTTGGAAGACTATGTGAGAATCTTTTACCAAGCACATGACACACAAAGGTTCGAAATTGAATATAATGTCCAGTATCGAAACGAACAGAGTTATCCCAAACATCATCTTATTTGAAAATAATTTTATATGAATCTTGAATTTGCAGTTGATCTTAGCCTACTCCTTTGGAACCAAACCATTGCCATTTTGTTTGTTTCTCTTGTTTGTTATTCAAGCATTTATCGTCAAAAATTACTTCTTTTTATCATTATCACTGTATCACTATTAGCCGGAATCCAATTCAGTTTACAATCCCATCATGATATGGTTTCTATCATGGGATTTACCAAAATGATACTACTCCTTCCATTTGGATTAGGAGCTGTGATTGGTTATGTGAGTTTGTCCGAATCAAAACAACAAAAGTACCTAACTTGGTTTACTCGATATATCAACTTTGCTGTATTAGGAAATATCTTTGTTATGATTTTCTCTCCTGATGGAGGAACCTATCGCGGGATTCTCAGTCGATTTGTATGTTTTTTCCTCCTCATTTGGTTACTCCAAGAAATGAGTAAGGTAAGGTTTCAAACTACCAAGACCAATCAGAGAATGTTTACCTTTAATTCATCACCATTATCATGGATTTATTGCCACGCCGGGTATCGCTTTGTACTTCTATCGTTACCAACGTTTGTTAGTTCCAATTACTTACTTTTGGAACCAATGAGTATTCTTGTAATGGTTGTCCTCTTCCATGTGAACAAAAAACGATATCCACTTTCCTATTATTTTGGATTAGCAGACACCATGGTCGTCACAACATTAACAGTTCTCATGCGGTATCCATTTTTACCTCCATTCCAACTGAGTGGACCTTATATCACTAATTTGTCTGAAAAACAATGGGACATGATTTTGATTCCGGTCCAATTAATTGTGACTGGTTTTGTATTACGGGCAATCTACAGAAACAGATTACAATCGAAGCATGTCCATTCACTGGACTCGGAATAAGATCCTTCTTACATTCACAAAAAAATTTAAAAAATTATTAGCTTTCCTATCAACAATAATAAGAAAATACTTGATAACCTTGGTTGAATCAAAAATTGTTTTTAACGAATGTTAGCAATTTTGTACTGGGAAAAACGAACCTGATGGAAGCGATGGAGAAAGGAAATTTCGTGTTTCGTTCGTTATCAATGAAAAACTTCATGGGAATCTTGTTAATTCATTTTTCCATAAGTTGTAATCAAGTAACATTGAATAACCCCTGTGACCAAAAATCAAAAGGGTATCGAGAAACCTTATTACTCGCATCCGTATCGGAAAATCCTATTCCCTTTTGTGGATTCAGTGTCGGTAATTCTCCAAAACTCTGGGAAACACAGGCCTATCTCAAAGCATCAAATACGGAAGCAAACGATCTCTTCGGAAATTCCGTAGCCATCTCTGGTGATACGATCGTGGTGGGAGCTGCAGGTGAGTCAAGTAACCAAACGACAATTACGAATGGAAACTCTGCGAGTGCAGACAACTCAGCTGCATCAGCAGGTGCCGCTTATGTCTTTCAAAGAACTGGTTCCTCTTGGGCACAAGAAGCCTACTTAAAAGCACCTAATGCAGAAGCATCGGACTTTTTTGGAGCTGCCGTTGCCATTGATGGATATACCATCCTTGTTAGTGCCAACCAAGAAGATAGCAATCAAATCACAATTACGAATGGACCTACTGCCAGTACAGACAATACTGCATCCAGTTCTGGTGCAGTCTACGTGTTCCAACGAACGGGCTCTACATGGGTGCAACAAGCTTACATCAAACCACCAAATGCGGAAGCAAATGATCAGTTTGGGATTTCCCTTTCCATCTCAGGCGATACGATTGTTGTAGGTGCTTTTAATGAGGCGAGTAACCAAACAACGATTACAAATGGAACATCTGCAAGTGCTAACAACTCAGCTGCATCAGCAGGTGCCGCTTATGTCTTCCAAAGATCAGGTACAACTTGGGCTCAACAAGCCTACTTAAAAGCATCCAATATAGAAGCAAATGATCGATTTGGAAACAGTGTTTCGATCTCTGGAGATACAATCGTTATAGGTTCAAATTTGGAAGATAGCAACCAAACAACGATTACAAACGGTGCTATTGCCAGTTCAGACAATTCTGCAAATGCTACTGGTGCAGCCTATGTTTTCCAAAGAACGGGTTCCACTTGGGTAGAACAGGCATATCTAAAAGCACCCAATGCAGATGCAAATGATCAATTTGGCAATAGGGTTGCTATCGATGGAAACACCATAGTAGTCGGAGCATTTTCTGAATCTAGTAACCAAACTACAATTACAAATGGACCTACTGCCAGTGCCGACAACTCGGCTAGCTTAGCAGGTGCCGCTTATGTGTTCCAAAGAACTGGTTCTACCTGGACTCACCAAGCGTACCTGAAACCTCCTAACGTTGAAGCTAATGATAATTTTGGTGTCACAGTTGCTATCCAAGGGAATACGATTTTAGTTGGTTCTATTTTTGAGGACAATAACCAAACAACGGTCACAAATGGTACGAACCCAAACGATGACAATAGCCTATCCAATTCTGGTGCGGTTTATGTGTTCCAAAGGTCTGGTTCCACTTGGGCATATAGGGCATTTATCAAGGCTCCCAATGCCGATGTCGAAGACAGATTTGGCAATGCGATTTCTTTATCAGGAGATACTGCTGTTGTTGGGGTGAACCAAGAAGACAGCAATCAAAATACAATTACCAATGGACCAACTGCCAGTGCAAATAACTCAGCTTTACAATCTGGTGCTGCCTATGTGTTTTTTAGAAAGTAAAACGGTTTCGAATCGTAAAGTATATTCATAAATGAAAAAACAGATTCTCTATCAAAAAGAAATCATTCTTGTCACAATAACTACCCTTATCTTAAGTATGGTGTATTTTCTTTTCCTTCGACCAAACTCAAATGGAAATCAAGTCACGCAACCCTCAATGGAAGTGGATAAAAAGGGTCTCTCACCTTACCACAAACGAGAAGTGAATTTTACCATCACCAAACACAAACGTAAAATCCAAATTTGCTACAATTTATACTTAGAAACAAAGCCTAAAATCGAAGAGGGCAAAATCCAATTCGATTGGCAAATCGAACCCGATGGAGTTCCCACAAAAGTGGAACTCATCCAATCCGATTTACCAGCTGATTCACTGATCAATTGTTTACAAAAAGAAATCAGTTCATGGGAATTTCCTCCCCCACCTGACAGGTCGCATAACACCTACGCAGAATATACTTTTATCTTTAAAAAGGATACGAATCTTCCAAAATAAATTCAAACTGTCAAACAATCAATTCCTTCCAAAACACACGGATTTGCCTGGCAATTCACATTTGTTTGGGATTCGATTCCATCGAACCTTACTCTAAGTTTCTTAGAGGATCCTATCTTCCTACGCGTGTTTGGGAACAATGATCGATATTTAGAATCAATGTAAATTCTAGACACTTGTCGACTTTTAGGACCTTTCTTGCCAGAAGACCTCATTTTGAAACTCTGACCTAAATCCATTCCCTTTCCAAAGAAGGTACAAGTTTGTTTGCTAAACTTTTTTTTCAAAAAAATACGATGACTATTTCCGATGACCTCTTCACCGAGGTGATGTTACGAAACAACAAACGAATGTTTTTATCGTTTCTTTCCATCCTTGCCTTAGCCAACATTGCAACACTTTCGATTAAAGTTGCTGGAAAAGGATCCGATTATTTGACCTACCAGAGTATATTGATCGAATTTGTTTTAGCAACTTCTATCTTGATAGTTGGTTTCCTTTTATCTTCAAAATTAAAAACCCATTGGTCATCAAGTTATATTTCTATAACTGGTGTTACGTTATGTTTATTGGTATTTCAATATGTAATTTACGGGGCAACTGAACTTTCAGCTACTTTTTACATTTCATTTGTTCTAAGTGTATTGTATTTCAACCGGAACGCCTCTATATATAACTTTGTTTTGATAATTGTTTCTGAAATTGTATTGTTTACTCTAAGGCCAGAATTAATTCCAGGCGGTCCTAAAAGTAATATCATCGTAAGATTTTTAATCTTTGTTTGGGTCGGGATTGGAGCAACTGTAGGAGCAACTGCAACTAGAACACTTCTCAATTTAGCTGTTGAAAAACAAAAGGAAGCAAAAAAAGCTTTGGACTCTTTGTTACAAATGGCAAAAACAATTCTAAATACGATTGAATTGATGAAACAGCAGATCAGAAATCAGGATACAATATCAGAAGAACTAAAACAAATTTCCGAGCACCAAGCAACATCCTTAACGGAAATATCTATTTCATTACAAGAATTATCCTCTAAAGCTGACTCGAATAACAAAATTGCAAAATCATTGTATCATGAATCAGAATCTTCAATTCAATCAGTTAATGATCTAAAAACCATCAATGAAACTGTCCAAACTGGAACTGGCAGAATCTATCAAAACCTAGATATCGTTATGGACTATTCAAATGAAACATCAGAACATATCCACCTATCGATTAATAAATTCAACATCCTCCAAGAAAAAAGTACGGAAATTTCTGATTTTGTCTCTGTGATCAATGACATTGCAGATAAAGTAAACTTGTTATCACTAAATGCTTCGATTGAAGCAGCCAGAGCTGGTGAACATGGACGAGGATTTGCCGTTGTAGCAGAAGAAATTTCAAAATTAGCGGATGCCACAACAAAAAACTCCAAAGAAATTTCTAAAATCATTCAAGAAAACCTTACATTGATTAGTGAAAGTAACGAACTTATCAACAGGTCTTCTGAAAGGATGGGAAAACTTAGCAAAGCAATCGGTATCATCAAATCAGAAATTAACGGTGTTGGTTCCAAAATCGAAGATATAGACAAAGCGATTGAAACAATTGATAATCTTAACACTCGAATTTACGAAACCAGTAAAACCATAGAAAATTCTACGAATTCCCAAAAAGTAGCCACTGAAGAATCCACAAAAATCACTGTCAAAATTTCAGAATACGCAAGCAACATAGTGGAAATTTCAAAACAAATATCGGAAAGTAGTAAGTCTACTGGAGGGATTATGACTCAACTCGATGAGATGGCAAAAGAAATGAAGAATTGAACACTGATTTGATCCAACACCCTTCCTATCTATCGTTTTAATGAGGATTCGTAATTTTTTTTACGATAAAAGGCTTTATTCATTGGTATAATTCAATAATATTCGTCTTATATCGACAGATAATCATACCATAATTGGACTATATAATTTGAGCGATTCTCCTTTAATTTCCCCTGACCAACTTGCTAAATTTGAATTTAATGATGATCTGTTAAGCAGTTATCGTAAGAGCAAACAAATCCCACTCGATCTTTATGATCGAAATGGCAAGCTCATCATGGCAAAAAAAAAGAACGCAACGGAAGAAGACTTTGGTAAACTTTTAAAGATTGAGTTACAAGGAGCTTATTGCCTTACAACTGATTCAAAACATTTGAGAATTACATCGGGAGAAACAACAGACCCACGCCAAACAAAACTTTTTGATCCAGACAAAACTACGGAATTCGCAAAACAAACTGAATCTTTAATACTCGAGTTAAAAAAAGAAGCGTTTAATTCTGATCATGCGCTTAGAGTTCACAAATCAATTGGAAAAGTTTTGGATGATTTCACTAGTAATCCAGATTTTGAATCAGGACTATTTAATATATTAGAAATTTTGAATCATGCTGGAGTACCAGTTGAATCAGAACTAATGACAAAGAGAACAATTGTTGCAATGGGTATGAAAGTCCGAACGAAAAAGATTGGTGTAGGTGACGATAATAAACCCAATAAAAAAGATCATCTTTCGGTGATGACAGCAAGTTTTCTTGCGGATATAGGTTATTCAAAATTAGTTTTACCAGACAAACCAAACCTTACAAAAGAAGAATACAATGCAATCCAACAACACCCGATTATTAGTTATTTGATGACACTCGCGGCACCCGAAATCACTCAAGAGATACGAACACTGGTTTTGAATCACCATAGACCATTTCGAGGGAATTCAATTAATAATAACTTCCCAGATAATAATACAGTATTTAGAAAGTTAATGGTGATTCGAGATAAGTTTATCAAAGACCCTAGTAAAAAAATGATAGTAGCAGATATAGATGCACAACTTAGGATCCAAGAATCAAATGTAAACTCAGTCAATTTTGAAGAAGATATCGCGATCTTATCACTTGCTAGCGAATATGCAAGTTTAACAACGAACCAACCATGGAGACCTGCATTTAGTTCAGCAACGGCATTAAAAATGATTGTGAATGATTCGTTTTTTTCTTATAGCAATCGAAACATTCGGCATTTATTAGATTATGTTGGCGCAAGTTTAACAAATAATCAGAATATCATAAATGTGGGAGATTACGTCATCACAGCATCTATTGATTCAGAAAAACAGGTACATTTTG